>CAZRPD010000148.1:0-13225 GCA_964601775.1 uncultured Caulobacter sp. | reverse complement strand
GACGACCTCGATGTCGCGGCGGCCATGCTCGGCGATGGAGCGCAGGACCAGACGTCCGATGCGGCCGAAGCCGTTGATGGCGACGCGAACAGCCATGGATCTTTCTCCGGTTTATGGCCGCCGACCCAGAGCGATCGACGTTCCCTAGTTGGGGTGGCGTTTTGCGGTGTGCAGCCGACAAGTCAAGTCCGAGAAACTACGGCCGGTCTCGCGAGGGCTGAAAGGGGGGCTGAAAGCGGTGCAAAAATCAAAACAACCGGGCCGGGTCGCGGACAGGCGGGGGCGAATGCTGCTATGCCCTCGACCCTCGCCCCAATCTCGCCTCCGAATGCTGGCTAACAGGGCCACGATCTATATGTTGCGCCGCATGATGGAATACCGCCGATGATCCCGGCCGATGGAACGGCTCTCGACCTTGCCGTTCGCCGCCTGGAACGGGCGGTGAGCCAGCTGGAACAGCGCCAGGCGGTCAAGGCCGCAGAGGCCGAACGCGCCCTGGCGTCCGCCAGCGCCGCCGCGCCGGCCATGCCGCTGTTCTCCGCCGATGCGCCCGGCCTTTTTGACGACGAGGAGCGCACCCGCCTGGTCGCCGACCTGGAAGCGGCCCGCGAGCGCGAGAAGGCGCTGGAGGAAGCCGGTGAGCAGGCCTCGGTCGCCCTGGGCCGCGCCATCGCCGAGATCCGCGCCGCCCTCGGCGACGAGGCGGTCGCCAACGACCATCACCACGAAGGGCAGGCCGTCACGCCGGGCGAGGACGACGAACTGTTCGACGATCCCGAGGAGGCCTGACCATGTCGCAGGTGACCATCCACGTGAACGGTCGGCCCTACATGGTCGGCTGCGAGGACGGCCAGGAACCGCACCTGACCGAACTGGCCCGCCTGTTCGACCGCCAGGTCCGCCAGGTCAGCTCCGACGTCGGCCAACTGGGCGAGACGCGCCTTTTCCTGATGGGCGCCCTGCTGCTGGCCGACGAGCTGTCCGACATGAAGCTGCGCCTGGCCCACGCCAACGCCGAAATCCACCGCATGCAGCAGGACGGCACGAAAGCCGAGATCGCCGCCATCCGGGCGCTGGACGCGGCGGCCGAGAAGCTCGAGAAGCTGGCGGCGGAGTAGGTCTCAGTCCACGAAATCGATGGTCTTGCCGCCATGGAAGAGTCGGTCGATCACGATGGCCTCCCGTGTGATGTGAAACGCGATCTCGGTTTTTCGCTCGAAGCCCAGGAGTCGTAGGCCCGGGCGGATGTCGTCTCGCGCCAGGCCCTGTTGCGGAAAAGCGGCGAGGTTGGCGCACCTCGTCTCCAGCCGGGTCACGTAGCCGAGGGCCGCGGTCGGCGCGCCCCGCTCAGCGATGTAGTGATAGATCTTGAAAAGGTCGTCGCGCGCTTCCGGCGAGAAGACGACCTTGCGGGTCACGGCTTGGTTTTCAACCGGTCGGCATGAAGAGCGCGGATAGAGGCGAAAACCTCCTCGGCGGCGATGCCTCGGTTCGGATCGTCCAGCATGGCGTCATACACCGGCGCGACGTCCTCGCGCAGCCAGCGCTCCACCGCCGCGTCGCGTTCCTGAAGCGCCCGGACGCCGGCGCGCACCACTTCGCTGGCCGACGCGTATGTCCCGGCCGAGACCAGGTCATCGATATAGCGGGACTGTTCCGCGGGCAGGCTGACGGTGCGTTTGCTGACGACGGACATGGCAAGGCCTCCGATCGACACGATAGCAGGCGGTATGAAACCTGCATACCGTAGCCCGCGTCATCGCGCCCCTGGCTTTCCGCCCTCCGAGTCCCTATCTTGATAGGCGGCGGGTCATGCTGTGGCTCTCGTCGAAGATTTCTATTCCCAGGGACCTTAATCTCTCTATCGGGACCTGTTCCCTCCCGTGGCCGTGGCTGCGGGAACACGGGGCCCACCTGTAACTAACAGGTTCGAGTGGATTGAAACGTCTTCACGGTTCTTCGCGGCGCCGCCACCCTATCTCCCTTATAAGCGGCGAATGACCATCGCCGACCCCGCGGCCGCCAAGACCGCCCTGCGTATCTTCCTGCGCAACCAGCGCAAGGAACTGGCCCGCCAGCACCCCGAAGCCGACTGGTTGATCGCCGAGGTGGCGCGCGCGCCGCTGGCCAAGCTGTTTCCGCAGCCCGCCGGCAAGGTCGCGGCCCTCTATCATGGCCTGGGCTCGGAGATTTCGCCGCTGATCCTCGCCGACCAGATGCACGAGGCCGGCTGGAGCCTGGCCCTACCGGCGGTCGAGGACGCCGAGACCGCGCGGATGGTGTTCCGCGCCTGGAAACCCGGTGAGCCGCTGGTCCACGACGCCATCGGTCTGCGCGGACCGGGGCCGGAGCAGCCGGTCCTGCAACCCGATCTGGTCATCGCGCCGCTGCTGGCCTTCCAGCGCGACGGCCTGCGCCTGGGGCAGGGCGGCGGCTACTACGATCGGGCGCTGGAGGCCCTGCGCGCCCGCAAGTCCGTGTTGGTGATCGGCCTGGGTTACAGTGGCCAGCAGACGGAAAACCTGCCGACCGAGCCGCACGATCAAAGGCTGGACGCCATTCTCACAGAAAAAGAGTATATCGCCGTCAATGACATGAGCCGCTGACGGCTCGCTCTAAGGACTTTCGATGCGTTTCGCCTTCTTCGGCGATGTCGTCGGCAAGTCGGGCCGCGACGGCCTGGCCGACCATCTGCCTGATCTCCGCCGCCGTCTTGGCCTCGAGTTCGTGATCATCAACGCCGAGAACGCCGCGGCCGGCTTTGGCATCACCGAGAACACCGCCCGCGAGCTGTTCGACGCCGGCGCCGACTGCCTGACCCTGGGCAATCACAGCTGGGACCAGCGCGAGGCCCTGACCTATATCGTCCGCGAGCCGCGCCTGATCCGGCCGGCCAACTATCCGATCCTGTCCGACGCCCCGGGACGCGGCAGCCACCTCTTCCAGACCGACTCAGGCAAGACGGTGTTTGTCGTCAACCTGCTGGGCCGGGTGCACATGGACGCCATGGACGATCCGTTCGCCGCCGCCGACCGCGAGCTGGACAAGGCCCCGCTGGGCCAGGTGGCCGACGCGGTGATCGTCGACATGCACTGCGAGGCCACGTCCGAGAAGATGGCCATGGGCCACTATTGCGACGGCCGCGCCAGCCTGGTGGTGGGCACCCACACCCATGTGCCGACCGCCGACTGCCAGATCCTGCCGGGCGGCACCGCCTACCAGACCGACGCCGGCGCCTGCGCCGACTACGACAGCGTGATCGGCAACCAGAAGGAAGAACCGCTGCGTCGGTTCACCACCAAGATCAGCGGCGGCCGCTACCAGCCGGCCAGCGGTCCGGCGACGATCTGCGGCGTGTTCGTCGAGACCGACGATCGCACCGGCCAGGCCGTGCGCGTCGAGCCGATCCGCGTGGGCGGTCGCCTGAAGCAGGCCATCCCCGAGGTCTAGAGCTGGGGACGATTGCTTTCGTCATGCGTTGGGCGTTGGCTGTCTTCAGTCAACCTCCAGGAGCTCTCTCCCATGACCGAAGCCATCTACACCGCCAAGGCCCACGCCGTGGGCGGCCGCCAGGGCACCGCCAAGACCGACGACGGCCATCTGGACGTGACGCTGGGCTATCCCAAGTCGCTGGGCGGCGACGGCAGCGGCACCAATCCCGAGCAGTTGTTCGCGGCTGGCTACGCCGCCTGCTTCCTGGGCGCGCTGGGCCTGGTGGCCCGCAATCAAGGCGTCAAGCTGGGCGAGCACAGCCTGGACAGTGAAGTCGACCTGATCAAGGACGAGACCAGCTTCCACATCGCCGTGCGCCTGACCCTGAACGCGCCGGGCCTGGACAAGGAAACCGCCGAAAAGCTGCTGCACGGCGCCCACGAGGTCTGCCCCTATTCGAAGGCGACCCGCGGCAATGTTCAGGTCGACCTGCAGGTCGCCTAGGCGGCCGGGAAGAACTTGAAGAACGGCTCGGCCTCGGTCAGCACGCGCTGCGCCGACGGCCGGGCCTTCAGCCGCTCGAGATAGGCCAGGCACAGCGGCCACCGTCCCTCGAACGGCTGGACCTTGTCGGCATAGTACAGCGCCGGCATCGCCGCGCAGTCGGCCAAGCCGAAACTCCCCACCATCCATTGGCGGCCGTCGGCCAGCACGCCTTCCAGGTGATCGCAGGCCTGGGCCAGCTGGTCGTAGGATTCCTGGACCCCGAACGCGTCCTTGTTGGCCTCGGGTGGCCGGATGCGATCGGCGACGATCCGCTGCATCGGCGCCTGGACATAGGTGTCGAAGAACCGGTCCCAGAACCGCATCCGCCAGGCGAAGTCCGGATTGGCCGGGGTAAAGCGAACGGAGCCCGGATAGTGGGCGTCCAGATAGTCGAGGATGATGGTGGTCTCGATCACCGTCTCGTCGCGAACGTCGTCGCGCAGGGCCGGCATCTTGCCCATCGGCGACAGCGCCAGGAACGCCTCGCGCCCAGCCGGATCGGAGAGATCGACCAGCACGTTCTCGAAAGCGAGGTCGTTCTCGTAGAGGCCGATCAGAACCTTCCAGCAGAACGAAGCCAGTGGGTGGGCGTGCAAAGTCAGGCTCATGGCGGCTCACAATGCCTAAGTGGTTGCCTAACTATATCCGGCGCATTGCATAGCGCAACCCGCCTCTACTGGTCCTTGGGGGTGACAAAACCCGGTCTCGGACGCTAGAAGCGCCACACTTCATTTTTCAGATCAGAGACAGAGCCCCCGAATGGCCGGCCACTCGAAATTCAAGAACATCATGCACCGCAAGGGCCGCGCCGACGCCGCGCGCTCCAAGCTGTTCTCCAAGCTGTCGCGGGAAATCACCGTCGCGGCCAAGGCCGGCCTGCCCGACCCGAACATGAACCCGCGCCTGCGCCTGGCCGTGAACAACGCCAAGGCCGAGAGCCTGCCCAAGGACGTCATCGACCGCGCGATCAAGAAATCGCAGATGGGCGACGCGGCCGACTATTCGGAAATCCGCTACGAAGGCGTCGCCGCCGGCGGCGTCGGCATCATCGTCGAGGTGCTGACCGACAACAAGAACCGCGCCGCCGCCAATGTCCGCTCGTACTTCACCAAGGTGAGCGGCAACATGGGCGCCACCGGCTCGGTGACCTTCAACTTCGATCGCGTCGGCCAGATCACCTATCCGGCCAAGGTCGCGTCCGAAGACGACATGATGGAAGCCGCCATCGAGGCCGGCGCCGATGACGTCACCTCGGACATGGACGAGGAAGGCGAAGGCCACACCATCTACACCGCCTTCGACGGCCTGAACGAGGTGGCTGCGGCCCTGGAAGCCAAGTTCGGCGCGGCGTCGAACACCAAGGTCGCCTGGCGTCCGAAGATGCAGGTCCCGGTCACGGGCGACTCTGTGGCCACCCTGATGAAGTTGCTGGACCTGCTGGACGACGACGACGACGTCCAGGCCGTCTATTCGAACGAAGACATCAGTGACGAAGACCTGGCCAAGCTGGGTTAGCGATTTTGGGGGAGGTCCGGTGGGCCTCCCCTTCGTGTTTGCGTATTCCTGAGAGACCGAGGCCCCGGTGACCCTTTCCATCTCCAACGCCCTGGCCGAAGTCGATCTGCCCGGCCTGCCCAACCACTATCGCGGCAAGGTGCGGGACAATTACGACCTGCCGGACGGTCGCCGGGTGATCGTCGCCTCCGACCGCCTCAGCGCCTTCGACCGCAACCTGTGCGCCGTGCCGTTCAAGGGTCAGGTGCTGACGGAAACGGCGCGGTTCTGGTTCGACGCCACGGCCGACATCTGTCCCAACCACGTCGTGGCCTATCCCGACCCCAATGTGCTGATCGGCCAGCGTCTGGAGATGCTGCCGGTCGAGCTGGTGGTGCGCGGCTATCTGGCCGGGACCACCTCGACCTCGATCCTGACGCTGTACGCCAAGGGCGAGCGCGAGATGTACGGCGTCACCCTGCCCGACGGCCTGCGCGCCAATCAGCGCCTGCCGCGACCGATTCTCACCCCCACCAGCAAGGCCGCCGACGGCGACCACGACGCGCCGCTGTCGCCCGCCCAGATCCTTGAGCAGGGCCTGCTGACGGCCGCCCAGTGGGAGCAGCTCAGCGCCTGCGCCCTGGCCCTGTTCGCGCGGGGGCAGGAGATCGCGGCCCAGCGCGGCCTGATCCTGGCCGACACCAAGTACGAGTTCGGCCTCGACGCCGACGGCCGCATCGTCCTGGCCGACGAGATCCACACCCCCGACAGCAGCCGCTTCTGGAAGGCCGCGACCTACGAGGCGCGGTTCGAGGCCGGGCAGCGCCCGGACAGCTTCGACAAGGATGTCGTCCGCGCCTGGGTGGCCCAGCGCTGCGACCCTTATAACGACCCGATCCCGGAGATCCCCGAGGCGATCATCCAGTCGACCTCGGACGTCTATGTCGAGGCGTTCGAGACCATCACCGGCCAGGCCTTCCAACGTCCGAACGCGGATGAGCCGGTGCTGGCCCGGGTGAAGCGGAACCTGGACGCCTATCTGGCCGGCTAGCAGCGGGATCGCTCAAGCTCCCCGTCCGTTACAGCCGGCATGGACTGGCTGCTGGACGCTCGCGACTACCTGCCCATCGTCGGCGCGATGATCGCCGGCGGGGCGATCGGGCTGGAACGCGAATATCGCAGCCGGCCGGCGGGCCTGCGCACCCACGTCCTGGTCGCCCTGGCCTCGTGCCTGCTGATGCTGGCCGCCGTGCATCAGGTGCGGTGGATGAGCGACACGCCCATGGACGTCGTGCGGATCGATCCGGTGCGGATGGCCCACGGCGTGCTGACCGGGGTCGGCTTTCTGTGCGGCGGGGTGATCTTCCAGCAGGGCTTCTCGGTCCATGGCCTGACCACGGCCGCCTCCCTGTGGATAACGTCGGCGATCGGCACGCTGTTCGGGGTGGGGCTCTATGGCCTGGCGACCCTGGGTACGGTGCTGGCCCTGGTCATGCTCAGCGCCGCCCGCTTCCTGGACCATCGGCTGCCGCAGAAGAATTTCGCCCACATCCGCGTGCGCTCGCGCCGCGAGGCGGTGCTAGGCGAGGCCGAGTTACGCACGCTGCTGGAAGGCTTCGCGCTGAAGGGCGCGCGGCTGGACCACAAGCTGGTCGACGGCGGCGCGGCCTTCGAGCTGTCGGGCATGTTCTCCGGCAAGGACACCCTGCCGTTGTCGGCGGTGGCCGAACGGCTGCGTGAAGACGCGAGGATCGTGGAATTCGATATCCTGCCGCGTAAGGACTGATCTTCTCGCCGTCACACGGCAGGGCTAGACTGCGCCCATGGTCCTGCGGGTTCACATCGACACCGATTGCGGCGTGGACGACGCCCTGGCGCTGGCCCTGATGGCCCGCGCGCGGGAGGCCGTCGAGGTGGTCTCGGTTTCGGCCGTGTTCGGCAACACCTATGTCGACCAGGCCGCCGCCAACGCCCGGGGCGTCCTGCGCCTGGCCGGCTGCGGGGCCGAGGTCTATATCGGCGCCGGCTCGGGCCTGGCCAAGCGCCGGGTCGAGCGGATGCGGCCGGCCCACGGCGTCGACGGCCTGAACGGTTCGGGCTTCTCGCAGCGCTGGAAACTGCCCGAGCTGGATCGCGGCCACTCGGCCAACTTCCTGGCCTTCGCCGCCCGTCGCAAGATCAGCGGCCTGTTCCTGGGACCGCTGACCAACCTGGCCAAGAGCCTGCTGGAGGACCCCGCCGCCTTCCGCGACTGGCGCCCGA
This sequence comes from uncultured Caulobacter sp., assembly GCA_964601775.1. Classification (GTDB taxonomy): domain Bacteria; phylum Pseudomonadota; class Alphaproteobacteria; order Caulobacterales; family Caulobacteraceae; genus Caulobacter. The sequence goes on along the minus strand of CAZRPD010000148.1, from coordinate 5,491 downwards.
CCATCGTGGCCGGCGCCTTCACGGTCGAGGGCAAGGCGCGGGGCGGGGCTGACTTCAACAGCTGGAGCGATCCAGAAGCTTTGCAGCGTGCGCTGGAGGCCGGGATCATGCCACGGCTGATGCCGCTGGACGTCACGCACCAGGTCGAGATCACCGCCGAGGATCTGGGCAAAGGCGCAACCTGCTGCGGCTCGCCACTGTCGGCGCGCCTGACCAAGGCGGCGGGCGGCTATATCGCCTTCCATCGTCAGGTCTGGGGCGGGCAGGGCTGCCGGCCGCACGACGCCGTGGCCGCCGCCAGCCTGGTCGCGCCCGAGCTCTTCACCTTCGAGCCCGCCCGCCTGCGCGTGGTCACCGACGGCGAGCGCCTGGGCCGCATCGAGCGCATCGACGGCGCGCCCAACGCCGAGGTCTGCGCCAGCGTCGACGTCGCCGCGGTCAAGCGCCTGATCCTGTCGGGACTGTTCGGCGCGCGGGCGATCGAGGCCTGCGAGACCATCCCAGCTTAACCTATCGTTAGGGAAGACGGGGCTTTTCCTCGGGGGCGGAACCGAGGATGGTGCGAGAACACATGATGAACGCGATTCGCATCCTGGGTCTTGATCCCGGCCTCCGTCGCACCGGCTGGGGCGTCGTGTCCGTGCTGGGCTCGCGGGTCACGCACGTGGCGCACGGCGTCATCGCGCCCGACGAGAAGGCCGCCTTTTCCGACCGCCTGCTGACCCTGTTCGAAGGTGTGTGCGCGGTGATCGAGCAATATGCGCCAGACGAGGCGGCGGTCGAGGAGACCTTCGTCAACACCAATGCCCAGTCGACCCTGAAGCTGGGCCACGCCCGCGCCGCCGCCATGATCGCGCCGGCTCGCGCCGGGTTGCTGGTCGCCGAATATTCCAACGCCATGGTCAAGAAAGCGGTGGTCGGGACTGGCGGGGCCGACAAGGCCCAGATCGCCTTCATGATCGCCCGCATCCTGCCGACGGCCGGTTCGCCGACCGCCGACGCCGCTGACGCCCTGGCGGTGGCCATCGCCCACGCCCACGCCCGCACCGCTCGGAGGGTTGCATGATTGGACGTCTGCGCGGCGCCGTCGCCGAGGTCGGCGAGGAAGAAGCCCTGATCGACGTCATGGGCGTCGGTTATGTCGTCCGCTGCGGCCAGCGCACCCTGCAACGCCTGCCGGCCCTGGGCGAGGAGACGCTGCTGCACATCGAGAGCCAATGGAGCGAGAGCGCCGGCCTGCGCCTCTACGGCTTCGGGACGCGCGAGGACCGCCGCGCCTTCGTGCTGCTGCAGGCGATCCAGGGCGTCGGCCCCAAGGCGGCCATGGCGGTGCTGGACGTGCTGTCGCCGGCCGAGCTGGCCAGCGCCGTGGCGCGCGAGGACAAGGCCGCCGTCGGTCGCGCCAACGGCGTGGGCCCCAAGCTGGCCCTGCGCATCGTCACCGAGCTGAAGGACAAGCCGATCACCGACGGCCCGGTGCTGATGACCGCGCCGACGTCGTCCGCCCCGACCGCGCCCGCCAAGCCCGCCCCCACCGGCGACGCCGTCGCCGCCCTGATGGGCCTGGGCGTGGCCGAAGTGAACGCCCGCCGCGTCGTCGAGGCCGCCGCCATCCAGTTGGGTGACGAGGCCTCCGTCCAGGCTCTGATCAAGGCTGGCCTGCAGGAGCTTGGGCGGTGATGCGCCTCCCCCCACCTGACCTGCTGCGCAGATCGTCCGCCCCCAAAGGCGGGCGGATGGATACCGTCTTCCCCCTCCGGGGGAGGAGCGCGAAGCGCGGAGGGGGCAAGTGACCCGCATCATCTCCGGCGACCAGCAGCACGGCGACCAGGTCCCGGCGACCGATCGCGCTCTGCGGCCCCAGACCCTGGCCGAGTTCGTCGGTCAGGAGCAGGCCAAGGGTAACCTTCGCATCTTCATCGAGGCCGCCAAGGGCCGGGGCGAGTCCCTGGACCACGTACTGCTGTTTGGTCCGCCCGGCCTGGGCAAGACCACCCTGGCCCAGATCGTCGCCCGCGAGCTGGGCGTGAACTTCCGCGCCACCTCCGGCCCGGTGCTGAACAAGCCCGGCGACCTGGCCGCCATCCTGACCAATCTCGAACCGAACGACGTCCTGTTCATCGACGAGATCCACCGCCTGTCCTCGAACGTCGAGGAGATCCTCTATCCGGCCATGGAGGACCACGTGCTGGACCTGGTGATCGGCGAGGGGCCCTCGGCGCGCTCGATCCGCATTGATCTGGCGCCCTTCACACTGGTGGCGGCCACGACCCGGGCGGGGATGCTGGCGACGCCGCTGCGCGACCGCTTCGGCATTCCGATCCGGCTGGAGTTCTACACCCACGCCGAGCTGCAGCACGTTCTGCTGCACGCTGCCCGCAAGATGGGCGCGCCGCTGTCGGACGACGGCGCCGCCGAGATCGCCGCCCGCGCCCGGGGCACGCCGCGCGTCGCCGGCCGCCTGCTGCGCCGGGTCCGCGGCTTCGCCACCGCCGACGGCGCGACCGTCATCGGCCGCAAGGCCGCCGGCATGGGCCCGGCGCGTCTTGAAGTGGACGAAGTCGGGCTGGATTCCCTCGACCGCCGCTACCTGCGCGCCCTGATCGAGCACTACGGCGGCGGCCCGGCCGGCGTCGAAACCATCGCCTACGCCATCGCCGAGGCCCGCGACGCCGTCGAGGACGTCATCGAGCCCTACCTGATGCAACAGGGCTTCATCCAGCGCACCCCGCGCGGTCGCGTCGCCTGCGGCAAGGCCTATCTGCACTTGGGGCTCACCCCGCCTGCAGTCCCGCAAGGGCAGGGCGGTTTGTTCGACGCGGGTTAGCCGTCCGTTCTTGCGCCGTGACGGATGCGCAGAATGATCACGGCATCGTCCCGGATCCGATAGCGGATCAGATACGGATGAATGATCGCCAGCTCACGTAGGCCGCGGGACGTCTCGCGACCGCGCTCTGGATGCTCCGCGAGGCTATTGGCCGCCATCTGAAGCCGTTTCGCCAATCGAAAGGCGGCCGGTGCGTTGAATGCCGAGACGTAGCTCAGAATGCCTCGGAGGTTACTCCGGGCCTCGGCCGTCCAGACGACCCGCCGCATTACTCGCCGATTTCAGGCGGTGGCTGCGGATTACCTTCGGCCCACGAAGACAGCCAGCGGCTCATAGCTTCGTGGCTGATCACCCGACCGGCGGCCACATCAGCTTCGGCGCGCGCGTCGGCGGCGGCTTCAGCAGCCTCGTCGATCTCGTCGAAGATGGCGGGTTCGATCTTCATGGTGGGAGGCTAGCACAAAAGAAGAACGTGTCCAGTGTGGCGCGCATGGGTTGAGCGCGCCTTTGGGGCTGACGTCCGCAATTCCAGCCGCTAAACCCAACCCATGACGACTCCGCCCGACCCTACCGCCGGCGTCTTCGACGGCCGTGAGCATCAGCTGCCCGTGCGGATCTATTACGAGGACACCGACTTTTCGGGGATCGTCTATCACGCCAACTACCTGCGCTACATGGAGCGGGGGCGTAGCGACTTCTTCCGGCTGGTGGGGATCTCGCACACTGAGCTGCACGCTCAGGACACCGCCTTCGCCATCGTGCGGATGGCGCTGGACTTCAAGCGCTCGGCGCGGGTCGACGACGCCCTGGTGGTGCGCACCACCTACGACCGGATCAAGGGCCCTCGCCTCTATGTCAGCCAGCGCATAACCCGCGGCGACGAGCTGATCTGCCAGGCGGCGGGCGAGGCGGTCTGCATCACGCTGGACGGTCGGCCGCGCAAGCCGACGGCGCAGATGAGGGCGCAACTGGAGCCCTGGCTGGCGAGCGACGCGTAATCTTCATCGTTTTTCGGGATCGCCCGGCGATTGTCATAGTTTCACCCAAGCGCCGCTTCATGCCATACGGCGCTTATCTGTTCTTGTTCAGACGCCCCAACGGAGCCCAAACCCGCATGGACGCCTCGGCCCCCGCCGCCAACTTCTCGTTCTTCGCCCTCTTCATGCAGGCCGACTGGGTCGTGAAAGGGGTCATGATCGGCCTCATTCTCGCGTCGCTGGGCTCGTGGGCCGTGATCCTGGACAAGCTGTTCCGCTTCCAGACCCTGAACCGCGCCGCCGACCGCTTCGAGGAGCAGGTCTCGGGCGGGCGTTCGCTGGAGGACGTCGCGGGCGAGGCCGGCGCCAATCCGCGCCACGCCCTGCCGCGCATGCTGCAGGCGGCGCTGAAGGAATGGCGCGACGCCAAGGCCAAGGGCGCGATGAGCGAGAACCAGGCCGGTTTCCTGATCGCCCGCATCGACCGTATCCTGGATGCGCAGATCGCCCGCGAGAACGCCAAGGTCGAAGAGGGCCTAGGCAGCCTGGCCATCGTCGCTACCGCCAGCCCGTTCATCGGCCTGTTCGGCACGGTGTGGGGCATCATGCACGCCTTCCAGAGCATCGCTCTCTCGAAGAACACCTCGCTGGCCGTCGTGGCCCCGTCGATCGCCGAGGCCCTGTTCGCCACGGCCGTCGGCCTAATCGCCGCCATCCCGGCCTATATCGCCTACAACAAGTTCTCGACCGACGCGGGCAAGTACGCCGGCCGCCTGGAAGGCTTCGCCGACGACCTGTCGACGGCGATCCAGCGTCGCCTGGCCGAGCGGGGCTGATCCTATGGCGATGTCCTCCAACGACGCCTTCGCCACCGGCGGCGGTCGTCGCGGTCGCCGTCGCGGCCGCCGCGGCAAGGGCGCCCTGTCCGAGATCAACGTCACGCCTCTGGTCGACGTCATGCTGGTGCTGCTGATCATCTTCATGATCAGCGCGCCGCTGCTGACCGCCGGCGTGCCGCTGGAACTGCCCAAGACCGAGGCCGCGGCCCTGCAGAACCAGGAAGAGCCGATCACGGTGTCGATCAACCGCGAGGGCAAGATCTTCGTCGGCGAGACCGAGATCCCGTTCGAGAACCTGGCCCCCCGCATCAGCGCCATCGCCGGCGACGGCTACGACAAGCCCTTGTTCGTGCGCGCCGACGGCGGCGCGACCTATTCGGTGGTCGCCCAGGTCATGGCCGGGCTGTCGAACGCCGGCTTCAACAAGATCAACCTGATCACCGAGACCGGCGGTCCCTCGTCCGGCGCTGCGCCGCGCGACGCTCAGCCGGAAGGCGCGGGCGACCTGCGGCCGGTGCAATAGGCGGGGCATGAGCGCTTACCGCGAAAAGAAGGTCTCGCCGGCTCTCATCGGCTCGGTCGCGCTGCACGGCGCCGTCGCGGCGCTGGCGATCTTCGGCTTGCCGTGGAAGTCGTCCAAGCCGATCACGATTGGCGAGTCCGTGCCGGTGACGATCGTCGCCAACGGCCCGACCAACGTGCGCCCGGCCGAGCAGGCGCCCGAGGAGCAGACCGCCCAGACCCCGGATCCCTCGCCCGACGCGACGCCGCAGCCGCCCGCGCCGGAGCCTGCGCCGACCCCGACGCCCGCGCCGCCCGTCCCCCCGACCAGCGCGCCGACCGGGCCG
>CAZRPD010000147.1:0-13595 GCA_964601775.1 uncultured Caulobacter sp. | reverse complement strand
CCCCCCGGCGCCCGGCCCCCGAACCCGGCGGTGGCCGGCGGGGTGCTGACCGACCCCGCCGACATCGCCGGGCGCAAGGCGACGACCGCCGACCCCGCCACGCGCCAGGCCGCGATCGACCGCCTGCGTCCCGACACCCCGCCGCTGGTCGCCACGCCCGAAGGCCTGGTCGCCGAACTGGAGCGCGACGGCGAGCAGCTGCGGCTGGCGCCCCTGCTGGCGAAACTCGGCCAACGCCCCGCCCTGGTGATCGGCGCCGAGCTGGCCCTGGGTCCGGCGAACCGCAAGGCCGTCGAGGCCGCCCGCGCCGGCGACGCTAGCGCGGTCACCGCGACCTACCTGCCCACCGCCCACAGCTTCTCGGACGCCCGCATCGCGCTGGAGAGCGAGGTGATCCGCTGGCTCGGCCAGTTCGATCCCAAGAACGCCCCGCGCCCTCCCCTGCCGCTGACCGCCGCCTATGATCCCAGCAACATCTTCGCCAGGATCATTCGCGGCGAGGCGCCGGCCTACAAGGTCTATGAGGACAAGGACGTGCTGGCCTTCATGGACCGCGCCCCGATGGAGCCCGGCCACGTGCTGGTGATCTCCAAGACCTCGAAAGCCCGCAATATCCTGGACATCGCTCCGGCCGATCTCGCCAACATCATGGCCGTGGTCCAGAAGGTCGGTCAGGCTCAGGTGGACGCCCTGGGTCTGGACGGTTTCCTGGTTCTGCAGAACAACGGCGTCGGCCAGAGCGTGCCGCACCTGCACGTCCACGTGATCCCGCGCGTGGCGGGCAAGCCGGCTTACCTGGTCGAGAACGCGATCGCCGATCCGAAGGACCTGGAGACGACGGCGGCGAAGATCCGGGCGGCGCTGAAGTCGCGCTAGACGCCCATGATCTGCTTGGCCGTCGCGTGCCAGAACGGCGTGTCCCACAGGAGGTGGACGGCGATCGTGAACGGCGCGACGACGGCCAGCCAGACCCAATAGGCGCGGTGAACGCGCCGATTGCGGACGACGTCCCACAGGACCATCGGGGCGACCGCCGCCAGGACATAGAGGTCCGACGACAGCGGACTGCCCGGCAGCGTCGACGGCAGCCAGGTGACGCGGTCGAAAGCGGCCGACAGGGCGGTCGCGATGGACAGGATCATCATCCGCTTGTGGAAGCCCAGGTCAGTCCGAAGCGCCCCGACGCCGAGGATCACCAGGATCGAGAACAGGATCCCGACCCGCAGCTGCAGCAGCATGATGTTCTCGATGAACACCAGGACCCCGGCCAGCTGAGCCCTGACCGGCGGCGGCGCGGCCTGGGCTCCGGCGAACACCTGATGGTAGATGGTCGGGATCAGCAGGAAGCCGACCGCCACCAGCGCCGCCGCCAACAGGACGCCCGCCATGCCCAGCAGGCGATGCTCGGCGAAACGCCTGATCGCCACCAAGGACACCTGCGCCAGCAGCAGCAACAGGTAACCGCCCATCAGCGCCGCGTGCAGGTGCAGCACCATCGGGAAGGGCGGGCGCTGCCCAGCCTCGACCGCGCCGGCCTGCTTCAGCGAGTCCGGCACGAACCCCACCAGCACGAAGACGATGAAGCTGGCCGCTGTGAACACATAGATCCAGCGGTCACCAAACGTCGTCCGATCGCCGGACAGCACGTCGTGTCGCGCACCGCCAATGGCGGACGCCTGATCAAGGGTCGTCATGGATCCGCTCCCCACCGAGTGGCGGCTAGACGATCCTTGAAGAACGCCGTTCTGTCAAGTTTGGCAGGCTTGCGCCGCCGCCTTCCCCGCCGCTGCGCCCGTCGCGAAACAGGCTTGCAGCAGGTAGCCGCCGGTCGGGGCCTCCCAGTCCAGCATCTCGCCGGCCAGGATCACCTGCGGCCGCTCGCGCAGCGCCAGACCGTCCAGCCCCTCGAACCGCACGCCGCCGGCCGCCGAGATCGCGCGCTCCAGCGGCTGGACGGCGGTCAGCGTCACGGGCGCGGCCTTGATCGCCGCCGCCAAGGCCGCCGGCTCGGTCGGCAGATCAAGGCCATGGGCCTCGCGAAGGATATTCACCTCGACCGGCGACAGCTTGACGGCCTTGCGCAGGAAGTTGGCCAGGCTCTGGCCGCCACGTGGCGACAGCAGGCGCCGCTCCAGGGTCTCGACGGGGATATCGGGGCGCATGTCGATCTCCAGCACCGCCCGCCCCTCGGCCTCGATGGCGTCGCGCAGGGAAGCGGCCAGGGCGTAGACCGCCCCACCTTCCAGGCCATAGCCGGCCACCATGGCGTCGCCGCGCGCGACCGCCTCGCCATGACGCAGGCCGATATTCTTCAGCGGCTCGCCAGCGAAGCGCTCGCGGAAGAGATCGCTCCAGGCGACGTCGAAGCCGCAGTTGGCGGCGCGGAACGGGGCGATGCTCGCGCCCCGCCCTTCCAGCGCCGGGACCCAGGCCGCATCCGAGCCCAGCTTGGCCCAACTGGCCCCGCCCAGGGCCAGGATCACGGCCTTGGCCCGCACGACCTCGTCGCCGTTGATCGAGAGGCGGCCGTCGGGCGTCCAGCCGGTCCATTCGGCCCGGGTGCGCAAGGTGACGCCCTGCCCTTCCAGCCGCGCCAGCCAGGCCCGCAGCAGCGGCGAGGCCTTCATCGCCTTGGGAAACACCCGGCCGCTGGCGCCCACGAAGGTCGGTTGCCCCAGCCCCTCGGCCCAGGCGACCAGATCGGCCGGCGTGAACGCCTCCAGCATCGGCCTCAGGGTCCGGGTCCGCGCGCCATAGCGCTGGACGAACCGCTCGAAGTCTTCGGAGTGGGTGAGATTGAGCCCGCCGCGCCCGGCCATCAGGAACTTGCGCCCGAAGGTCGGCATCTTCTCGAACACGGCCACCGAGCGCCCGGCGCCCGCGGCGGTCTCAGCCGCCATCAACCCGGCCGGCCCGCCGCCGATCACGGCGACGTCCACGATAGTCTCGATCACGTCAGGCGGCCTCGATATCGGTCAGGGCGAAATCACCGCCCTTGTACAGCAACGGCACGCCATGAACCTTGGCGCAGGCATAGGCGAAACAGTCGCCCATGTTGAGCTTGGCGGGATGAACGCCCTTGCCGAAGCGGGCGTGGGCTTCCAGGGCAACCGCCTCTTCCAACGCACCGATGGTGACGGCGCGAGCGTTCATCTTCGCCATATAGGTCCGTGTAAGTTCCGCCGCCCGAACAGGCTCGACCTGAATGATCTTGGCGACGGCTCTGACGGTTTCCCAGACGACGACAGGCGAGACTCTCACGCCGTCGGCTTGCAGCAAGCGCTCTTCGAAGACGGCGGCCTCTGGTTCATCAGCGAGGATGGCGACCCACGCCGAAGCATCGACGAACATCAGTCGCCCGAAAGCTCGTCAAAGAACGCCTTGTCAGCAACCTCACCAGTCCGGGGATAGCTGTTGAGCTCGTCACGGATCGCCTTCAGCGCCGCGCGCGTCTCGGCCAGTTCTTCCGGCGTGCGCGGCTTTGTCGCCCAGTCCGCCGAACGGGCCTTGCTCACAGCCAGCTTGATCGCTTCGTCAAACCCGACGCGCTGCTCTTGGGCGTAAGACTTCACCATGGCGACCGCTACGGGATCTTGAACGTGGACAGACATCAGAACCTCCGTCTGACCTCAAGATAACACCGCCCAGTCACCGGGCCAAACCACCGCCCCAAACGCAAGACGGGCGCTGGATTGCTCCAGCGCCCGTCCAGGTAACTTGGCTTCGAAAGGCGATTAGCCGACCGAGGCGACGTCCACCTTGAAGCCCGGACCCATCGTCGACGACAGGCCGATACGCTTCACGTAGATGCCCTTGGCGCCCGAGGGCTTCGAGCGGTTCAGAGCTTCGACCAGCGCCTTGACGTTGATGATCAGCGCTTCGTCGGTGAACGAGGCCTTGCCGATGCCGGCGTGGACGATGCCCGCCTTCTCGACGCGGAACTCGACGGCGCCGCCCTTGGCGTCCTTCACGGCTTGACCGACGTTCGGGGTCACGGTGCCGACCTTCGGGTTCGGCATCAGGCCGCGCGGGCCCAGCACCTTACCGAGGCGACCGACCAGGGCCATCATGTCCGGCGACGCGATGACGCGGTCGAAGTCCATGAAGCCGCCGGCGATCTTTTCGTACAGGTCTTCGGCGCCGACGTGCTCGGCGCCCGCCGCGGTCGCTTCGGCCGCCTTGGCGTCCTTGGCGAAGACGGCGACGCGGACGTCACGGCCGGTGCCCGAGGGCAGGTTCACGACGCCACGGACCTGTTGGTCGGCGTGACGCGGGTCGACGCCCAGGTTGACCGAGATTTCGATCGACTCGTCGAACTTGGCCTTGGCGTTGGCCTTCACCAGGGCGATGGCGGCTTCGACCGTGTGGGTCGCGTCGCGGTCGCCGGTCCAGGCTTGAATGCGCTTGGGTTGCTTAGCCATGTGATTAGGCCTCCACGATCTTCAGGCCCATGGCCTTGGCGGAGCCTTCGATGATCTTGGCCGCGGCCTCGATGTCGTTGGCGTTCAGGTCCTTCATCTTCTTTTCGGCGATCTCGCGCAGTTGCGTGCGCGTGACTTCACCGACGGTCTCGCGACCGGTCAGCTTCGCGCCCGACTTCAGGCCGGTGGCCTGCTTCAGGTAGTGCGTCGCCGGGGGCGTCTTGGTGATGAAGGTGAACGACTTGTCTTGGTAGACGGTGATCACGGTCGGCAGGGGCGTGCCCTTTTCGACGTTCTCGGTGCGCGCGTTGAACTCCTTACAGAAGCCCATGATGTTCACGCCGCGCTGACCCAGCGCCGGACCGATCGGGGGCGAAGGCGTGGCCGAGCCAGCCTTCACCTGGAGCTTGATGTAGCCCAGGATCTTCTTAGCCATAGTATCCTCTCGTGAGGGCGCGAGCCCTCGCTGGTGAGCCGTGGTGCGGGCTTGGCGGCCCTTCCACGGATTTGATTTCGCCGCATAACGGCGAACGCACCCCAGGACTGGCGTCCTGGAGCGAGGCGCGGCGTGTAGCAGGCGGGCGGAGCGGAGTCAAAGCCTGCCGCTCAGCGGCGATCGCGCGTGAAATCGAACGCGCGCGCCGCCAGCGCGTCATCCTCGGCCGAGACCTCGTCGCCCTCGGTGACATCGACCACCAGCCGCGCGACGCCAAAACCCAGCAGCCAGATCACGGCCATCACCTGCAGGAAGACGGCCGCCGGCGGATGGCCCAGCGACAGCCCCAGCAGAAGGAGACAGCCCACCAGGCCGATCATGCCGACGAGGAGGGAGGCGGGACTTTGACGCGCGCGCATGGCGAAGCTCCGGAAGGACCAGGCTCCGCTTGTCGTCCGGGCGGGCATAAGCGCGCCATGCGGATCACGGCCCTGCGCATAAGGACCGCGTAAGCCCTACGCCTTCGCCAGCTGCGCCTCCGCCTGGCCCAGGCGCTCCTTGCCAAAGAACATCTCCTCGCCGACGAAGAAGGTCGGCACGCCGAACGCGCCGCGGGCCACGGCCGCGTCGGTATTGGCGGCCAGGCGGGCCTTGACCTCCGGATCGGCCGTCGCCGCCAGCAGGGCCGCGCCGTCCAGGCCCGCGGCGTCGGCGGTCGCTACGAACACGTCGGGATCGTCCAGCTTCAGCCCGTCCTCCCACATGCCCTTCAGCATGGCGTCCAGATAGGTCTCGGCCACGCCTAGTCCCTGGGCGGCGATCATCCCGCGCATCAGCAGCAGGGTGTTGACCGGGAAGTGCGGGTTCATGCGGAAGGCGGCCAGGTCGTGGGCGGCCACAAAGCGGCGCAGCTCCAGCAGTTCATAGGCCATCTTGCCCTTGATCCCGCTGAAGGCGATGGCCGGGGCCTGGTTGCCGGTGGCCTTGAAGATGCCGCCCAGCAGGCACGGGATCAGGTTCACCACCGCCCCCTGTCGCGCGGCCATCGCCGGCAGCACCTTCCAGGCCAGGTAGGCGTTGGGGCTGCCGAAGTCGAAGATGAAGTCGAGGGTCTTGGTCATGTCAGCGCGCCTCACCAGGTTTCCGACCAGGGCCTCAGGTCGATCTCATGCGTCCAGGCCGAGCGCGGCTGGCGATGCAGCCACACGTAATTGGCCGCGATGTCCTCGGGCTTGAGGATCGCGTCGCCAGCCAGCAGGCCGTCCACGTCGTCGCGCAGCGAACGGATGAAGACACCGTCGATCGCCCCGTCGACCACCACGTGGGCCACGTGGATCCCCTGCGGTCCCAGCTCACGGGCCGCGCTCTGGGCCACGGCGCGCAGGCCCGCCTTGGCCGCGGCGAAGGCCGAAAAGCCGTCCTTGCCGCGCAAGGAGGCGCTGGCCCCGGTGAACAGGATGGTGCCGCGACCGCGCGGAACCATCACCCGCGCCGCCTCGCGCGCCGTCAGGAAGCCCGCGAAACAGGCCATCTCCCAGACCTTGGAAAACACCTGGGCCGTCGTCTCGACCAGGCCGAAGCGCACGTTCGCGCCGATGTTGAAGACCACCACGTCCAGCGGCCCGACCTCGGCCTCGATGCGATCGACCAGGGCGATCATGTCGGCCTCCTGGCGCGCATCGACGCCGTAGGCGCGCGCTTCGCCGCCATCGGCGCGGATCTCCGCGGCCAGGGCTTCCAGCTGGTCGAGGTGACGCGGGCGGCGGGTCATGCAGACGCTCAGCCCCTCGGCCGCAAAGGCCTTGGCGATCGCCCCGCCGACGCCGTCGCCGACCCCGACCACCAGACACACGCCCGCCTGCGCCATCGCCGCCTCCTTCCCCTCCTGCTCGTTGGCCACAGGTTCGTCTTTAATCGCTACGGAGTCAAAGCCCCTATCGTCGTCCCAGCTTGCGCAGCGCCGCGCGCATGGCCACGGCCTGGGCGGCCTGGGGTTTAGTCTCGGGGGGCCTGGCCTCAGGCGGCTTGGCCTCGGACGCCGCGGGCGTCCCCTCCAAGGGAGCGACCTTGTCCAGGCGACCGACGAAGTCCTCGATGAGGTCCAGCGGGGTCTCGGCCTTGGCCGGCTTGGTGGCTTTCGGGATCGGGACCATCGTGGCGACCTTGCGGACCGTGGCCGCCATCTGGCCGCACACCCTGGCCTTTTCGCGGGCCAAGGCGATCACGGCAGGATCGCTGCTGCGCTCGGCCAACGCCCAGGCCGCGTCGAGGGCGGCCATGATCTTGGCTTGCATCTGGGCGCACCATTCGGTGGCGGTGACGGCGGGGGCTTGGGTCTGGCTCATGGACGAAAGCATGCGGCCGTCTGGAACACCGGGGACAAGAAACGTGCGTTTTCCCGCAAGCCTTTGATCCTGAAGGACCGGGTCGCCGAAAGTACGGGAATAAGCGCGTTCAGTGCGCGCCCATCAGCCCCATCAACCGCGCGGTCAGGGCCGGCCTGGCCGCGTCGGTGGCGCAGGTGGCCGCCGGGGCCAGCACGGCGGCCTCGGCGGTCTCCAGGAAGACCGCGTCGCTGGCGTCGCCGCACGCCCAGTCATAGATCGCGCCCAGATAGTTGGCGTAGATCAGCCGGCCCAGACGATCCGGATCGACCCTGGCCGCGATCTCGCCGGCCTCTTGGGCCTGCTCCATGGCGTGGATGACGATCTGGGCGACGTCGCGGCCCAGGTGCGTGCCGTCGAACAGCACCCGCGGGATCCGCACCAGCACCTGCCGATAGAGCCCCGAGTCGTCGATATAGAGCTGGGCCGAGACGCGCGCCGCCTCCAGCGCGAAGGCGACCCCGGTGGCCCGGGACGTCGAAAGCCGCGTCTCCACCTGGTTCATCGCCACGTTGATCACCGCCAGCCCGACCGCGTCCAGCCCGCCGATCAGGTTGTAGATGGTCTGGGGCGCGACCTCGGCGGCGGCGGCGATCTGGCTCAGCGAGACCTTGTCGAAGCCATGCGTGCGCCACAGGCCGGACGCGGCCGCGACGATGTCGGCATAACGGCGCGCCTTGCCGCGCGCGCGCAGGGCCAATCCTGAATTTGGATTGGATTCCATTTTCGTTGATACGCCCATTTTTAGATTGTATTCCAGATTTACGACAAGCGGAACCATTCGACCGCCCCTTCCTGGAAAGCACGCCCTTGGCCCTCTTCGATTCCCACTCGGCCCTGGCCGCGCGTTACCAGGCCGCCCGCGCCGCCGGCCAGATGCCGACCGGCGTGGTCATGGAGCGGCTGCTGTCGGCCAGCGAGGCGATCATCGATAGCCGGCGGACGGTGACGGCCGGCACCCACAACTATCTGGGCCTGGCGTTCGACGAGACCTGCATCGCCGCTGCGGTCGAGGCCGTGCAGCGCGAGGGCACCGGCACCTGCGGCTCGCGGATCGCCAACGGCTCGTTCTCCGATCACGTGGACCTGGAGCGCGAACTGGCCGACTTCCATGGCATGCGCCACGCCATGGTGTTCTCGACCGGCTACCAGGCCAATCTGGGCATCCTCTCGACGCTGGTGGGGGCCGGCGATTTCCTGCTGCTGGACGCCGACAGCCACGCCTCGATCTATGACGCCTGCAAGCAGACCCAAGCCAGCGCCATCCGCTTCAAGCACAACGACGCCGCCGACCTGGACAGGCGCCTGCGCCGCCTGGAGGGCCAGCCCGGCAACCGGCTGGTCGTGGTCGAGGGCATCTATTCGATGCTGGGCGACATGGCCCCGCTGAAGGCCATCGTCGAGGTCGCCAAGCGCCATGGCGCCTATGTGCTGGTGGACGAAGCCCATTCGATGGGGGTGCTGGGCGCCAGCGGCTGCGGCCTGGCCGAGCAGGAGGGCCTGCTGGACCAGGTCGATTTCGTGGTCGGCACCTTCTCCAAGAGCCTGGGCGCGGTCGGCGGTTATTGCGTTTCCAACCACGCGCAGTTCGACATCCTGCGGGTGGCCTGCCGCCCCTACATGTTCACCGCCTCGCTGCCGCCGGCCACCGTCGCCTCGGTCCGCGCCGCGCTGAAGGCGGTGCGCGAACGCCCGCAACTGCGCGCCCAGCTGTGGCGCAATGTCGAGCGCCTGTACGGCGCCCTGGCCGGCGCCGGCTTCCAGCTGGGCGGGCCGCCCAGCCCGATCATCGCCGTCTGCCTGCCGTCGGACGAGACGACCCTGGCGATGTGGCGCGCGCTGCTGGAGGCCGGCTACTACGTCAATGTCGGCCTGCCACCGGCCACCCCGTCGGGCGAGAGCCTGCTGCGCTGCGCGATCTCGGCGGCCCATTCCGAGGACCAGATGGACGGCCTGGCCGAACAGCTGATCCGCCTGGGCGCCGAGTTTGGCGTACTGGAAGCGCCGCGGCTGGCGGCGAAGGGGTAAGACTGAGCGCCGAAAGCGCCCCCTCTATAGAAACCGTCATCCCGCGACTTGTTCGCGGGACCCATTTGTCCGCCGCACGTGCGGTGCGGACTTACATGGTCACGTGAAAGCTGAACCATGGGTCCCGCGCATAAAGCGCGGGATGACGACGTTAGATGTCGCGCCAAGCCACCCTGTGGATAACTTCACCCCGCCCGCGCAGCCCACAAAGCAAAAGCCCCGCGCCTTGGGAGCGCCGGGGTTTCGCACTTCAGTCGAGTCGGAGGCTTAAGCCATCTTCTCGACCTGGGCGTATTCCAGTTCCACCGGGGTGGCGCGGCCGAAGATCGAGACGGTGACGCGCAGGCGGGCCTTTTCCTCGTCGACCTGTTCGACCGAGCCGTTGAAGCTGGCGAACGGGCCGTCGATGACGCGGACGTTCTCGCCGACTTCGTACAGGACGACGGTCTTGGGCTTCTCGACGCCTTCCTCGATGGCGCCGACGATGCGCTGGACTTCCTTTTCGGAGACCGGCATCGGCTTGGAGCCGCTGCCCAGGAAGCCCGTGACCTTCGGGGTGTTCTTGATCAGGTGATAGGCTTCGTCCGAGAGGTTCATCTTCACCAGGACGTAGCCCGGGAAGAACTTGCGCTCGGCGTTGATCTTACGGCCGCGGCGGATCTCGACGACATCCTCGGTCGGAACCAGGATCTCGGAGAAGTTCTCTTCCAGGCCCTGGTTCTTGGCCTGCTCGCGGATGCTCTCGGCCACCTTCTTCTCGAAATTCGAGTAGGCGTGGACGATGTACCACTTGTGGTTCGGATTGGAGGCGGTTTCGGTGCTCATCGGTCTATCCTAGCCCGCGGTGGCCAGCTTCAGAAGCTGGTTGATGGCCAAGCCCAGGCCGCCGTCGACGGCCATAAAGAACAGCGACGCGACCACCACCATGATGAAGACCATCACCGAGGTGATCCAGGTCTCCTTGCGGGTGGTCCAGGTGATCTTGCGGGCTTCGGCGCGGACTTCGCGGAAGAACTGGACCGGATTGGTCTTCTTCTTGGGCGCGGCGGGAGCGGCGGCGGTCGTCGCGCCAGCCCCGGCGGGCGCCATCGCCGCAGCCGTCTTGGCGGCGCGGTTCTTGATCGCGGACGGGCTGGATCCCGGTTTCCTGGCCATGCTCTTGAGGCTCACGACTTCCAAAAACGCGGGCCGGAGCGACCCGTCGGAATTATATAGTGGCAGGAGTGGGGGGACTCGAACCCACGACTTTCGGTTTTGGAGACCGACGCTCTACCAGCTGAGCTACACTCCTGCAGACCGGCCGCCCTTTCGGGCCGACGGACATCCGGTGACAGCAAGAGCGCCGATAGGCCGTGAAGCCTCGGCGCGTCATGTCTTGTCGCCAGAGCCGCGCCATTTAGCAGGGTCGCATGCGGCGAGCAAGCGGCGTGCGAGGGTTTGCGGGATTTGATTTTGTAGGCGCCTTAGCGCCCCCTCCGTCTCGCTGCGTATTCGCAGCGATCCACCTCCCCCGCACGCGGGTGAGGATAAAGGCGCCCTCTCCTCACCCGCATAGCGGGGGAGGTGGCGCGGCGCGAATACGCGCCGTGACGGAGGGGGCGCTTCAGCCACGAAGGATCAGAACCTGCCTTCCGGGCGTTATTGCGCCATGTCAGACACCAAGAACACGCCCCAGCCCAAAACGCCCTCGGAACGCCCCTCAAATCACGAGGTCGAGAACGAGAACCAGCGCCCCGACACCTCGGACAAAGACGGCCCGCCGCGGCCCGCCACCGAACCTCACGGCGCGGACGACAGCACCCGTTCGCCGAAGACCCGGACGGATCCGGGCTCCGGCGAGGAGTAGGCCCTCTCCTTCCCGGACGGGAAGGAAGAGTCGTCTAGCCGGCCTTCTTGGCGTCCTTGCTGTCGGCCGAGGCGGAAGCCGCCGGCGGCGGGCCGCACTGGGTGCCCAGATAGGGCCACCTCACGTCCGTCAGCTGACGGCCGCACTCGGTGTTCTTGCCGCGATCTGTGCCGCGCAGCGAAACTGCCACGCCCTTGCTCAGATCAGGGGCCGGACTGGCCGTGCTGATGTCGTAATATCCACCGCCGCGTCCCTTTACGACGAGGCAGGACGTGTTCTCGACGGGCCTCACACAGCCCGACGCCGTGATCGGCGTACCTTCGACAACAACCTGGTTGGCCTGCGCGATTTTCGTCTTCGCGCCGCCGTCACTGCAACCAGCCAAACCAAACGCTAACAGACCGGCCGCCGCGGCGGCCTCTACGAACCTTAACCGCATACGCGTTCCTCCGTATATCGTTGGCTCCGCGAACGAAGCGAGGGAACTGTGCGCCTCGTTTGGGAATGCAGCAATCACATTTTTGACACTATTCGAAAAAGCAGTTCGACGTTTTTGACCAATCTTGGAAAAACGTTCCTTTCGGGCGCCGGAGATTTTCCGCGCGCCGCTTTAGACAACCGGCGTTGACTCCCAGTGTGGGTTGCTCGCATGACACGGGCGCCGCCTCAGGGCCGCGGCGGCGCCCGTTTGTCCAAGGATTTGAAGAGCTCAGATGACGGCCACCGCGACCGCCCCCACCCCTGCCCCCGTCAAGGAAGCCCCGTACTTCACCGAGAAGGTGCTGTGGGTGAAGCACTGGACGGACCGCCTGTTCAGCTTCGCCATCACCCGGCCGGCCAGCTTCCGCTTCCGCTCGGGCGAGTTCGTGATGATCGGCCTGCCGCCGCGCGAAGAGCTTGGCGAAAAGAAGCCGATCCTGCGCGCCTATTCGATCGGCTCGCCGCACTTCGCCGAGGAGCTGGAGTTCTTCTCGATCAAGGTTCCCGACGGCCCGCTGACCTCGCGCCTGCAGCAGATCCAGGAAGGCGACGACATTCTCCTGGGCAAGAAGCCGACCGGCACCCTGGTGCTGGACGCGGTGCGCCCCGGCAAGCGCCTGTTCCTGTTCGGCACCGGCACGGGCCTGGCGCCCTGGCTGTCGGTGGCCCGCGATCCCGACGCCTATGCCCGCTTCGAACAAGTGATCGTCGCCCACGGCGTGCGTGAAGTGCAGGAACTGGCCTATCGCGACCTGTTCACGTCCGAGATCCACGACGACCCACTGGTCGGCGACGAGGCCAAGGCCCAGCTGGTCTACTATCCGACCGTGACCCGCGAGGCGTTCGAGCGCCAGGGCCGCTTCACCGACCTGATCGAGAGCGGCAAGCTGTTCGCCGACCTGGGCCTGGAGCAAGTCCAGTTCGATCCCGAGCACGACCGCGCCATGCTGTGCGGCTCGATGGCCATGATCAAGGACACCGCCCACCTGCTCGAGGCCCACGGCCTGAAGGAAGGCTCCAACGCCGAACCGGGCGACTTCGTCATCGAGCGGGCGTTCGTGGGGTAAGCCTTTAAAGCTGTCATCCCGGCCAAGCGCATCGCGCGCCGAGCCGGGACCGCCGGAAACGCATAGGCTTGCCGCGGTCCCGGCTCTCCGCTTCGCTTCGGCCGGGATGACAAAAATTTTTGGGTCCTCCATGACCAACCTCAAGAACCTCACCGTCGAGGACGCCCGCCAGCGCATCCTGAGCGGCGCCCAGCGGCTGGGCGTCGAGACCGTCGCCTTGCCCGACGCCATCGGTCGCGTCCTCGCCGAACCCATCGTCGCCGCGCGCGCCCAGCCGCCGTTCGACGCCTCGGCCATGGACGGCTGGGCGATCCGGCGGGGCGACTACGCCCCGGGCAAGGCTTTCACGGTCGCCGGCGAGAGCGCGGCGGGCAAGGCCTATGGCCGCGCGGTCGAGGCCGGCCAGGCGGTCCGCATCTTCACCGGCGCGCCGATCCCGGCCGGCGCCGACCTCGTCGTCATTCAGGAAGAGGCCGTCAGCGACGGTAAGACGGTCCGGTTCGAGGCCGGGGAGACGCCGCGCGCCAACATCCGCGCCGCCGGCGGCGGCTTCCAGGCTGGCGACCTTCTGCTCGAGGCTGGCGTCACGGTCCATCCCTCGCGCCTGGCCCTGGCCGCCTCGGCGGGGCTGGCGCAGGTCGCCGTCGCCCGCCGCCCCCGGGTGGCGATCCTGGCGACCGGGGACGAACTGGTCCCGCCCGGCGGCGATCCCCGACCCGACCAGATCTTCGAGAGCGGCTCGTTCGCCCTGGCCGCCCTGATCCGCGCCTGGGGCGGCGAGGCCGTCCGCCTGACCGCGGCGGCCGACGCCGCCGTCGCCATCGCCGCGTCAGTGGCCCCCGCCGGTGCCCCCCCGGTCGTCACCCACGGCCGGGCCTCGGGCCGCGGCCCCCGCCCGGTCCCGCCTCGGGGGATTCCACGCCGCTTTCCGGG
>CAZRPD010000146.1:12506-13722 GCA_964601775.1 uncultured Caulobacter sp. | reverse complement strand
GGGGCGGGGGGGGGGGGCGGGGCCGCCGGCGCCGGCCGGGGCGGCGGCGCTGGGGCCGGGGCCCGCCCCGGGCGCCGGGCGCCCCGCCGCCGTGGTCGTCATGCGCCTGACGCCCTATGCCCCCAGCGGCGACGCCGGCAAGTGGAAGCCGACACCGCAGGGCGTGCGAACGGGCGAGGTGCTGCTGGCCCTGGCCTTTGCCGCCTGGCCGCTGGTTCTGATGCCGGCGCACGCCGTGGCGGCGGGGCTCGCAGGCGGGGCCGTGCTGGCGATCGCGCTGGCGCTGCTGGCCAAGCGCCTGATCGGCGGGCACACCGGCGACGTCCTGGGCGGGGTCGAGCAGGTGTTCGAAGTCGGCTTCCTGCTGGGCGCCGGAGCGCTGCTGCCGTGAGGCTGCTGGTCGGTGCAGGATCTCGCGTGGCGGACCTGCTGGCTTCCGAGCCGGTGGACCACGTGCTGAGCCTGGTCTCGCCGGACGCCGAACTGGCGCCGATCGCCGCGCCGCGCACGGTGCTGCGCTTCAACGACATCGTCGAGCCGCGCCCGGGCCTGGTCATGCCGGACGCCGAGATGATCAAGGCCATCCTGGCGCTGCGGGCGTGCGGGACGCTGCTGATCCATTGCTTCGCCGGCGTCAGCCGCTCGACGGCGGCGGCCTATATCCTGGCCTGCGCCTGCCGGCCGGCCGGCGAGGAGGCGGTCTTGGCGGCGTTCCTGCGCCAGGCCTCTCCCGAAGCGACCCCGAACGCCCGGATGATCGCCCTGGCCGACGACCTGCTGGGCCGCAACGGGGCGATGCGCCAGGCCATCGCGGACCTGGGGCGCGGCGCCGAGGCGTTCGAAGGGACGCCGATCGATTGGCGGCTGGCCTCTATTTCAAACGTCTAGGCTTGCGGCTGGGGGGCGCCCGGCAGCTCGATCCGCACCAGCTTCCACTTGAAGAAGCCCTGGCGCTCCAGCACCAGGCGGAAGTCGCTGTCCTCGGGCTTTCCGGGCTCATGATAGCTGACCCGGAAATGGTTCAGGCCCTGATAGGCGTAGCGGGTCTCCATCTTCGACTTTCCGGGCGCCGGTTCGGCGGGCGCGGCGGCCTCGGGCGGGGGGGCCTGACCCGGCGTGGCCGGGGTGTCCTTCGGCGGGCGCGGGCCGGCGAGCATCCGGGGGGTGGCGGTCGGCGGGGGGGGCGCGCTGTTCGGCCCGATCATCGGCGCCGTCC
>CAZRPD010000146.1:0-12496 GCA_964601775.1 uncultured Caulobacter sp. | reverse complement strand
TCACCCCGGGCTGGGGCTGCTCGACCACCCGACCACCCGGCGTGGCGCTGATGCTTTTCGGCGGCTCGTTGGTCGCGACCATATTGGCGATGGCGTCCGGCGTGGCGTAGGCGTCGACGGCCTTGTCGACCACGCCGACCAGCAGCATCTGACCCAGCGCCGCGAAGGGATTGTCGCGCAGCGCCGGATCCTGGGCGAACGACCGGGTCATCACCGCCTTCAGCTGAATCTTCAGGCTTTCGCGCACCGCGGGGAAATCGACCCGTTCGGCCAGTTCGTCGCGGTTTCCGGCCTTGGCGGCGTCGGTCAGCCCCTTCAGCGCCAGGACGGGCGAGGCGACATAGACGACGGCGAGGATCAGCGCCACGCCCACGCCGGCGGCGATCAGCAAACGGTTCGAACGAGTCATCGGATCCTCCAGCGCAAATAGGGGCAGACCTGGAGGCGGGCGGTCAACCGCGCATGGCGGGCAATCGGCTTGGGGCGCCCGTTATGGGGCGCCCCAGATCGACCGGTCGATGCGCTTGACGTCGAAAAGGGTGACGGGGCCGCAGGCCGACAGGGTGTGCAGGCCGTGGCTGTAACGCCTTGCGGCGGACGGCGGCGCCAACGGCGGGGCGGCCTCGGCCTCGAATCGCTCGGGATCGAGCCGGTCGATCCGCAGCGGGCGGATTGCGCCGCCATAGGTGCGCGTACAGTCCTGTACCGGCAGGTGCGGCGCGCCATCCTCGATCCACACCGTACCGCCAGGGCGGCTGGAGGCGCGATCGATGCGCACCGGATTGCCGGGGTGAGGGCGCCAGGGCCCCGTCAGGCGTTCGGCGAAGGCGAGATGAAGCCGGCCCTGCTTCCAATGTTGCGGCCCGGCGGGAGAATAGGCCAGCCACCACAGGCCGTCATGGCGGAACGGCGTGGCGTCGATCGCCGCCGTGTCCAGCGGCAGACAGGCGGCCGGCTCCCACAGGTCGGGAAAGGCCGCCGCGCGATAGAGGGTCAGGGTTCCGGATCGGTGGGATTCGGGGAGCATCCAGGTCTCGCCGTCGGCCTCGAAGACCTGCGGATAGGACAGGTGCCAGGGCTCCTGCAGGACCACGCGCCGCCGGATGGGGGTGAAGTCCGCGCCCAGCTCGATCAGGACGATGACGCCGTGGCGGCTGCGATAGTCGTAGGCTTCGGCGAAGAGGTGGAGCCGGCCCTCGCGCCAGACGCCGAACGGATCGGCCAGGAACCGCAGACCGCCTTCCTCCGGCAGCCAGTGAAGCGGCGCGTCGGCTGGAAAGCCATGCCGGGCGACCTGCGCAATCGGGGCCTCGACCAGACCGATGCGCCAGATGTCCCGTCCGGGCAGGCGCGTCGTCCAGTCAGTCATGGGCGTTGGCGGCGACGGCGTGTGGCTCGGACGCGCCGCCCGCACGGTGGCTCGGGCGGCGGCCTAGACGGCGGTTCAGGGCCATCGCGCCCAGGCCGACGATGACCAGCAGGTGCAGGAACAGCGTCATCAGCGCCAGCGCCGCCAGCAGGATGGCGACCGAGGACTGTGCGCCCAGCAGCAGCAGCATGAGGTTTCCGAACACCAGATCCTTGTTCGAGAGAAACGGGATGCGCGAGACCAGATAGCGAACCGCCAGAAGCACCAGCCAGACGCCGGGCGCGACGTCCGGCAGCGCCAGCCGCCAGATCAGCACCGTCAGCGCGACGGACGCGACCAGCCGCAGGCCGTGGGCGGCGCCGACGAAGGCCAGCTGGCCGGGGCGGAGCGAAAAGACCTGCCGCCCGAACGCCAGCAGGCCGATCGAGATCGCCACCGGAATGAGCCCGGACCACAGGGCCGGTCCCAGCTGACGGGCCAGGTCGAGGTCTCGAAGCTGCGTCGCGCTGGCCGCCGCCAGAGCCACGGTCAGCACATTGCCCAGCAGCGCCGAGACGATGTTGACGTCCTTGATGGCGCGGAACGGCGCCACGACCGCGCCGCCGGCCCGCCGCGCCCAGACATAGAGATAGGCTTCGCCGCTGTAGCCCAGCACGACCTCGTTGATGACGGTCTTGCGCAGCAGCGCCTCGAAGCCGGCCAGAGGCAGGTTCCAGAGCCGGCGAAAGACCGCCATGTCGCAGATCGGCTGCACCAGATACAGCAGGGCCAGCGCCAGCCAGACGCCGGGCGGCAGACGCGTGATCGTCGACAACGCGGCCGAGGTGGCGGCCCCCAGCTGCAGCAGGATGGCCGCGACCAGTCCGATCGACAGGACCACGCCCAGCGCGTTCCACCACGGCGCGGCCTTGTCCTCCGGCAGGGTCAAGACCGGACGCCCGCCACGCGAAGCGGACGCGCGTGCGCCGATCGGGCCTGGTCCGCGACCGCCTGATAGTGGTCGAACAGGTCGGCGAAGTGATCGACATCGCGCCGGACGTGCGCCGCCGCCGCGATCGCCGCGCTTCGCAGCGTCGCCTGGTCGCGTGCGAACAGCCGGCGGATCGCGTCCGCGGCGCCCTGGGTGTCGGCGGCGCGATAGATCTCTGCGGTCGACGGCTGGGCAAGGTCGGCGAAGCCGCCGCGATCGGGCCCCACGAGCGGAAGGCCGCTGGCCATGGCCTCGGCCGGCAGCAGGCCGAAGGTCTCGGAGTCGCAGCCATGCGCGAGGGCGTCGCCGCTGGCCAGGTGCGCGGCCAGCGGATCGCGTTCGCGAATCGGCGGCAGGAGATGCACGTGCGGATTGCCCGCCGCGGCGCGCATGACCCGCGCGCGGTCTATGCCGTCGCCGATCACCACCAGGCCGATCGGCACGTCGGCGCTGGCCTGTCTGACGGCCTCGATGACCATCGGCCACCGCTTCTCCGGGTGGAAGCGGCCCACGCTCAGCACCAGCTTGGCGTCGATCGGGCGGGCGCAGGCCGCCAGCAGGTCCGCTCTCAGCCGCTCGTCGCGGCGCTGGGGCGAGAAGACGCCGCGATCGATGCCCAGCGGGATGCCCGTCACCCGCGGGATCCCTTGGCGCTCGAAGCGCTCGGCCAGCCAGGACCCGCCGGCGACGACGGTAGCGAACGGTCGGGTCAGCTTGCGCAGATAGGCCCAGAACCATTCGAAGAGCTGATCGACCCGCTGGGGACTGGCGACGGGGCCAAGCCACCTCTGCGGGTAGGACGCGACCGGGTCGGCGTGCTTGAACATGGCGCGCGGCGCTTGGCCCGACCAATCGGCGACGATCCAGGCGCCGCGCCAGGGCGAGGAGGCCTCGACTAGGTCCGGGGCCAGGGAATCGAGCCAGCGATGCACCGGCGCGGCCTCGCGGAACATGTAGTAGTTCGCGTCGAACGGCAGGCGAGGGCAGCGAACCTGGATCACGCCGCCGCCCGGGCGGGCTTCGAATGCGTCCTCGCCGCCCGGCGCGATGACGAACAGCTCATGGCCCATCTGCGCCGCAGCCGCGAACTTGCGGTCGATATAGGTGCGAACCCCGCCGCCGGTGGGGGAATAGAATTCGGCGACATCCACTATCCGCATCGCATTGTCCGGTGTGCTCCAAAGCGCCCGGCCGCCAGCGCTAAATCATCCCCGTGACGATGTGACGTCGGCGGCCGTCACAAAAGGACGACGCGGCGTGGTGTAAGTCGCATCGATTTTGAAATTCCGTGTGGTGGTGGGGAAGGCGCGTCGTCGTGTTCAGCGGGGACGGGCGTACACGTGGAAGGACTATGATGGATATCAAGGCGCTGACGCACACCCAGAGTGTGCGGCCATTGCGGATTGCCTTGTTCTCGGGGAACTACAACTACACGCTGGATGGGGCGAACAAGTCGCTCAACCGGCTGGTCGGTCATCTCCAGAGCACGCTGGGCGCGCAGGTGCGAATCTATTCGCCGACCGCGCCGCAGCCGGCCTTTGCGCCGGTGGGCGATCTGGTGTCGGCGCCGTCGGTGCGCATTCCCTTCCGGCGCGACTACCGGTTGGCCCTGGGTCTGCCGCGCGCCCTGCGGGAGGATATCCGGGCGTTCGAGCCGGATCTGATCCATCTGTCCGCCCCCGACCTGCTGGGCGCGGCGGCGCTGAAGTTTGGCCGGACCCTGAAGGTTCCGGTGGTCGCCAGCCTGCACACGCTGTTCGACACCTATCTCGACTATTACGGGCTGGGCGCGCTGAAACCTTTCGTGCGCCGGAAGCTGTGGAAGTTCTACGGCGCCTGCGACTACGTGATGACGCCAACCCAGGCGATCGGCGACGAGCTCAGGGCCCAGAACCTGTCCGGCGGCGTGCGGACCTGGGCGCGCGGCGTCGACGCCGAACTCTTCAATCCCGGTCGGCGCGACCCGGACTGGCGGCTGCGCCAGGGGTTCGATCCCGACCGTCCGGTGATCGTGTTCCTGGGGCGCATCGTCATGGAAAAGGGCCTGGCGGCCTTCGCCGAGACGGTTCGCCGGCTCGAAGCCGCCGATCGCCCGCCCCATGTGCTGGTGATCGGCGACGGACCCGCCCGCGCCTGGTTCCAGGAGCAGCTGCCGGAGGCGGTCTTTACCGGCTTCCTGGCCGGCGAGGCGCTGGCGACGGCCCTGGCCAGCGCCGACATCTTCTTCAATCCCAGCACCACCGAGACCTTCGGCAACGTCAATCTGGAGGCCATGGCCTGTGGACTGGCGATGGTCTGCGCCGATGCGCCCAACACGCGCGCCCTGCTCAGCCATGGCGCCAACGCCCAGCTCTGCACGCCCGATCAGCCGGCGGCCTATGCCGACGCGTTGTCCGGGCTGATGGGCGACTCCGCGGCGCGACGGCGGCTGGGCCTGGCGGCGCTGGACCGCAGCGCGGCCTATCGCTGGACCGAGATTCTGGACGAGGTGGTGGCGGTCTATGCCGAGGCCCTGGCCCGGCGTCCGGCGACGACGGAGCCGCTCAGGCCATTGGTGTCGTGGCCGCGCGCCCAGGGGCGCCGAAGCGGCCAGATGGCGGAGCCGCAGCCAGCCGGCCTGTCGGTTCTCTGAGCCGTCCGCGGGGTTTGTCTCGATGATCCTGTCCACGCTCGACCGCTATCTGCTGCGACGAACCCTGACGCCGATGACGGCCGTACTCGTCAGCACGATGGTCGCCTTCCTGATGGAGCGCCTGATGCGCTCCTTCGACCTGCTGTCGCAGACGACCCAGGGCTTCAAGTTCCTGACCGAACTGCTGGTCAACCTGGTGCCGCACTATGTGGGCCTGACCTTGCCCGGCGGGTTCTTCATCGGCCTGTTCGTGGTCGTCAACGGTCTCAACAAGAGCTCGGAGATCGACGCGATCCTGGCCAGCGGCATGTCGCTGGGCCGTTTCACAGCGCCGTTCGTCGGGCTGGGCGTTCTCCTGATGCTGCTGAGCGTGCTGCTGTTCGGCTTCATCCAGCCCTATAGCCGCTATGCCTATCACGCCGTGCTGCGGGCGGCCGAGAACGCCGGCTGGAACGGCGAGGTGCGGGCCAAGGCCCTGCTCACCGCCGGCGGCGACGTCCTGCTGACCGCCGATCGCGTCGATCTCAGCGGCCGCCACCTTCAGCGCGTATTCATTCGCCGGATCGGACCCGACGGCCGTGAGGACGTCCTGACGGCGGCCTCGGCCGTGGTGCGCAAGACCGCGGATGCTCGCAACGTCTCGCTGGCGCTGGACGACGACCGGCAGGTCAGCACGACCGGTAGGGGGGAGGCCAATGTGACCACTTTCTCGCACCTGGTGTGGAACCTGCCGCTGACCCCGTCGCCAAAGCTGCTGGGGGGGCGCGGCGACGAGGTCAGCGAACTGACGCTGGTGGAGCTGGCGCAGCAGGGCTTCGCCAGGACCGAACCCGCCTTGCCCCGCCAGGCCTTGCTCGCCGAGTTCTATTCCCGATCGGCGCGGGCGCTGATGCTGCCGCTGCTGCCGCTGCTGGCGGTGCCCTTCGGGCTCAGCGCCAAGCGGGCGGGATCCGGTTCGGCGATGGCCACGGGCGGACTTCTGCTATTCGGGTTCGAGACCGCGATGGTGCTGGGCCACGCCGTGGCGTCGGCGGACGCGATCCCCGCGGCGGTCACGATCGGACTGCCGGCCGCCATCTTCGCGGTCCTGTGCATAGCAACCTGGGTGGCCAGTCGTCGCCGGCCGGG
Source organism: uncultured Caulobacter sp. (assembly GCA_964601775.1). GTDB lineage: Bacteria > Pseudomonadota > Alphaproteobacteria > Caulobacterales > Caulobacteraceae > Caulobacter. The sequence continues at coordinate 6,397 of CAZRPD010000146.1, read as the reverse complement.
CGAAAATCCCGTGAGCTGGATCGCCGAGCGCGTCGCCCACCTGTTCGCCGCGATCGCCAAGGCCTTCGGCGCGCGCCGATCGGCTTGAGCTGACGTCTAGCGCCTCAGACTGGCGACGATGCGTGCGCCGTTGCGGTGGAAGGCCTCGGCGCCAAACCGGGCCAGCGTGCGGTCGCGCGAGGCTTCGCCCATCGCGGCCAATCGTTCGGGCTCCGCCAGCAGCTCGGCCAGCGCGTCGGCCAGGTCCCGGACGTCGCCCGGCGTCACGATCAGGCCGCTGACCTTGTCCATGACGCTGAACGGCATCTCGCCGACGGCCGAGACGATGACAGGAAGGCCCGCCTGCATGGCCTCGTGCGCGGCCAGGCACAGCCCTTCGCGCCGCGAAGGCTGCACATAGAGGTGCAGGCCAGCCATGAAGTCGCGAGGCTGCGACGCAGGGCCGACCAGCCTCACATGGGACAGGTCCGCCGCGTCGATCGCCGCCTGCAGGGCGGACCGCGCCTGGCCCTGGCCGGCGATGGCGATCTCGAACGGCGCGGGCCCGCTGAACTTCTGCCGCTTCAGCAGGGCTATGGCCCGGATTAGGACGTCGTAGCCCTGGGCGGGGTGCAGCCGGCCCAGACTGCCGATCCGCAAGGGCTGGCCGGGCCGCCAGGGCCGGGCGTGGGGTGCGGCCGGATCGGCCGCGAACAGGGGCCAGGACGTCAGGCGCTGGGGCGGCACGCGCAGGCGACGCCCGGTGAGGGTGGTGACGCTCTGCGAGTCCCCGATCCACAGGTCCGACAGGCGTCGGGTGACGCGCAACAGCAGGGCGTTGGCTGGCTTCAGGCAGGCGTTGTGCTGCCAGCTGATCACTGGAAGCTGGCGATGCGCGCCGACCATCTGGCCCAGCACCGTGGCTCGGGTCTGGGAGGTCCAGATCGCGTCGGGATCGAAGGCGGCGAGGGCCGCATCGAGCCAGACCAGCGCGGAAAGATGATCGCCCTCGGCCCCGTTGCGGACGTGCACGGTGACGCCGTCGCGCTCCAACGCCGGCAGGCCCAGTCCGTCCCGGCGCAGCAGGGCGAACACCTCGACCCGGACGCCCTCGGCCTGCAGGACTCGAACGACGGCGGGCAGGGGCGCGCAGGCCCCGCCGCCTTCCATGGAATTGATCACATAGGCGATGCGCATGTGGCGATGACGCCGGCGCCGCGAACGTCCCACATCGATTTCTAGAAGCGTGAGGTCAGCCTGACCCCGACCGTCCGGGGCCGCAGGGGCGTGACCTGTCGATCCTGGGCCAGGCGGAACGGATTGCCGAAAGTGAAGCTGTTGGCGGTGCGGTCGGCCGGATTGTCGACATAGGCGTCCAGGGTCCAGCGCTCGCTTTCCAGCGAGGCGGTCAGTCGCGCGGTGACGTAGTCGCCCATCCGATGGTTTTCGTCGCCGTCGAAGGTCAGGTGCGAGGCGCCGGTATAGGCGGCCTGGCCCTGGAGGCGCAGAGTCCAGTCCGCGGTGAGGGGGCGGCGATAGTCGGCCGCGACGCTGAACGAGATCTTGGGCACGCCGGGCAGGCCTGCGTCGATGCGCGCGGCGAAGTTCTCGTCCAGGCGGGTCACTTCCGGATTGTTCAGCAGCGCCGCCGCCTTCAGGTCGAGCCGCTCATGGGCCCGCCAAGCCGCCTCGATCTCGAGGCCCTGGTTTGAGCCGGATCCGACATTGGCCGTGAAGAGCAGGCCGTCGGGCAGGTACTGGTCGCTCTGGATGGATTGCCAGTCGGCTTGGAACGCGGCCAGACGCACCTGCAGCCGGTCGTCGAACCAGCGACTCCACAGCTCGTCGGCCGCGTAGCGCCGCTGCGGCGCGCCGGGCGCGTCATAGACCTGGCCGATCTGCCCGCTGGTGTTGAAGCCGCCCGGGCGATAGCCCTCGGCCACCTGGGCGTACAGGGTCAGGTCAGGGCTGGCGGCATAGCGCAGCAGGACCTTGGGCGACGCGCCGTTGGCTTCGCCGGTTTCCCGGATCGTCCTGGTCCCGGCGCCTTGCAGCACCGTGGACCGGCTGGTCAGCCGGAACGCGAAGATACGAAGCCCCGCCGTCGCGGACAGCTTTTCGGTAAGCTCGTAGCTGGCCTCGCCATAGACCGCCGTCTCGCGGACCAGATTGGAGCGCGTTTCGCCATACAGGTCGGACGAGGGCGCATTCAGAGCGGTCAGATCCGCCTCCAGGCCGATCTGGCCGTTCGAGGCGAAGGCGCCGACCAGCCAGTGGAAGCGACGGCCGGCCGGGGAGGAATAGGTGACCTCGCCCAGCGAGAGGTTGGTCTCCTTCAACTCGTGGAACGCCGCCAGGCCAGCGGGGGCGCCGAACCGGGGCAGGGCGGACGAGGCGTCGTAGCGGCTGCCGAAATAGTGCGCCAGGTGCGCCGCAGAGGCGACGATCCGGCCCCATTCGCCGGCGCCGACGAGCGTGACATATCCCTGGTCGAAATCGTTGTCGTGCGGCTCCAGGACCTGGTTGTCGCGCGCGAACGGACCCAGCCGGCGCAGGCCATACTGGGTGTCGGCGGTGTCGATGGACTGGAGGTTGAAGCCGGCGGTCGCCGTCCAGTTCGGGCTCAGCGCCAGGCCCGCCGCCAGGCGCATGCCCATCCGGCTGGACACATTGGTGTTGCGCGCGCCCAACGCCGGGTTGTCGATATAGCCGCCCTGTCTTTCGCTGTAGATCAGCCCGCGCAGCGCCAGTCGGCCGGCGATGATCGGCAGGTTGCCGACGGCTTCCACCTCGTAGCTCGCGCCGCCGCCGCGGGTGGTCGAGACGCCGGCGATCATCGTGGCGGAATAGGCGTCCAGGTCCGGTTTCCGGGTCTGCAGGCGCACCACGCCGCCGATCGAGCCGCCGCCATAGAGCGTGCCCTGGGGACCGCGCAGGATCTCCACCCGTTCCAGATCGGCCAGCCGCAGATCGGGGTCGGGGGCGTTGTAGGTGATTGGCACGTCGTCGAGATAGAGCGCCACCGTCGACTGGGCCTCGCCCGTGAAGGCGCCGTCCGACAGTCCGCGCAGCAGGATCTTGTCGCGACCAGGCCCCAGATTGGTCACGGTCATGCCGGCGACCTGGCCGGTCAGGTCCTCCAGGCTGCTCGAGCGGCTTCGCTCCAGCGTCGCGCCGGTGAAGGTCGAGACCATGTAGGGCGTACGCCCCAGCAGCTCGGGGCTCTTCGGCGCGGTGATCACCACCTCGCCCAGCGCCAAAGGGGAGGGCGGCGGCCTGGGCGGCGGCGCGGTCAGCTTCTGGAGAAACGCCGGCAACCTCGGGCGCGGGGTGACGACGACGGTTGCCGCGTCGTGGATCACATAGCCGCAACCCGAATGGGCCAGGACGCGGCGCAGGGCTTCGGACAGCGGCATGCGCCCCGAGACCGCCTCGCTGCGTCCACGGCAGGCGAAGAGGTCGCCGCCCAGCGAGACCTGGGTCTGCAGGGCCAGGTCGATCAGCGCCGCATGCACGGGCTTGGCCGGGACGTTGACCCGCACCTGCGGCGACGCCGCGCTGGCGACGGCCGGGGCCAGGACCGCCGTCAGGCTGAGCGCCGTCAGGCCGGCGCGCGGGGATCGAGCGCGAGCCATGCGGAAGGTCAGCGGGCCTTGAGCACGATCTCGGAGCCGGTCGCTTCGGCCCGGATCGGGGCGAACAGCTCCAGGCGTCGGAGCATGGCGGCTGGCTTGTCGATCAGGAGAACGCCGCTGACCCTGACGTGCTGGGCGCCGGCATCGACGCGGATGGGCGTGACCAGATAGCGATTGAGGTCGGCGGCCACGTCGGCCAACGGTGCGTTCTCGTAGGTCAGCCGGCCCTTTCGCCAGGCGAAGGCCTGGTCGGGCTGCACCTTGTGGACCGTCGAGCGCGTCTCGCCGATCCGATGCAGCAGCTGATCGCCGATGGCCAGGCGGTGGACGTCGGCCTGGCCGCCGTCCGAGACCTGGACGACCCCGCGGCGCACAGTGACGGCCAGGCGCTGGTCAGAGCGCAGCACGTTGAACTCGGTCCCCAGCACGCGCACGTCGCGGTCGCCGGCCTGCACGATGAACGGACGGCGCGCGTCGTGCGCGACGTCGAAACTGGCCTCGCCGCGACTGAGGACGATGTCACGCTGCCGGCCCGCCAGGCGGACCTCCAGCTGGGTGTCGCCGCTGAGGGTCACGTGGGAGCCGTCGGCCAGGGTGATGTCGCGCAGCTCTCCCTTACCCGTCGCGAAGGTCTGGGTGGTCGCCGGGGAGGGGGGCAGCGCCACGAAGACGACCACCGCCGCGGCCGCGGCCAGCGCGGCGCCGCTCCACAGCCAGACCGGCGGCCGGGGGCGTCGAGGCCGCAGCGGGATCACCGTTTCCGGCGGGTCGGGGACCGTCGCCGGGGCTTGGGCGTCGTCGAGATCCAGCCACAGCGCCTCGACCGCGTCATAGGCCAGGCGATGGCGTTCGTCGGTTTCCAGCCAGGTCTGGAACGCGGTCCAGTCCTCGAGCGCGGCGTCGTCCTGCAGCCGTGTGAACCAATCGGCGGCCGCCTCCCGATGACTCGGATCTGGGATGAGGGAGGCGGTCATGATCTGGGAACGGCTCCGATCTCGGCAGGTTGGCGGCAGACTTGGCTGGCTGACGTCGCCGGACGGAGCGAGCCTCCTCGGTTGTGCGGGCGATGATGCCGATATGCAACAGTCATCGGCCGACCCGGATCAGAAGGTGCTTGAGAGCCAAGGCGATGTGCTTCTCGACGGCGCTGCGCGAAACGCCCATGCGTTCGGCCGTTTCGGCCTGGGAGAGGCCGTCGAACTTGTGCAGGCGGAACGCGCGCTGGGTGGCCGGGGCCAGGGTCTCCAGCGCAGCCACCAGCTTCTGCAGGCGCTGGCGCGCGATCACCGCGCTTTCGGCGTCCGGCGTATCGACGACGTCCAGGCTTCCGATGCTGGCCTGGTTGCTGCGCCGCCATTCGGCGTCCCGCGATCCCGACCGCCGTTGCGCCCGCAGGCGGTCCAGCATCAGGTTGTGGGCCAGGCGATAGAGATAGGCCGGCGGATTGAGCACGTCCTCGGCGGCCGGGACGGCGCGAACCTTGAGATACAGCTCCTGGACCAGGTCCTCGACATCGGCGCTGGGACCCAGCCGCGCCTGGAAGAACCGCCGCATCTCCGCGGTGCGTTCGATATAGCTCACCAGTAGCGGCGTCTCAGCGGCCAAGTCCGGGTCTTTCAGGCAGGAAGGTCAGAGCCATGCGGACCCAGCGGAATCGACGGGCTGTATGTAGCTTGGCCGCATGTGAGAGGCCAAGTCTGGCTTTCTCAGGGCGCAGGAAGAGATATATCGCAAAGCTGAAACATACATCGTCTAAGATATATTATCGGAAATAATCTATCTCACAGAACGAACGGGAATGGCGACAGCGACTTGCTGTTCTCCTCGACCAGCAGCGTGCGATTGATCGGCGCCGCCGCGCGCTGTGGACATGCCGGGCGTTCGCAAATCCGACATGATGGGCCGATCTCGACGGTGATCGGCGCGCTCATGTCCAGGCCGCGCGCATGCACCAGCTTGCCGGCGTATTTCAGCTCGCAGCCCAGACCGACGACCAGTTCGTCCTCCAGGCCCGAATGCAGGCCCGAGACGCGGCGCACGGTGCGCGACAGCGTGAAATAGCGCGCCGCGTCCGGGGTCTCGATCACTTGTGTGACGATCCGTCCGGGCGTCTTGAAGCTGTCGTGGACGTTCCAGCGCGGACAGGCGCCGCCGAAGCGCGAGAACGGAAATGGCCCGGCCGCGAAGCGCTTGGAGATGTTGCCCGCCGCGTCCAGCCGCATCATGAAGAACGGCACGCCGCGCGCGCCAGAACGACCTAGGGTTGTCAGGCGCTGGGCGGCCTGCTCATAGCTGACCCCGAAGCGCGGCCGCACGCGCTCGATGTCGTAGCCGCTGGCCTCCATGGCGGCCAGGAACGGCTCGTACGGCATCATGATCGCGGCGGCCAGGTAGCCGTCCAGGAACACCTTGAGCAGCTGGCGCGTGGCGCGGTCCGGAGCCTTGAAGCGGTCGGTCAGGTCCGACAGCACCGTCTCGCCCTCCATCAGGCCCAGCTGGTAGCACATCCCGAACAGCCGGCTGGCCGGGGCCAGGGTTTCCGACAGCATCAGGCGCTTGCGGTGATGGTCGTAGCGGCGCAGCGAGCCGGTCATCACCTCGACAGGCATGATCCGGGTCTGGACGGAAAAGCGGGTTTGCAGGCGCTCGCGCACGGCCGGCCCCAGGTCCTGCGGATCGGCCTTCAGCTGGGCGACGATGCTCTCGGCCAGGGTCTCCAGCTCGGCGAAATGGTTGCGCTGGGCGCCGACCAGGTCACGGACCCAGTCGGTCGGGGACTGGTC
>CAZRPD010000145.1:7809-13791 GCA_964601775.1 uncultured Caulobacter sp. | reverse complement strand
GGCCGCCAGCCTGGAAGAGACCGCCGCCGCGCTGGACGAGATCACCGCCACGGTGAAGCGCTCGTCGGCCGGCGCCCAGGAAGCCTCGCGCGTCGTCGGCTCGACCCGCTCGGACGCCGAACGCTCCAGCGTCGTGGTCCGCAACGCCGTCGACGCCATGAACCAGATCGAGAAGTCGTCGCAGTCGATCAGCCAGATCATCGGCGTCATCGACGAGATCGCCTTCCAGACCAACCTGCTGGCGCTGAACGCCGGCGTCGAGGCCGCCCGTGCGGGTGAGGCCGGCCGCGGCTTCGCCGTCGTCGCCCAGGAAGTCCGCGCCCTGGCCCAGCGCTCGGCCAATGCCGCCAAGGAGATCAAGACCCTGATCTCGACCTCGTCGCAGCAGGTCAATCAAGGCGTCAGCATGGTCGGCCAGACCGGCGAGGCCCTGCAGGCCATCGTCAGCAAGGTCAGCGAGATCGACGCCCTGGTTTCGGAAATCGCCGCATCGGGCCAGGAGCAGGCCACCGGCCTCAACCAGGTCAACGCCGCTGTCAACCAGATGGACCAGACCGTCCAGCAGAACGCCGCCATGGTCGAGCAATCGACCGCCGCCAGCCACTCGCTGAAGAGCGAGGCTACCGGCCTGCTGCAGATGATCGGCCGCTTCCGCGTCGGCGGCGCGTCCAGCGCCATCGCCGCCAGCGGGGGTGGTCGCACCACCTCGTCGCGTCCCACCTCGCACGCATCGGCTCCGCCGCGCGCCGCCGCACCGGCTCGCCCAGCCGTCGCTCCGGCCACCGCGACCAGCCGCCCGGGCCTGAACCCGGTCGCCGCGGCCCAAGCCAAGCTGGCCAGCTTCGCGGCCAAGCCCTCGGGCTCGGCGCAGCCGGTCTCGGACGACTGGGAAGAATTCTAGGTTTCAGTAAGCGTAACGTCCCGCTGAGCGGCGGGACGCCCCTCGAAAGCGTGGGCCCCGCCTTTTCAGGCGGGGCCCATTTCGTTTGGGGTCAGCGGACCGGACGGCTCTGGACGAGGGGCGTGCGGACCGGACAGCCGTCGATCATCTTGAGCACGGCCCGCTCGCCGATACCCTGCGGCATGCGGATCAGGGGCTCGCCCTTGGCGATCGCGTCCTCCCGCGCCTTCATCGCGCGCATGCGGCACTCCAGCGGCGTGCGGCCGCCGGCGAGCGTGAAGGCGCGATTGAATGAGGGCTTCGACGCGGCGGGCGGCGTCAGCGGCGCGGCAGGCGTTGCCGAAACAGCCTGAACCGCTGCGGCCAGGAGCAGGGCTGACAGAAACATGGCGGGGCTCCGTTTCCGAAACCCCGCCACTCTACGTCCGATTGATCGAACGTCGGTATTAACTTTCGGACAGGTTCGCCCTGCCCGAGGCCTTTAGGCCTGCATCGTCCAGCCTTCGACGCCCATGGCCGCCTGACGGATGGCCTCCGAACGGGTGGGGTGCGGGTGGCACGTGCGGGCGATGTCTTCCGACGCGCCGCCGAACTCCATGGCCACGCAGACCTCGGCGATCATGTCGCCGACGTTCGGACCCACGGCATGGGCGCCCAGGATGCGGTCGGTCTTGGCGTCGGCCAGGATCTTCACGAAGCCATCGCCCTCGTGATTGATCTTGGCGCGGCTGTTGGCCAGGAACGGGAACTTGCCGACCTTGTAGGCGACGCCCGCAGCCTTCAGGTCTTCCTCGGTCTTGCCGACCGTGGCGACTTCCGGCTTGGTGTAGATGACGCCCGGGATGATGTCGTAGTTCATGTGGCCGGCCTTGCCCGCGATCAGCTCGATGCAGGCCACGGCCTCGTCTTCGGCCTTGTGGGCCAGCATCGGACCCGAGGTCACGTCGCCGATCACCCAGATGCCGTCCACGCCGGTCTTGTAGTGGTCGTTGGCGATGACGCCGCGCTTGTCCGGCGTGATGCCGACCGTTTCCAGGCCCAGGCCTTGGGTGAACGGACGACGGCCGATGGCGACCAGCACGTAGTCGGCCGTCAGGGCTTGCGCATCGCCGCCTGCGACCGGTTCGAAGGTCAGGCCGACGCCCTTGGGACCCGCCTTGGCCTCGGTGACCTTGGCGCCCAGCTGGAACTTGAAGCCCTGCTTGGTCAGGATCTTCTGGAAGGCGGTCGCCACCTCGGCGTCGGTGCCCGGCAGGATACGGTCCAGATATTCGACCACGGTGACTTCGGCGCCCAGGCGCTTCCAGACCGAGCCCAGCTCCAGGCCGATGACGCCGGCGCCGATGACGATCAGCGACTTGGGCACTTCCGGCAGCGACAGGGCGCCGGTCGAGTCGATGATGCGCTGGTTATCGATGGTCACGCCCGGCAGCGGGGTCGGCTCCGAGCCGGTGGCGATGACGATGTTCTTGGTCTCGAGGGTGGTTTCCGAGCCGTCTTCGGCCTTCACGACCACCTTGCCGGCGCCGTCGATACGGCCCCAGCCCTTCACGTACTCGACCTTGTTCTTCTTCATCAGGAACTCGACGCCCTTGGTCAGGGCTTCGACGCTCTCGGCCTTCTGGGCCATCATCTGGGGCAGGTTCAGCTTCGGCTTGACCTCGATGCCCAGCTTGGCGAATTCGCCGCCGGCCGCGGCTTCGTAATATTCCGAGGCGTGCAGCAGGGCCTTGGAGGGCATGCAGCCGACGTTCAGGCAGGGGCCGCCCAGCTTGCCGCGGCCTTCGACGATCGCGGTCTTCAGACCCAGCTGGCCGGCGCGGATAGCCGCGTTGTAGCCACCGGGACCACCACCGATGATGACGACGTCGTACTGAGCCATGGGTCTTCGCCTTCAGGACGCGCCGAAAGCGGCGCCGGACAAATATGGGGCCTCGCCGGCCATATTGTCAGACCTCTGGAGGCCGGAGTTCCTTAGAGGCAACAGCCGGAAAACGGAACCCTTTTCCACGCGCGCGGCCTTGAAAATCAAGGAGATCGGCCAGCCGCGCCTCTTCCCCGTCACTACCGATGCGGCCTAACCTTCCGCGCCCTCAACGGAGCCGTTCGCGTCGTGCTGAAATCTATCGTCTTGGCCATGGCCATTCTCTGCGTTTCGGGGGCCGGCGCCTTGGCTCAGACGCCTGAGGGAGATCCGATCGTCATTGGCCGGTCCCTGACCCTGGAGTCGAAGATCCTGGCCCAGACCCGCCGCATCAATGTGCATCTGCCGGCCGGCTACGACACGTCGGGTAAGACCTATCCCGTGCTGTACCTGATGGACGGTGGCGAGAAGGAGGACTTCCCCCACATCGCCGGCCTGGCCCAGCTGGGCGAGCTGTCCTGGACCTATCGCGAGATGATCGTGGTCGGAATCGAGGGGATCGATCGTCGCCACGACCTGACTCACCCGACCCGCGTCGCCGCGGAGAAGGCCGACTATCCGACGACGGGCGGCTCCCAGGCGTACCGGCGCTTCCTCGCCGAGGAGCTCAAGCCCTGGGTCGCCGCGCGCTACAGGGTCAATGGCGAAGACGCGATCATCGGTGAGAGCCTGGCGGGCCTGTTCGTGATCGAGACCCTGCTCAAGCAACCGACGCTGTTCGACGCCTACATAGCCGCCAGTCCCAGCCTGTGGTGGAGCGACCAGGCCCTGGCGCGCGGCGCGGCGGCGGATCTTGAGCGGTGGCCGGCGGACGGCGCCCGCAAGCTTTACCTGACGATCGGCGACGAGGGCGCGGCCATGCAGGCGGGCGTCGACAAGGTGGTGACCGCCATCCACGCGGCGAAGCCCGCGGGCCTGACGCTGGTCTATGACCCCATGCACCAGGAGCACCACAGCACGGTCTATCATCCCGCCGCGCTCAAGGCCTTCCGCATGGTCTGGCCGGGACCGCGCCGCGACGGCGACTAAAGGCGCGACGCCATGCCGCGACGGCCCGCCCGGAGGGCGCCACGACTTGGTGACGTCATGGGTTCATGAGCCTGCGCAACCCGTTGATCGCCGCTGTCGCCGCCCTGCTGCTCACCGCCGGGGCCGCCGCCCCCGCACCGGCCGACGTGGAAGTCCCCTTCGCCGCCGAGACGGCCGGCGACACCCTGGCGGTGCTTTATTCGGGCGATGGCGGCTGGCGGGCGCTGGACCAGACGGTGGCCCGCCACCTGGCCGACCATGGTGTCCCGACGGTCGGGGTGGACTCCCTGAACTATTTCCATGTCCGCCGCTCCCCTCAGGCAGCCGCCAGCGATCTCGCGACGACCCTGCGCCGGTACGAACAGCGGTGGGGCCGCTCAAAGGTGGTGCTGATCGGCTACTCGTTCGGGGCCGACGCCCTGCCGGCGATCATTCCCCATCTGCCGGCCGACCTCCGCGCGCATGTCGATCGACTGGTGCTGATCGGGACCGGCCCGATGGGCGACCTGCAGTTCCATCCGGTTAGCTGGCTGGACCTCGCCGCCGACGACGCCTTCCCGGTCGCACCCACGATCGCGGCGCTGAAGAACCTGAAGATCACCTGTGTCTATGGCGACAGGGAGCGGGACGACATCTGCCCTACCCTCCCCGACACCCTCGTCGCCAAGATCCGCCTGCCGGGCGACCACCACTTCGACCGTGACTACGCGGGCCTGGGCGCGGCGGTGCTGGGGGCCGTTCGCTAGAGCGGCGCAGCCAGAGCGTACCGTTCCGCCAGCCACCGCGTGATCGGGCGGGCGTCGGTGAGGAAGCTGTGGCCGTTGGCGGACTGGATCTCGCCGTGGGGACCAGCGTCTGGCGCGGCCTGCGCCAGGATCAGGGTCGGGGCGTTCTGGCCGTCTTCGCCAAGGCGTTCGACCAGGACGGCGCGCGGGCGGGCGTAGTCGACATAGACGATGTCCAGCGCCTCGCGCAGGTGCGGATAGGTCGCCAGATAGCCTTCCATCATCGCGCAGTCCGGGCAGAAGCGCGGCTGCCCCTCCTTCTCGAAGAAGGGGTTCAGCAGATAGAGCGTGTCCTTGGCCATTCGCGTCCCAGAAGCGAAGAAGCCCGCCGGTGAGGGCGGGCTTCTCGTGGTTCTTAGAGGTCCAGCAGCAGGCGCTGCGGGTCTTCCAGGGCTTCCTTGACCTTCACGAGGAAGGTCACGGCGCCGGCGCCGTCGACGACGCGGTGGTCGTAGGACAGGGCCAGGTACATCATCGGGCGGATCTCGATCTTGCCGTTGACGACCATGGCGCGTTCCTTGATCGCGTGCATGCCCAGGATGCCCGACTGCGGCGCGTTCAGGATCGGCGTCGACATCAGCGAGCCGTAGATGCCGCCGTTGGTGATCGTGAAGGTGCCGCCCTGCATGTCCTCGATGGCCAGGCCGCCGCTGCGGGCCTTCTTGCCGAGGTCGCCGATGGTCTTTTCGATCTCGGCCAGGTTCAGGGTGTCGGCGTCACGGACGACCGGAACCACCAGGCCCTTGTCGGTGCCGACGGCGACGCCGATGTCGTAGTGGTTCTTGTAGACGACATCGGTGCCGTCGATCTCGGCGTTGACGTCCGGGATCGCCTTCAGCGCGGCCACGACGGCCTTGGTGAAGAACGACATGAAACCGAGTTTCACGCCGTGGCGCTTTTCGAAGATGTCCTTGTACTGGGCGCGCAGGGCCATCACCGCGCTCATGTCGACCTCGTTGAAGGTCGTCAGCATGGCGGCGGTGTTCTGGGCTTCCTTCAGGCGACGGGCGATCGTCTGACGCAGGCGCGTCATCTTCACGCCCTCTTCGCGCTCGTGCAGGGCGCGCGGAGCCGAAGCGGTCGGGGCCGGAGCCGGAGCGTTCGCGCGGGCTTCCAGAGCGGCCAGGGCGTCGCCCTTGGTCACGCGGCCGTCCTTGCCGGTGCCCGCGACCTTCGACAGGTCGAGGTTGTTCTCGGCGGCGACGCGGGCCGGAGCCGGGCTGACCGGAGCGGCCGACGGAGCGGCGGGGGCGAGCGGAGCCGGGGCCGCCGCGGGGGCCGGGGCGGCCATCGGGGGTTTAGCAGCCTTCGGGGGGCCGGCGGGGGGGGGCGGGCGGGCGGGG
>CAZRPD010000145.1:0-7799 GCA_964601775.1 uncultured Caulobacter sp. | reverse complement strand
GAGCCGGCGCGCCCTGCGGGGCTCCAGCCGCCTGCGGACCCGCCGCGGCGGGACCCCCCGAGGCGGTCGCGCCTTCGCTCACGATGCCCAGGACCGTGCCCGGAACGACCGTCGCGCCTTCCTCGGCGCCGATGGCCGAGAGCACGCCGTCGGCGGGCGAGGCCACTTCCAGCGAAACCTTGTCGGTTTCCAGCTCGACGAGGATCTCGTCCTTCTTCACGGCCTCCCCGACCTTCTTGGTCCAGCGGGCGACCGTCGCTTCGGTGACGGATTCGCCGAGGGCGGGGGTGTTGATGTCGGCCATGGGGCTTTCCGAGTTCTCTTGTTTGGTCCGGCGGGTTCAGGTCTGCCGAGAACGTTCGCTTTCGCGAACGTCTCAGCGGAAGTTTGGAGCTCGCTTACGCGAACGCCTCGTTCAGGAAGGTCTCGAGTTCTTTCAGGTGGCGGCTCATCAGACCGGCGGCCGTCGAGGCCGAGGCCGGACGACCGACATAGCGGGCGCGCTTGGCCTTGATGTCCAGCTTGTCCAGCGTCAGCTCCATCCACGGATCGACGAAGGTCCAGCCGCCCATGTTCTTGGGCTCTTCCTGGCACCAGACCAGGTCGGCGTTCTTGAAGCGCGACAGCACGTTCATCAGCGACTTCATCGGCCACGGATAGAACTGCTCCAGACGCAGCAGATAGATGTCGTCGCGGCCGGTCTTGGCGCGGTGATCGACCAGGTCGAAGTAGACCTTGCCCGAGCAGACGATGACGCGCTTGATCTGATCGTCGCTCTTCAGCGTCACGCCGCCGACGTCGCAACCGGCCTCGGCCCCGTCCACCATCACGCGGTGGAAGGTCGAGCCTTCGGCGAAGTCGGCGATGTTCGAGACGGCGCGCTTGTGGCGCAGCAGGCTCTTGGGGGCCATCACGATCAGCGGCTTGCGGAACTCGCGGTGCATCTGGCGACGCAGGGCGTGGAAGTAGTTGGCCGGCGTCGTGCAGTTGACGACCTGCATGTTGTCTTCCGCGCACGACTGCAGGAAGCGCTCGAGGCGCGCCGAGCTGTGCTCGGGACCCTGGCCTTCATAGCCGTGCGGCAGAAGCATCACGAGACCGCTCATCCGCAGCCACTTGCGTTCGCCCGAGCTGATGAACTGGTCAATGACCACCTGGGCGCCGTTCACGAAGTCGCCGAACTGGCCTTCCCACAGGGTCAGGGTGTTCGGGTCGGCCAGCGAGAAGCCGTATTCGAAGCCCAGCACCGCCTCTTCCGACAGGGCCGAGTCGATGACTTCGTAGTTGGCCTGGCCGGGACGGATGTTGTTGAGCATCGTGTAGTGCTCTTCGGTCGTCTGATCGATGACGTCCGAGTGGCGCTGGGTGAACGTGCCGCGCACCGAGTCCTGGCCCGACAGTCGGACCGGCAGGCCCTCGTCCAGCAGGGTGGCGAAGGCCAGGTGTTCGGCCGCGCCCCAGTCGATGCCCTCGCCCTTGGCGAACGCGTCGCGACGGTTCTCGATCGCGCGGCGCACGGTCTTGTGGGCGTTGATCCGTTCCGGGATCGTGGTGATCTGGCGACCCAGTTCCTGCAGGCGCGTCAGCGGGAAGGCCGTCTTGCCGCGGCGATCCTCGTCGCCCGGCAGGGTCAGGCCAGCCCACTTGCCGTCCAGCCAGTCGGCCTTGTTGGCCTTGTAGCTCTTGCCGGCGTCGAATTCCTTGTCGAGGAAGGTCTCGAACTCGGTGACCCAGGCGTCGGAATCGGCCTGGCTGATCACGCCCTCGCCGATCAGGCGATTGGCGTACAGCTCACGCGTCGGCGGGTGGCCCTTGATCTTGGCGTACATGACCGGCGAGGTCATGGTCGGATCATCGCCTTCGTTGTGACCGAAGCGGCGATAGCAGACCATGTCGATGACCACGTCCTTGCCGAACATCTGGCGATATTCGGTCGAGACCTTGGCCGCGAAGACGACCGCTTCGGGGTCGTCGCCGTTCACGTGGAAGATCGGGGCCTCGACCATCAGCGCCATGTCGCTGGGATACGGCGAGCTGCGCGAGTAACGCGGGCTGGTCGTGAAGCCGATCTGGTTGTTGACGATGAAGTGGATGGTGCCGCCCGTGCGGTAGCCCTTCAGGCCCGACAGGGTGAAGCACTCGGCCACCACGCCCTGGCCGGCGAAGGCCGCATCGCCGTGCAGCAGCAGCGGCAGCACGTGGCCGCGGCCGGCGTCCGGCGTCTCGCGCAGCAGGAAGGCCTGCTTGGCGCGGGCCTTGCCGATCACGACCGGGTTGACGATTTCCAGGTGCGAGGGGTTCGCCGTCAGCGACAGGTGGACCTTGTTGTCGTCGAACTCACGGTCCGACGAAGCGCCCATGTGGTACTTCACGTCGCCCGAACCCTCGACGTCCGAGGGGACCGACGAGCCGCCTTGGAATTCGTGGAAGATGACGTGGTAGGGCTTGCCCATCACGGCGGCCAGCACGTTCAGGCGACCGCGGTGCGGCATGCCCAGAACGATGTCCTTCACGCCCAGCGCGCCGCCGCGCTTGATGATCTGCTCCATGGCCGGGACCATGGATTCGCCGCCGTCCAGGCCGAAGCGCTTGGTGCCGGGGAAACGCTTGTGCAGGAACTTCTCGAAACCTTCCGTCTCGATCAGCTTCTTCAGGATGGCGACCTTGCCCTCCTTGGAGAACACGATCTCCTTGTCGCGACCTTCGATGCGCTCCTGCAGCCAGGCCTTCTCGGCCGGGTCGGAGATGTGCATGTACTGGACGCCGACATTGCCGCAGTAGGTGCGGCGCAGGATGGCCAGGATCTCGCGGATCGTGGCGGTCTCCAGACCCAGCACGAAGTCGAGGAAGATCGGACGGTCGTAGTCGGCCTCGGCGAAGCCGTAGGTCGCCGGATCCAGCTCGCTGGCGTCCTTCGGCGGGTCCAGGCCCAGCGGGTCGAGATTGGCGGCCAGGTGACCGCGCATCCGGTAGGCCCGGATCATCATGATGGCGCGCAGGCTGTCCAGCGTGGCGGCGCGGACGGCTTCGGCGGAAGAACCGGGGGCCTTGCCCTCGATCGCCTTGGCGACCTTGGCTTCGACGGCGGGGGCGACGCTGGCCCACTGGCCGTCCAGGGCCGACAGCCAGTCGGGACGCGCAGCCGCGACCTTCTTCGGCGTCCAGGCCGGGTCCTGCGCGGCGCGCTTAACCTGGTCGGCCTGTTCGGCGAGGGTCGAGAAGAAGGCGTTCCACGAGGGATCGACCGATCCGGGGCTCTCCGCCCACTGGGCGTAGAGGTCTTCCACGAAGGCCGCATTGGCTCCGTAGAGGAAGCTGGTCTCGGTCAAGACCTGGTTGAGAATGCCTGCGTCGTCCGCCATCGTTGTTCGCCTTAGATCCGCTTGCTCACGGGACCGCTACCGCAAGCCCGTAAATATAGTCTCTCAATCGCCCGGGCGCCCGTCGATCGGCGGGGCCCAGGTGATTTTTTCGGATCGTCGACTGGCGGTCGCAAAAAACCTGGGCCCCGCGCGGGGCGGGGTTCGGTGTTCTAGTTAGCCTTTAAGGACTTCCAGCAGGGTCTCGCCCAGCTTGGCCGGCGACGGCGAGACGCGGATGCCCGCCTCTTCCATCGCCGCGATCTTGTCCTCGGCGCCGCCCTTGCCGCCCGACACGATGGCGCCGGCGTGGCCCATGTGACGACCGGGAGGAGCCGTACGACCGGCGATGAAGCCGACCATGGGCTTGCTGCGACCGCGCTTGGCTTCGTCCTTCAGGAACTGCGCCGCTTCTTCTTCGGCCGAGCCGCCGATTTCACCGATCATGACGATCGACTTGGTGGCTTCGTCGGCCAGGAACAGCTCCAGCACGTCGATGAACTCGGTGCCCTTGACCGGGTCGCCGCCGATGCCGACAGCCGTGGTTTGGCCCAGACCAGCGTTCGTGGTTTGGAAAACCGCTTCGTACGTCAGGGTGCCCGAACGCGACACGACGCCGACTGAGCCTTCCGAGAAGATGCCGCCCGGCATGATGCCGATCTTGCACTGGTTCGGCGTCAGGACGCCGGGGCAGTTCGGGCCGATCAGGCGCGAGCGCGAGCCGGCCAGAGCCTTCTTCACCTTGACCATGTCCAGCACCGGAATGCCTTCGGTGATGCAGATGATCAGCGGGATCTCAGCGTCGATGGCTTCCAGGATCGAGTCGGCCGCGAAGGGCGGCGGGACGTAGATCACCGAGGCGTCGGCGCCGGTGCGGTCCTTGGCTTCGGCGACGGTGTTGAACACCGGCAGACCGATGTGGGTCTGGCCGCCCTTACCGGGCGTGACGCCGCCGACCATCTTGGTGCCGTAGGCGATGGCCTGTTCCGAGTGGAAGGTGCCTTGGGCGCCGGTGATGCCCTGGCAGATGACCTTGGTTTGCGAACCGATCAGAACCGACATTTAGCGGGCGCCCTTCACAGCAGCGACGATCTTCTCGGCGCCGTCAGACAGATCGTTGGCGGCGATGACGTTCAGGCCGCTTTCCGAGATGATTTTCTTGCCGAGTTCGACGTTGGTGCCTTCCAGACGGACGACCAGCGGAACTTGGAGACCGACTTCCTTCACGGCGGCGATGACGCCTTCCGCGATGATGTCGCAGCGCATGATGCCGCCGAAGATGTTGACCAGGATGCCCTTCACGGCCGGATCGGCGGTGATGATCTTGAAGGCCGCGGTGACCTTCTCCTTCGACGCGCCGCCGCCGACATCCAGGAAGTTGGCCGGCTCGGCGCCGTACAGCTTGATGATATCCATGGTGGCCATGGCCAGGCCCGCGCCGTTGACCATGCAGCCGATTTCGCCGTCGAGGGCGATATAGGCCAGGTCGTACTTCGAGGCTTCGATTTCCTTGGGGTCTTCTTCGCTCTCGTCGCGCAGTTCCTTGATGTCCGGGTGACGGAACAGCGAGTTGCCGTCGAACGACAGCTTGGCGTCGAGAACCTTCAGGTGATCATCCGCGGTCACGATCAGCGGGTTGATCTCCAGCATGGCCATGTCCTTGGCCATGAACGCCGTATACAGCTGGTTCAGCAGCGAGGCGGCTTCCTTGGCCAGGGCGCCGGTCAGGCCCAGGGCGTTGGCCAGGGCGCGCGCGTGGGTCGGCCACACGCCGGTCGCCGGGTCGATGGTGAAGGTGTGGATCTTCTCGGGCGTCGAGTGGGCGACGTCCTCGATGTCCATGCCGCCTTCGGTCGAAGCGACCACCGAGACCTTGCTCGAGGCGCGGTCGACCAGCAGCGACAGGTAGAATTCCTTGGCGATCGCGGCGCCTTCCTCGATGTAGAGGCGGTTCACCTGCTTGCCCTTGGGGCCGGTCTGGTGGGTCACCAGCACGCGGCCGAGCATTTCCTCGGCGTTGGTGCGGACTTCCTCGACCGACTTGACGACGCGGACGCCGCCCTTGGCGTCGGGGCCCAGGCCCTCGAACTTGCCCTTGCCACGGCCACCGGCGTGGATCTGGCTCTTCACGACGAAGACCGACGTGCCCAGCTTTTCAGCGGCGGCGGCGGCTTCGTCCGGCGTGAAGGCGGCAAAGCCGCGCGGCACGGGGGCGCCGAACTCGGCGAGTACGGCTTTGGCTTGATGTTCGTGAATGTTCATGAGGGCCCGGTCTCGACGACGGCTTTCTGAAATGTGGCCGGGTTATAGGAGCGCTGTTTCTCAGGCGCAACCGCACGAAGGCGATAAGGTGAAGGGTTGCGGGGTTGTTCTGGCGGAAAGGACATTCCCCGCGCCTGCCTGCGCGCTCCGGGCACAAGCATGCGCTGGCCCTGCTCATTGTTACCGGTCACAAAACAGGCCGCCGACAGCTTCAAAAAATGGGCTGGGTCAGCCGTTGTCGAGGCTTCGAAAACGGCTGAAGGACCAGATTTGCTGACACTCTGCGCGCCGCGCCTCAACCGTCGGGGGTCACTGAGACCGTCGCGCGCCGCTCGAGCTTGCCCCAGCCGACCCGGCCGCCGCGAATGGCCATCACCACCGACTTGACCACGACATAGTACATCAGCTGGCGATAGCCGAACCGCTGAACAGGGAGGAACGGCAGGTCGGCCCATGGCGCGCGCTTCTCCAGCGCCATGCCCAGGGCGCCGGCCGACAGGTCCACGGCGATGAAGATCGCCCAATAGGCCAAGCCCAGCAGCATGTCGTCGGGCCGCCACTCCACCGGATGGGCCACCGCGCCATAGAGGCCGGCGACCAGGCTCCAGACCACCGCCAGGTCGACCAGCGGCGCGGCCACCGCCAACAGGATCTGGAACAGCCAGATCTGTGGCAGGGCCACGAAGCCCAGCACCGGAGTCTTCGTACTGAACATCGCCCGGCGATGCTTCCACACGCACTGCAGCGTGCCGAACGACCAGCGGAAGCGCTGCTTGAGCAGGCCGCCCACCGTGTCGGGCGCCTCGGTATAGGCGCGGGCCTCGGGATCGAAGGCCACCTTCCAGCCGGCGCGCTGGCAGGCGATGGTCAGGTCCTGGTCCTCGGCCAGGGTGTCGGAGGGATAGCCGCCCAGCGCGTCGAGCACGCTCTTGCGCCAGGCCCCGACCGCGCCCGGCACCACGGTCACCGCGCCCAGGGCCGACAACGCGCGGCGTTCCAGGTTCTGGGCCGTGACATATTCCAGGGCCTGCCAGCGGGTGACGATGTTCAGGCGGTTGCCGACGATGGCGTTGCCGGCCACGGCCCCGACGTCCGGATCCTGGAACCAGCGGGCCAGGCGGCCGATGGTCTCGGGCGGGAACAGGGTGTCGGCGTCCAGCGCCACGACATATTCGCCCCGGGCCACGGCCAGACCCTTGTTCACGGCCCGGGCCTTGCCGCCGTTCTCGAAGCTCAGCAGCGTCACGCGCGGATCATCGGCGAAGTGGCCTTGCACCTCGTCGACCGTGCGGTCCTTGGAGCCGTCGTCCAGGACCAGGACCTCCAGGTTCTTCCAGTCGCTCTCCAGGATCCGCGCGATCGAGGCGGCGATCACCTTCTCTTCGTTGAAGCAGGGGATCAGCACGCTGACCAGCGGACCATCCGCCCCATCCAGATCGGCGGGCTCCTCGTGGGTCCAGAAGCGGTGGACCAGGGCCAGGCTGGCCAGGAACACCAGCCGCGCGACGCCGAGGAAGATCGCCGTGATGAACAGGAAGGTCATCGCCGCCTGCGTCCAGCGGAAGAAGTCGAAGCCCAAGCGGTCCAGCGCCAGGTCGACAGCGGTGCGCGAGGTCGGCGGCATCACCTGCTGCGGGGTCATGCCGGCCAACTCGCCGACCGTGACCAGCCGATAGCCCCGCGCCCGGATTTGGTCGATCAGCCCCGGCAAGGCGGCGATGGTGCGGCTGCGGTCGCCGCCCGCGTCGTGCAGCAGCACCACCTGTCCCGGCCGGTCGCCGGGATTGTCCAGGCGGTCCAGGGTGCGATCGATGATTTGCTGCGGGGTCGGCTTCTGCCAGTCGTCGGGGTCGATCCGCAGGCCCACGGTCATGTAGCCCAGGGTCTGGGCGATCACGAGCGGGGCTACCTCGCGCGGGGTCGAGGGCTCGGCGTCGCCGAAGAACGGCGGCCGGAACAGGCGCATCGAGCGGCCGGTCAGCACCTCGAACAGGCGCTGGGTGGCGTTCAGCTCGACCTGCACCTGCGGCAGCGGCGTCTCGGCGATGTTGGGGTGGGTCCAGCTGTGGCCGCCGACATTGTGTCCCTCGGCCACCTCGCGCTCCACCAGGTCGGGACGGCGCTGCATGTTCTGGCCGATCACGAAGAAGGTCGCGGGCGCGTTCTTCTGCTTGAGGA
>CAZRPD010000144.1:0-13837 GCA_964601775.1 uncultured Caulobacter sp. | reverse complement strand
CTCGGCGGCGAGCTCCGGGCCATGGGCTTAGCGGACATCGATCCGGCCGCCGCCCGCATCGGCGCCACCCTGCAAAAGCTGTTCGCCCCGCTCGACGCCTAGGCGCCCCAGCGCCGCGCTGGGCAGTAGCGGTCGATGAAGGCCTGATGCGACGGCATGCCGGCGATCGCGCCGTCGATGTTGCGAGCCAGGTCGCTTAACGCCTGCTTCAGCTGCTGCGGCGGCATCAACCGGCCCATGTGGTGATGCCCCTGCGGCTCCAACCTCTGGCCCAGCATCACCTGCAGCCACGAGTCGATCTGGAAGAGCTCACCCGGGGCCTGGAACACGTGGCCGCTCTCGCGGAACAGCGCCAGGCGATGGGCCAGGCTGTCGGGGATCGCCTGCGTCCGGCAGTGGTTCCAGAACGGACTGTCGGTGCGCTCGGTCACCTTGTAGTGCAGCACGATGAAGTCGCGGATCTTCTCGATCTCGTCATTGGCGAGGTTGTTGAAACGATCGCTGAGCGCGTCGTTGCAGCCCTGGAACGGAAACAGCTGCAGCAGCCGGTGAATGGCGATCATGATCATGTGGATCGAGGTGGATTCCAGCGGCTCGATGAAGCCGGCGGCCAGGCCCAGCGAGACGACGTTCTTGTGCCAAGCCTTGTGCCGGCGACCGGCGCGGAACTTGATCAGCTTCGGCTCGATCAGCATCTCGCCCTCGACCATCTGGTGCAGCAGCCCCAGCGCCTCGTCGTCGCTCATGAACTGACTGGAGAACACCAGGCCGTTGCCGACGCGCCGTTGCAACGGGATGCCCCACAGCCACCCGGCCTTGTGGGCGATGGCGCGGGTGTAGGGACCAGGCGGAACGTCGGTGCTGGTCTGCACTGCCCAGGCGCGGTCGTTGGGCAGCCACTGGCCGTAGTCCTCGAAGCCGACATCCAGCGCGCCGTTGATCAGCAGGCCCTTGAAGCCGGTGCAGTCGATGAAGAGATCGCCCTCGATCACCTTGCCCGACTCCAGGACCAGGGCCGCGATCGAGCCGTCTTGCGCGTTCTTGCGGACCTGGACGATCTTGCCCTCGACGCGGCGCACGCCGTTGTCCTCGCACTTGCCGCGCAGGTAGCGGCCATAGAGCGTGGCGTCGATGTGGTAGGCGTAGTTCACCGGCGAGGTCTCGTCGGTGTGAAAGCGGTCCTGCTCGGCCGCCTTCAGCTCCAGGCAGTAGTCGCCCAAGTCGCCGCCGAACCCCTGCGCGCGCGCCTCCAGCCAGAAGTGGTGGAAGTGGCCCAGCCAGGTCCCCTTCCCGATCTTGCCGAACGAGTGGATGTAGCGGTCGCCGATCTCGCCCCAGTTCTCGAACGAGATGCCCAGCTTGAAGGTCGCCTGGGTGGCGGCCATGAACTCGCGTTCGTCCAGGTTCAGCAGCGCGTTGAAGGTCCGCGCCGTCGGCACGGTGGACTCGCCGACCCCGACCGTGCCGATCTCGTCGGACTCGACCAGCGTGATGTCCAACAGCGGCCCCAGCTGCCGCGACAACGCCGCCGCCGCCATCCAGCCGGCCGAGCCGCCGCCGGCGACGACCACCTTCTTCACGACCTGTCCGCTCATCACGCTTCCCCCGTAGTGTTTTTATCTATTGAGACGGTCCAGCAGCCGCGCGCGCAGTCGGCGGGCCATCATCTCGTCCATGGGTCCCAGCGGTCCGCGCGCCGCCGGCGGCAGGTGCGCGCCAGCCCGCTCGGCGGGACCGAAGAGGTAGTAGTCGAACAGCGCCTTCCAGCCTTGCTTCTCGAAATCCGGGCGGTCCCGCAGGCTGAGCAGGCCATGGAGCAGGGTGTTCATCGGCGTATCGGAATGGGCTGGCGCGGTGTTCCACCAGTAGTTCACCAGCACGTTGAAGGGGTCGAGCGCCTCGACTTGGTGCCACCACAGGGCCGGATAGACGAGCACGTCGCCCGGCTCCATCTCGGCGACCTGAGCCGAGGCGATGGCGTCACGAAAGCCGGGGTGCGCGTCGAGATCAGGGTCCTGGAAATCGACCAGGCTGACCACCTGACCGCCGGGCGTCGGCTCCAACGGACCGGGATAGAGGTTGGCGACCTGTTCCGGCGGAAACAGGGTGAAACGCCGTCGGCCCACCGCGCAGACGGCAATGTTGTTGGACATGTCGAAGTGCGCGGCCGCCGTCGTGCGGTTGCCGATCCAGATCCCGGCCATCGGCGGTTCGTCGCCGAAGACCTCCGGGCCCAGACCCAGATCGTTGGCGGCCTTCAGCATCGGGAAGTAGGCGTCGAGGTCGGCCGAGCCGACATAGATGGACGGGGCGTCGTTGCGTCCCTCGGCTGCTTCCAGGCGCTGGAGAAAGGTCTCGAGCGGCGCGCGCTCGGCCTTGAAGTTCATCGCCGTCAGGGTGTCGTCGTAGAAGAAGCGGCCGCCGATCGCCGGATCGCCTGTGTAGCCGACCACCCGACCGCCCAGGTCGTGGGCGCGGATATAGTCGCGCGCGGCCTGGCTGGATTTGAGGCCTTCCCGCACCAGCGGCCAGTCGTCAGCCAACCCCTTGAACAGCATCGGCGTCTGGCCGGCCAGCACCGCCGCAAACGGGATCTCGGCCGGCCTCGCGACCTTGGTCTCCAGCGTCCGGCGGGCGGTGATCGCGGTCATGGGCGGGTCTGGCGCTGGGTCTTGCGAGCGACCAGCGCCTCGACATTGCCCAGCGACGAGACGATCCACTGAGCCGCGCGCAGCAGGCCCGACTGGTGCAGCCGCTCCAGCGCCTCGCCGCTCACGGCGGCCAGGCGATCCGGGGCCAGGGTGAAGACGCCGGGAATGTCGTACGTCGTCTGGTCGTCTAGCTTGATCTCGATGTCGATCGGCTCGATCAAGCCCAGCTCTTCGAAGGCCGCGAACATCGGCCCGGCGATTTCCAGACCGTCGTGGATCTGGGCCAGGGCTTGATTGACGCCTTGCAGATACGGCGCGTTGCCGCCGGCCGGCAGGAACAGGCTCTCTCCGTCGTCGCGGCCGATGCGGGGGTGGTCGAGATCGACATGGATCATGGGCCGCGCGCTGTCCCCATCGCGCTGCAGGGCGATCGAAAACGGCCCGCGCCGCTGCACGGCTGGCACATAGCGGGCGTTCCAGCCGGTCTCATCAAGGAAGAGGTTCTCGTCGCGCTCCAGCCCTAGCAGGGCCACGGCCTGCCAGCCGCCGTCCGGGTCCTGGCGGACCAGGATCGGATACTCCCGCTGCACGGCCTCGAACTCGGTCGGCAAGACGAGGACCTGGTTGATCCCGTCGCCGAACGCGACGCCATGGCCGGCGAACACGCGCAGGTCGGCGTGATCGACATTGTTCAGCAGAACCCGATTGGTCATTTCCGCCCCTTCGTTACGCTCACTTCAAAGGAAGACGGGGACCGCCGCAAGCGCGGCGATCCCCTCCCCTTGGCCTCTGGGTCCGCGCCTAGAAGCGGTAGCGCGCGCCGAGCAGGAAGCGGCGGTCCAGTTCCTGGGCGAACCACAGCTGGTTCGGGTCGCGACCGTAGGTCCGCAGGCTCTCCTTGGTCAGGTTGATCCCTTCCAGCGAGACCGCCAGCTTCTCGGTGACGTCGTAGCTGATGTTGATGTCCAGCTGGCCGAACGGCGCGACATAGACGGGGTTGCGTCCGTTGCCGCGGTTGGTCGCCTGCAGGAACCGGTCGCGCCAGTTGTAGGCGATCCGCGCCGAGATCCCGTACTTGTCGTAGATCAGGGTGGCGTTGGCCGTGTCCGACAGACCCAGCAGGGCGAACTGATCCTGGTTGGACGGTGCGCCGTTGTCGAAGTCGACGTCGCCGCGCACCATCGTATAGGCCCCCGAGACGCCAAAGCCCGTGTCGCCGAAGAAGTGCTGGGCAGCGATCTCGAAGCCGTGGATCTTGCCGGTCTTGTTGTTGATCGGCTTGGCCACCTGGAAGTTCAGCAGCGGGTCGGTGCTGTTGGGCGAGATGTCGACCGCCGCCAGGATGGCGTCGACGAAGTCCTGGTTCAGGTCGCCGCCGGCGCCGCGGTTGGCCTGGAACTGCGCCGTGGCCGCCGCCGCCGAACCGGTGGTTTGCAGCAGGGCCGCCATCGTGAACAGGTTCACGTCGGTCTGGCCGGCGCCGATCGTGCCGAGCAGCGCCTTGGCCTGGCCCGAGCGGGTGCCCGCCGCGCCGGAGCTGACGTCACGCAGGCCGAACAGGTTCTGCATCACCGTGCCGGTGCCGATGAAGTTGTTCACCCGCTTCTCGAAGAAGCCCGCCGAGATGTAGCTGCTGGGCTTGTAGTACCACTCCAGCGAGACATCGAAGTTGTCGGAGATCAGCGGCTCCAGGTCTGGGTTGCCGGAGGTGCCGAGCGGGACGGCCCCGTTGGCGGTCGGACGGGCCGGCTTGTCCACCGTCTGGGCGGCGAACAGGTTGACGTAGTCCGGCCGGGCGATGGTGCGGCTGAACGAAACACGACCGACCAGGTCGTCGCGAAGATCGACGCTGAAGTCCAGAGACGGCAGCAGGTTGTTGTACTTGCCCTTGCCCGACAGCGGCTGGAAGGTCCCGGCCGTGTCGATCCGGAAGTCGTTGTCGGCGGTCCAGACCAGGGCGGTCGGCGTGCGGATCTGCGAGACCGAGGTGACCTTGGTCTGCTCGTAGCGGACGCCGGTGACCAGGGTGGCGCGGCGGCCGGCCAGTTCGGCTTTCCAGGTCAGCTGGCCGTAGACGGCGGCGATGTCCTCGTCGACGCGGTTGTTGGCCTGGGCCACGACGCGCACCGGATTGCCGCGGCCGACATAGACCGGCGACAGGGCATTGTAGAGATCGACCGCGTCGCCGCGGAACGACACCAGGCCCGGCCCGCTCTGGCGCGGCTCGAAGGTGTCGAACCGGCAGGCCATGCAGAAGGCCTGCACCAGGCTGCCGGCATACTGCTTGACGTCGCCAGGGTTGGAGATACCCCAGCTGCCCAGGTCCTGCTCGGTGTTGTTGGTGGACTGGGTCATCTTGCTGGTGCGGTAGTCGGCCCCGAAGTCGAGTCGGCTGCCGTTGTCGTCCAGATCCCAGGTCAGGTCGGCCCGGATTTCCTTGACCTCGTGCTGCTGGCGCTGCGACCACGTGCGGCCGACCTGGGTGCCCAGATCGCCGACGTCCAGAACGCCGTTGGCGTTGCCACGCGGCGCGGCGTCGTTGATCGTGAACGCCTGCACCGGGATCTTGCCGCTGTAGTCCACCGAGTGGGACGAGATGATCGGCGCGCCGATGGCGACGGCGGTCGAGCTGGCCCCGTTCGGCGAGTTGGGCTTGGAGTCGGCCTTCGAGATATGGCCGTCCACCTTCAGGCGCACGCGCTCGGATAGCGCCCAGTCCGCGTTCAGGCCGAAGGACTTCAGGCTGTCCTCGTTGCCGCGATACTGCTGCTCGAAGCCCATGTCCTTGGTCCCGCTCAGGGTTTCCTGCAGCAGGGTGGCGGTGGCGATGACCGGGTTGTCGTCGAAGGTGACCTTGTCGAACGGCCGGTTGAACCAGTTGGAGCTGTCGTTGCGGCGTTCGAACGACTTGTTGCGGGCGTAGAGCGCGTCGGCCGTGATGGTCAGACTCTCGACCGGGCGGAATTGCGCCGTCAGCTGGCCGTTGATCCGCTCGCGCTGGCCTTGCGAGAAGTGGTAGCGGCTGTCGTTGGGGATCGCGACCAGAGCGGCCAGGCTCTTGGGCGCATTGGTGATCTGGGTCGCGCCGCCCGCCCGGACGAAGCCGTTAGCGGGGTCCAGGAACTCGCTATAGGTGCGGATGTTCCAGTCGTTCGAGGTGGCCGAGCGGCTGGTGAAATTGCGCTTCTGGTAGCTGCCGAACAGCGCCACGCCGAACTTTTCGCTGTCATCCAGCCAGTTCAGCAGGCCCGAGACTTCCGGCGTGTACTTGGAGCCGTCCTCCAGCTTCTTGGACATGCTGGTGTCGTAGACGCCCTTGACGCCCAGGCTGCCCGACAGGCCGTGCTGGCGCGAGTCCAGCGGGTGGCGGGTCTTGACGTTGATGGTGGCGCCGATGCCGCCCGACGGCACGGCCGCGCGGCCGGTCTTGTAGACCTCCAGCGTGGTCACGCCTTCCGACGCCAGGTTCGAGAAGTCGAACGAGCGGCTGGTGCCGCCGGCCGAGTCCGAGGACTGGTCGCCGCCCACGGTCGAGACGTCGGCCGTCGGCAGGGTGCGGCCGTTCAGGGTCACCAGGTTGAAGCCGCCGCCGAAGCCGCGGACCGTGACCTGCGAGCCTTCGCCGTTGGTGCGGTCGATGGACACGCCGGTGATCCGCTGCAGGGATTCCGCCAGGTTGGTGTCGGGGAACTTGCCGATGTCCTCGGCCGAGATGGCGTCGACCACGCCGCTGTTGGTGCGCTTGATCTCGATCGACCGCTCGAGCGAGGCGCGAATACCGGTGATGACCACCTCGTCGACGGTGGTGTCGCTGATCTGCTGCGCCAGCGCCGGACCGGCCAGCATGGCCGCCGAAATGGCGAGACAAGACGCAGACGCATGGAGGCGACGGAGCCGCTTCATAGCCTTCCCCCTAAGTTATTAGCCCCTGTGGGGCGCTGTTATCGTTGTGCGCCGGAACCTCCGGCCGCTGCTTCGTCCCTGGCGCCGGACAACCGGAAACTGTGGGACAAGTTAGCGGTAACACCGGTATGCGATGCTCGCAATGGCAAAATGACAGCGCAGTCATTCTTTTTCAATGGTGTTTTTTGCCCTCTCCGGCGATTTTGTCTGCAGGACAAATTGCGCAACTTCAGACCGTGATAACGACCTGAACGGTGGATATCGCGCTTAGATTTCGCGTCAGCAGGGCTGGAACTTGCGGCTCGCGGAAGAGCGCCAGCGCGACCTTGGCCGATCAGGTCCTGACAAACCTCGCCTGAGCCACCTCGGCCAGCAGGGCGTACAGGGCCGCGACGTCCAGCGGCTTGCGAAGGGCGCCGTCGGCCCCGTCGCGGCGATAGCGATCGACATCCTCGGGGAAGACGTTGGCGGTCAGCATCCAGATCGGAATGCGCCGCCCCTCCCCTTCGGCCTTGCGGATTTCACGCACAGCCTCGCGGCCGCCCAGCACCGGCATGTTGACGTCCATCAGCACCAGGTCGAACGCATCCGTCCGCCACAGGTCCAGCGCCTGGGCGCCGTCCTCGGCAAAGGTCAGGACGACGGGCGCGCTCTCCAAGGCCAGGGCCAGCACCCGCCGGTTGGCGGCGTTGTCCTCGGCCGCCAGCACCCGGATCTCGTCTGCGCCGTCCAGCCCCGATCGGCGCTCCCGAGGGAGTCCGGCGGCGATCAGCGGCGCGTCGAAGGCGAACCAGAACACCGCCCCGACCGGACCGCGCGGCGCGCGCTCGGGCGGATCGACGCCGATCTCGCCGCCCATCAGGGCCACGTTCTGGGCGCAGATCTTCAGGCCCAGGCCCGTGCCGCCTTCGGCGCGGCCGCGCCGCGTCTGCTCGTAGGCCTCGAACATCATGCCGCGCTCGTCGGGATGGATCGGCGGGCCGGTGTCGACCACGTCGATCAGCACGCGCAAGGCCTCGCCCTGGGCGAGGCCGGCCAGCCGCACCGTGACCGCCCCGCCCGGCGAGACCACCGCCAGGGCGTTGGAGACCAGGTTCACCAGGGTCTGTTCGACCCGGACGAGGTCGGCCATCACCTGGAACGACACCGTCGGATCGGCGTCGTCCAGGGTGAGGGTCACGCCGATCGCGCGGGCGTGACCGCTCCACACCCGGACGATGCCGCGCACGATCCGGCGCAGATCGACGGGCGTCAGGTCCAGCGGGGCCCGCAGGCGATCGCCCCGCGCCAGGTCCAGAATCCCGCCCAGCAGGCGGTTCAGGTGCTGGCCGCCGTCCAGAACGCCCTCGGCCAGTTCGACCTGGCGCGACGACATCGGCTCGCTGCGCAACGCGCGGCCAAAGCCGATGATGGCGTTCAGCGGCGTGCGGATCTCGTGGCTGGCCACCGCCAGCAACTCGGCCTTGGCGCGGTTGGCGGCGCGGGTCTCGTTGACCGCCTGGGTCAGGGCGACGTTCTTTCGGGTCAGCTCGCGCATGGCCCGGGTCAGGGCGCGATCGGTCGCCTGCTGGCGGGCGGTGACCAGCAGCACCGCGACCACGAACAGCATCATCGACAGCGTGTAGGGACCCGGCCGCAGCGGCGCGCTCCAGTCGATAGCGATCCAGATCAGGGTCAGGGCCGGCGGAACCACTCCGACCACATAGCTGACGCGGGTCAGGTGCACGCGCAGGGCCACGAACAGCAGGACGCAGATCGCCAGCAGCGCCGACTCCACCAGGGTTTCAGGCCGGTCGTAGAGGCGGATCTGCACGGCGATCCAGCAGGCGTTGGTCACCAGCAGGAACATCAGGATGTCGGACTGCAGGGCCAGGCGCTTGTGGGCCTTGACCGGATCGGGATGACGCACGGCCAGCTCGGTGGCCAGGAACAGCGCGAAATAGAGTCCGAACTCGACGACGCCCAGGGCGGCGACGCGCCAGGGCGTGAACATCAGCAGCAGCAGCACGAAGCCCGCGACCAGGGCCAGGCGCGACAGGGCCACGCCGCGCGAATAGCGCACCAGCCCTTCCAGCTGTGTGACGTCCGTCAGCCGTTTAAGCATGCAATCGTCACGCCCTCACCTTGCGTAAGCGCTGCTGTCATACGGCCGTGATTCGCGCCTTTGGGATCGCCTGAAACGGGAAATGCCTGTGGAGCGACTTGGGCTTTGTGACTTGCAAACCCCCAGTTCCGGGGATGTCGGGTCCCGAACCTGTGATTGTACAACCGCTGGCGGGGCCAGGGTGACGCGTGGTGCGAGGGTAAGGCTCCGGAGGGAACTTAACCATGGCCGAGCCGACGCTCCGCGACTTCCAATTCCTGATCCAGCTGGTCGACAGCGGCCTGATCCAGGCCAGCTTCAAGTTCGTCGAGCTGCGCGCGCTGCTGAAAAGCTTCAACGTCCTGACGCCCGACGTCGATGCGGCCCTGGCCCAGGTCGAAGCCAATCCGGCCCTGATCAATATCGGCGTCCAGACGCTAAAGGAGGCCCTGACCAAGTGGCCGCTGGACACGCCCGTCAGCGTCGCCTTCGGCGGCGGCGCGGGTGGTGGCGGCGGCGGCACGGTCGCCAACCCGATCACCCTGACCCCGGCCCAGATCCAGGACGCCTACAAGGCCCTGGCGGGCATCGCGGCCACCTCGTCCAAGGCCGTGTCGGAGTTTCTGACCGGCCCGAACGGCGAGAAGATCGCCAACGCCTTCTACACCGAGATGAAGGCCCTGGCGGCGCTGCAAGCCGACGTCACCGCCAACAAGATCACCAAGGCCGTCTTCATCGACAAGCTGATCGGCTACTCGGTCGACACCTCGGCCCTGGCGCTGCAGGCGACGAACTTCTTCACCGGCAAGACCCCGACCCAGGCAGCCCTGAACGAGCTGATCGACAGCCCGACCAGCAATACCGACCTGACCGACTACGCCTATGCGATCTACAACACCGCCAACAAGTACATCGCCTTTGCCGTCGACCAGGCGACCAAGGGGGCGGGCGCGGCGACCTTCAAGACCGCCTACGACAGCCTGACCTTCCGCGAGGCCGTGACCAAGGCCTATGACGCCATCATCGGCAACACCAAGGCCGCGGCGGCGGGCGTCAATGTCGGCGCGGCGGTGGACTACATCGTCTCGCAGCAGAGCTACTTCACGGCCACCGGCCACGACGCCCTGGGCGCCAAGGCCGCGGTGGCCCGCTTCCTGCTGTATGCGGCCATCGACGCCAATGTCGGCACGTACAACGAAGCCACCCGCGCCTTCCTGACCAAGGCCTATGACGGCACGGCGACCTATGGCGCGGACCTGACGTCGGCCAGGTCGGTCGCCCTCGTCGGCCAGCCGGCCGCCCACGACGACGGGGCGGTCGCCGCCTGAACCCTGCCTGAGCAGCGGCAGGGACCTTCAAGGCCCGGAGGCGAAAGCTTCCGGGCCTTTTCTTCTACAGGCTGCCGTTTCTTCTACAGACTGTAAGGCACCCAGCGGCGGTCGTTCTCCAGCACCTCGAACTTGCGGTCCACCGGCGGGAAGGCGCGCTGAGTGCAATCGACCCGCTCGCAGATCCGGCAGCTGACGCCGATCGGCGCGGAAGGGCCGGACAGGTCCAGGCCGTCGGCATAGACCAGCTGATCCGCGTACTGGGCCTCGCAGCCCAGTCCCAGGGCGTAGCGCCGGTCGGCCTGCAGATAGGCGCCTGACGGCTTGACCACACCCTTGGCGATGCAGACGTAGCGCAGGCCGTCGGGCATCTGGGCCAGTTGCACCAGCCAGGCGTCGGGCCGGCTGAAGGCGTCGTGGACGTTCCACATCGGGCAGGCCCCGCCGAAGCGCGCGAACTGGAAGCGCGTGGCGCTGTGGCGCTTGGTGATGTTGCCGGCCCGGTCCAGCCGCACAAAGTAGAACGGCACGCCGCGCGCGCCCGGCCGCTGCAGAGTGCTGAGCCGGTGGAAGACCTGCTCCAGGCTGGTCTGGAAGATCAGGCTCAGTTGCTCGACGTCGTGGCGCACGCGCCGGGCGGTCTCGCGGAAGCGCTCATAGGGCAGCAGCAGCGCGCCGGCGGCGTAGTTCAGCAGGCCCGTGCGGCACACCTGGGCGGCGCTTTGACTGCGGAACGAGGCGGCGGTCAGCTCGGCCTCGACCACGTCCGCCAGGGTCATGGCCGCGATCTGATAGGCCATCTGGAAGGCCCGCGTCGCGGCCGGCTGAGCCGCACCCAGCAGCAAAATGCGGGTCTCCGGATCGTAGCGCCGCAGCAGGTCGAACTCGCGCGAGCGCTCGATCGTCACGCCCAGCCGCTCCAGCCGACGCTCCAGCGCCGCCTCGACGCCCGCGCCGTCCTCCAGGCCCAGCTCCGAGGCCAGGGCCTCGGCCGCTAGGTCGAGGCCGTGGATGTAGTTGTCCTTGTAGTGGAAGAAGTCGCGCACCTCCTCGTAGGGCAGCAGCGCGCTGGCCGCGCCGCGCTCGTCCAGCGACACGGCCTCCTCGGTCTGCTTCAGCCGCTCATCCAGCTGGCGATAGGCGCGGTGCAAGGCGAGATACGCGCGGGCGAACTGCGGGGCGTTGGTCACCACCTGCTTGATCTCGCCCAGGCCCGGGGCGTCCTCGCCGCTGACCGGATCGGCGGCGGCCTCGCGCAGGTCGGCGATCAGCCGCTGGTCGTCGGCGGCGTCCAGGGCGGCGGCGTCGACCTCGAACACCCGCATGGCGTCGATCAGCACCCGCGCGGTGACCGGCCGCTGATTGGCTTCCAGTTGCGACAGATAGCTGGGCGACAGCCCCAGACGCGCGGCGCACACGTCCAGAGTCCAGCTGCGCGCCTGGCGTAACAGCCGCAGACGCGGACCGATAAAGAGCTTCTCGCGCATCTTCACAACTTCGCAATTTTGCAGATCAGAGCCTCGCAACCTCGCTGCGAACGCCCGATTTACGGCGTATTTTGGGGCGTCAATCTGGACGAACTTTTCAACTTCGCCAATTTTCAATTTGCGGACGCCTTCACAGGCCGCATGCTCGAAGAACCCTGTCTTCCCATTGCGAGATCGTATCCGGTGCAGCGCATCCTCGAAGAACTCGACCGTCGTCGCGAACAGGCCAAGGCCGGCGGCGGCGAGAAACGCGTCGCGGCGCAGCACGCCAAGGGCAAGCTGACGGCGCGCGAACGCATCGACCTGCTGCTGGACGAAGGCTCGTTCGAAGAGTTCGACATGTTCGTCGAGCACCGCTGCGCCGACTTCGGCATGGAGAGCCAGAAGATCCCCGGCGACGGCGTCGTCACCGGCTGGGGCACGATCAACGGCAAGGTCGTCTACGTCTTCTCCAAGGACTTCACCGTGTTCGGCGGCAGCCTGTCGAACGCCCACGCCCAGAAGATCCTCAAGGTCCAGCGCCAGGCCATGAAGGTCGGCGCGCCGATCATCGGCCTGTTCGACGCCGGCGGCGCGCGCATCCAGGAGGGCGTCGACAGCCTGGCCGGCTATGCGGACATCTTCCTGGAAAACACCCTGGCCAGCGGCGTCATCCCGCAGATCAGCGTGATCATGGGCCCGTGCGCCGGCGGCGACGTCTATTCGCCCGCGATCACCGACTTCATCTTCATGGTCAAGGATACGAGCTACATGTTCGTGACCGGCCCCGACGTCGTGAAGACGGTGACCAACGAGGTCGTCACCGCTGAGGAGCTGGGCGGCGCGCGCGTCCACGCCGCCAAGTCCGGCGTCGCCGAGGGCGCGTTCGAGAACGATCTGGAGGCCCTGACCCAGGTGCGCCGCCTGATCGACTTCCTGCCCTCGTCCAACCGCGAGCCCGCCCCCGAGCGCGAGAGCTTCGACGAGGCCTATCGCGAGGAGCTGAGCCTCGACACCCTGATCCCCGCCGACGCCACCAAGCCCTACGACATGAAGGAGCTGATCCTGAAGGTGGTCGACGAGGCCGACTTCTTCGAGATCAGCAGCGAGTGGGCCAAGAACATCGTCTGCGGCTTCGCCCGCATGGACGGTGAGACCGTCGGCATCGTCGCCAACCAGCCCCAGGTGCTGGCCGGGGTGCTGGACATCGACAGCTCGCGCAAGGCCGCCCGCTTCGTGCGGTTCTGCGACGCCTTCAGCATCCCGATCATCACCCTGGTCGACGTGCCGGGCTTCATGCCCGGGACCAAGCAGGAGTACGGCGGCCTGATCAAGCACGGCGCCAAGCTGCTGTTCGCCTATGCCGAGGCCACCGTGCCGAAGATCACCGTCATCACCCGCAAGGCCTATGGCGGCGCCTATGACGTGATGAGCTCCAAGCACCTGCGCGGCGACCTCAACTACGCCTGGCCCACCGCCGAGATCGCGGTGATGGGGGCCAAGGGCGCGGTCGAGATCATCTTCCGCCAGGAGGCCAAGGATCCTGAGGCCCTGGCCGTGCGCGAGGCCGAGTACAAGGACCGCTTCGCCAACCCGTTCGTCGCCGCCCAGCGTGGCTATGTCGACGACGTGATCATGCCGCACGGCACGCGTCGCCGCATCGTCAGAGGCCTCAAGAGCCTCAAGGGGAAGGAACTCTCCAACCCCTGGAAAAAACACGACAACATCCCGCTGTAGGTCCGACCATGTTCACCAAGATCCTGATCGCCAACCGAGGCGAAATCGCAGTCCGCGTGATCAAGACGTGCCGCCGCCTGGGGATCGCGACCGTCGTCGTGTACTCGGACGCCGACGCCGGCTCGCTCGCGGTCGAGATGGCCGACGAGACCGTCCACATCGGCGCCTCGCCGGCCGCACAGAGCTATCTGGTCGCCGACAAGATCATCGCCGCCTGCAAGGAGACCGGCGCCCAGGCCATTCACCCAGGCTTCGGCTTCCTGTCCGAGAACGCCGGTTTCGCCCAGCGCTGCGCCGACGAGGGCCTGGTGTTCATCGGTCCCAACCCCGGCGCCATCCAAGCGATGGGCGACAAGATCGAGAGCAAGAAGTTCGCCCAGGCCGCCGGCGTCTCCTGCGTGCCCGGCCACATCGGCGAGATCGCCGACACCGCCGAGGCCGTCACCATCGCCGAGCAGATCGGCTATCCGGTGATGATCAAGGCGTCGGCCGGCGGCGGCGGCAAGCGCATCCGCGTGGCCTGGAGCCGCCAGGACGTCGAGGAAGGCTTCCCCGCCGTGCGCGCCGAGGCCAAGGCCAGCTTCGGCGACGACCGGATCTTCATCGAGAAGTTCATCCAGAGCCCGCGCCACATCGAGATCCAAGTGCTGGGCGACAAGCACGGCAACG
>CAZRPD010000143.1:0-13894 GCA_964601775.1 uncultured Caulobacter sp. | reverse complement strand
GCGGCCTATGCCCCGCAGGCGAGCCGGTGGACCGAGACCGGCCTCGGCCTGGCCTTGTCGGGCGACGTCGCGGGCCTCGTCACCGCCCCGATCGCCAAGGCCCCGCTGTACGAGGCCGGCTTCAAGTTCCCCGGCCACACCGAGTTCCTGGCCGAGCTGACCGCCGCCGAGCGCTTCGAGGGCGCGCGCGGCCCGATCATGATGCTCGCCGCCGCCGACCTGCGCGCGACGCTGGTGACCATCCACACGGCGATCCGCAACGTACCCGACGCCCTGACGGCCGAGGCCATCGTCAACTGCGCCCTGGTCACCGCCCAGGCCCTGCGCCGCGACTTCGGGATCCCGCACCCCCGCCTGGCCATCGCCGGCCTCAATCCGCACGCCGGCGAGAGCGGCTCGATCGGCCGCGAAGAAATCCTGGTCATCCAGCCGGCCGTCCAGGCGCTGAAGGACCTGGGCGTCGACTGCTTCGGCCCCGCGCCCGCCGACACCCTGTTCCATCCGGAAGCGCGCCTACGCTACGACGGCGTTATCTGCATGTACCACGACCAGGCCCTGATCCCGGTCAAGATGCTGGACTTCTGGGGTGGGGTGAACGTCACCCTGGGCCTGCCGATCGTGCGCACCTCGCCCGACCACGGCACCGGCTTCGACATCGCCGGCCGTGGCGTGGCCCGTCCCGACAGCCTGATCGCCGCCATCCGCCTGGCGGCCGACATCGCCGCCCGCCGCGCGGCTTACGAGTCCTGAAATGAGCCTCGCCGACCTTCCCCCGCTGCGCGAGGCCCTGGAGCGCCACGACCTCCTGGCGCGCAAGAGCTTTGGCCAGCACTTCCTGCTGGACCTGAACGTCACCCGCAAGATCGCGCGTCTCGCGCAGGTGGGCGAAGGCGACACGGTCGTCGAGGTGGGCCCCGGCCCCGGCGGCCTGACCCGCGCCCTGCTGGAGACCGGCGCCCGTGTCGTGGCCATCGAGAAGGACAGCCGCTTCCTGCCGCTGCTGACCGAGCTGGCCGAGGTCGCCGACGGCCGCCTGGAGCTGGTCGAGGGCGACGCCCTGAAGGTCGACGCCGCCTTGGCCGCCGGCGGCGGTCCGGCCCACGTGGTCTCCAACCTGCCCTACAACGTCGGCACCCAGCTCCTGATCAACTGGCTGACGGGGCCCTTCAAGCCGCTGTCGATGACCCTGATGTTCCAGAAGGAAGTCGCCGACCGCATCGTGGCCGATACGGACGACGACGCCTACGGCCGCCTGGCCGTGATTTCCCAGACCCTGTGCGAGGCCCGCACGGTCATGGACCTGCCGGCCAAGGCCTTCACGCCGCCGCCGAAGGTCGCCTCGGCCGTGGTGCGCCTGGTCCCCAAGGCCGATCCGCCTCCGGCCGAGATCATCGCCGCCCTGGAGCGCGTCACCGCCGCCGCCTTCGGCCAGCGCCGCAAGATGCTGCGCTCCAGCCTGAAGGCCCTGGGCGGCGGCGAGCTGTGCGAGAAGGCCGGGATCAGCCCCGACGTTCGCGCCGAGGTCGTCGACCTGGCCGGCTTCCTGGCCCTGGCCAAGGCCACGCTCGCCTAAACAAACATGGCGTGCTCGGCCCGAAGGGCGGCGGCCAGCGCATCGACATCCTCGTTTGTGCTGTAGAGACCGGGCGTCACCCGGATCGCCGGCCCCTTGGCGATGCCGCCGCGCCAGACGGTGTGGATGCGATAGCGCTCGAACAGCACCTTCTGCACGCGCTTGGCGTCCTCGTCGGTGTTCATGCCCTTGAGGCGGAAACTGGTGATCGCGCAGTAGCGGGCCGGATCGTCGGGCACGCAGATCTCGACATTGGGACGGTCGCGCAAGGCGTGCACCCAGCGGTCGCGCAGGCCGCGCATGTGCTTTTCCTTGGCCGCGGCGCCGACGGCGAAGTGGAAGTCCACGGCGGTCGGGATGGTCAGCATGGCCGGGAAGTTCACGGTGCCGTCCGGCACGCGCGTGCGGATGTCGTCCTCGGCGTAGAAGTGGTTGCCATAGGCGATGTCGATATCGGCGATGCGGCTGCGGCGGACGTACATCGCGCCGGTGCCCAGCGGCGCCGAGGTCCACTTGTGCACCGACCAGCCGACGAAGTCCGCGCCCAGGTCGTCCAGCTGGAAGTCCAGGCAGGCCACGCCATGGGCGGCGTCGACGATGGTGTCCACGCCCCGCGCGCGGGCCATGGCGACGATCTCCTTGACCGGCGTGACGATGCCCGTGCGGTTGGAGACCTGGGTGACCAGCAGCAGCCTGGCCCTGGGCGTACGCTTCAGCACGTCCTCATAGGCGGCCAGGATATTGGCGGTCGTGGCCGGCTCGGGCATGGCGAACGACACCACCGTGGCGCCCTTGTGCGTGCCCAGCCACTTCATCGCGGCGATCATCACGTCGTAATCGAGATCACAGTGGATGACCGCGTCGCCGGACTTGAGCGGCTTGTAGTTGCAGATCAGCATCTGCAGGGCGTCGGCGCCGCTGCGGGTGACGCCGATCTCCTCGGGCAGACAGCCCATCTGCCGCGCGATCGCGCCCTGCGCCGCGCGGCTGCCGGACGCCCAGCCCGAGCCGTCCTGCATCACGTTCCGCGCCCAGATCGAATGCGCCCCGTTGATCGCCGCATTGTGCCGGCCATAGGCCTCGGCGACCACCCGGGGCATCATGCTCCAGTAGCCAGCTTCAAGATTGTGGATCCCCGGCTCGACGTCGAAATGGCCAGGGAGGTCGGCCACCGGGATCGATCCCGGACGCAAGGTCACGCTGGACGCCATCATCTTCGCCTCCCCGGTTCCCGCGACCAGCATCGCCGAGCCGCCGACGGCGACGGACGTGAGAAGATGACGGCGCGTCGGTTGGTCGACCATGTCGAACTCGCTCAATAGCGTTATTGTATAACATTATTGAGCAGAGACGTTCGAAGCTTGGCAAGCGCGAAATCACGCGGCGCCCGGGTCCGGATGCGAGCGCTGAACCCTTGGGCGCCCCATGCCAGGGATAGAGCCGCGCCTTGGCCTCTTTACATCACCGTGCAACGTCCAACATCCTCAACCGAGAATGGTCGGGGGAGGTCTATATGCGCGCCGTCAAACTCGCCGTCCTTGCGAGCGTCTTCGTCGCTGCGATCTTCAGCACACAGGCCCTGGCCCAGAAGATGGACGCCCAAGCCCGCGCTGACGCCGTAGCCAAGCTGTCGACCGCGCTGCGCGACCGATACGTTTTCCCCGACGTCGGCGCCAAGGCGGCCGACGCGATCACCGCCAAGCTGAACGCCGGCGCCTATGACCAACTGTCGGAACCTGGGGCCTTCGCCAAACAGCTGACCGACGACCTCAGCGCCGTCGCGCACGACAAGCACATGCGCGTGACGTCGCGCAGCGCGCCGCCGCCCAGGACGGGGGACACACCCACACCGCCGCCGACCAGCGAGAGCGGCGTCGTCCGGGCCGACAAGCTGCCCGGCGACATCGGTTATATCGAGGTGATCGGCTTCCCGCCGCTCCAATGGTTCAAGCCGGTAGTCGACCGGGCCATGACGGCGCTGGCCGGCAGCAAGACCCTGATCTTCGATCTGCGCCGTAACGGCGGCGGCTCGCCGGGATCCGTGGCCTATCTGGTCAGCTTCCTGGCGCCCGAAGGCGCTCCGACGCACATCAACGACATCGTCATCCGCAAGGCCGGCACGCTGGAGTTTTCCCGCCAGACCTTCAACAGCCAGGCCACGCCCGTCCGTTTCGCCGGCACCCCGGTCTTCGTGCTGACCAGCGGCAAGACCTTCTCTGGCGGCGAGGAATTCGCCTACGACCTGCAGGCGTTGAAGCTGGCCACCCTGGTCGGCGAGACGACCGGCGGCGGGGCCAATCCGGTCAGCGGCACGCGGCTCAGCGACGACCTGAGCGCCATGGTGCCCTTTGGCAGGGCCGAGAACCCGGTGACCAAGACAAACTGGGAAGGCGTCGGCGTCAAACCCGAGATCGCCGTTCCGGCCGACGAGGCCCTGGCCGCTGCGCTGAAGCGCCTGGGCCGCCCGACCGCAAGCACAATCGCCGAAATCAACGGCAGTCAGGTCTTCGCCCCGCGATCAACCCCGACACCCGGCGCGCGCGCGCTGCTGGAGCGCGTGATCAAGATCGCGCGCACCGACGATCCGGACACCAGCTTCGTCTCGGCCAGCGGCGCCAAGGCCTTTCCTCGGCAGCTCGCCCTTATCAAGAGCAGGCTGGAGACCGCGGGCGAGGTCCGGAACGTGGCCTTTCACGGCCCCAACCTGTTCAACGGCGACACCTACGACGTGACCTTCGAGAACGGCGTGCTGCGCTTCGACGTCGTGCTGGACGCCCAGGGCAAGCTGGAAGGCGTCAACGTGGCGAGCCTTCCGCCAGCGCCTCAGCCCGGTCGATAGGTCTGGGCCACCGCGCCACCGGGGAAGGCTCTCGAGCTGACCAGCTGTAGCCGCTGCGGCGCCTTGAGGTCGGAGAACAGCGACAGCCCCCGCCCCAGCGCCACGGGCGCCACGACCAGCACGAACTGGTCGATCAGCCCCTGGGCCGCCAGGCTGCGGGCGAAGGCGACGCCGCCGTGGGCGATGATCGGCTTGCCGTCCTGCGCCTTCAGCCGAGCGATCTCCTCGGCCAGGTCACCGCCGGCGACATAGGCTTGCGCCCAGCTTTCGCCGCCGGGCTGGGTCGGCGCGACGGCCGTCTTCAGGATCGCCGCCCCCTG
Organism: uncultured Caulobacter sp.; assembly: GCA_964601775.1. Lineage (GTDB taxonomy): Bacteria > Pseudomonadota > Alphaproteobacteria > Caulobacterales > Caulobacteraceae > Caulobacter. Next base: position 9,162 of record CAZRPD010000143.1, on the reverse strand, counting down.
GCGAGTGAAGACCGCCTTGGGGATCGCATTCATCGGCGGGGCGAAGATGTCGGTTGAGACCGGCCACCAGGCGGCCATGGCCGCGAAGCTTCGGCTGCCCATGACATGCAGGCTGGCGTTCGAGATGGTCTCGACGTTCCAGGCCCGGGCCTCGTCGTCGGCGCCGAACATCCAGGTGTTCGTCCCCTCCAGGTCGCTGACGAAGCCGTCGACCGACATGGCCATCTTCAGGATCAACTCACGCATGGTGTCCTCCCCGCTTGCGGTGCTGACCCAAGGACGGGCGACGCCGGCCGCTTCCGACAACGCCTGATTAATTTTCTACGCCGTCTCGAACGCGGTGATGATCGGGCATGGCCCCGCCGTCGCGCCGCAGGCGTCGGCCAGTCGCGCCAGGGCCTGACGCGCCGCCTGCAGCTCGGCGATCTTGTCGTCCAGAGCGCCGATCCGCTCGCGGGCCAAGGCTTTCGCCCGCGCATGGTCTTGGCCCGCGTCCAGAGCCAGAAGCTCGCCGATCTGCTCGAGCGTGAACCCGGCGGTCTGGGCCGCGCGGATGAACTTCAGCCGCCGGACATCCTCGGCGTCATAGCGGCGAACCCCTTCGGGCTTCTGTGGTGTTCGGAGCAGGCCGCGGCGCTGGTAATAGCGCACCGTCTCCACCCCGACTCCGCCCTCGCGCGCCAGGCTTGCGATCGTTCCAGCCATACCTTGACTCCGTACCACGGTACGGACCCTACAGGAGATGGGTCGGATCGCGAGTCCAGGAGTGAAGCGATGAAACCCACAGCCATTCTCTACCGCATGGTCATGCCCAGCCATGTCTGCCCCTACGGGCGCAAGGCGCTGCACTTGCTGAAGTCCAAGGGCTATGCGGTCGAGGACCAGTGGCTGAAGACGCGCGAGGAAACCGACGCGTTCAAGGCCCTGCACAAGGTCAAGACCACGCCCCAGGTGTTCATCGACGATGTCCGGATCGGTGGCTACGACGACCTGCGGCGGCATTTCGGGTTGAAGGTCCGCGATCCCAAGGCCTTGACCTACACGCCGGTCATCGTGCTGTTCGCCATGGCCGCCCTGCTGGCCCTGGCCGCCAGCCACGCCGCGTTCGGCAGTCCGCTGACGGTGCGGGCCGACGAGTGGTTCGTGGCCTTCGCCATGGTGCTGCTGGCCCAGCAGAAACTGCGCGACATCGAGAGCTTCTCGTCGATGTTCCTGAACTACGACCTGCTGGCCCAGCGCTGGGTTCCGTACGGCTATGTCTATCCATTCGCCGAACTGACCGCTGGCGTCCTGATGGCGGCCGGCGTGCTGACGGGCCTGGCCGCGCCGCTCAGCCTGGCCATCGGCGGGATCGGAGCCGTGTCGGTGTTCAAGGCCGTCTATATCGACAAGCGCGAGCTGAAATGCGCCTGCGTCGGCGGCGACAGCAACGTGCCGCTGGGCTTCGTCTCGCTGCTGGAGAACCTGATGATGGTCGCGATGGCGATCTGGATGCTGGCGCGACCGCATGGATGACGAGTTGGGATGACGGCTAGGGATGACCCTAGCGTCAAAGGCTATTGACGGTTGAGCCGCGCCTCTCCAGCTTGCCTTCGGGAAGAGTGGGGCGAACGTGTCGACCAATAGTGCTGTGAGAGCGCCCTCGACTGTCGCGCGGCGCCTGCTTTTCATGGCGCTTACGCTGGCCGCGCCCGCCATCCTGCTGATGGGCGTGCTGGTGGCCATGCAGTACACCGAGGGCCAGCGGCGCTTCGCCACCCAGCTGACGGCCATGACCCGCGCCCTGTCCCTGGCCACCGATCGCCAGATCGGCCAGGGCCAGAGCGTGCTGCAGGTCCTGGCTGTCTCGCCCGCCCTGGCGGAAGGCGACCTTGCGACCTTCGAGAAGCAGGCGCGCGAGGCGGTCGAAGGCCGCGAGGGCTGGATCGTGCTGATGACCCGCGAGCGTCAGCTGATCAACACCCGGCTGCCACCCGGCGCGCCAACGCCCGACGCCCCCGTCACGCCCGCGTCCTGGCGCGAGATGACCACGGGCAAGTCCAACGTCAGCAACCTGATCCCGCGCCCCGGGGCCGGTCCGATCGTCGGCGTCAACGTGCCGGTGCTGGTGCAGGGCCAGGTGCTGGTGCTGGGCTACATGCAGCAGCCGGCCGCCTTCCATGCGCTGATGACCGCCCAGGGCTTCCCCAGCACCTGGACGGCCAGCATCGTCGATCGCAACGCCGCCCTGGTGGCCCGCTCGCGCGACCAGGACAGGATGCTGGGCAAGCACGCCAGCCCGGACATGCGCAGGGCCATCGCCCGCGCCTATGAAGGCGTCGTCAAGACCCACACGCTGGACCGGGTCCAGACGCTGTCGGCCTTCAGCCGCTCGCCGATCTATGGCTGGACCTTCATCGTCGGGGTGCCGCGGGCCGAGCTCAATCGCACGGTGCTGACCTCGCTGTGGCCGGCGATCGGCGGCTCGGTGCTGATGATCGCCCTGGGCGTGGTGGCCGCGTTCGGCTTCTCGCGGCCGATCTCGCGCGACGTGCGCGGTCTGGTCGCCGAAGCCGAGGCCCTCGCCGCCGGCCGGCCGCTGGATCCGGCCCCCTCGCACCTGCAGGAGATCGCCGAGGTGCGCGGCTCGCTGCAGGCCGCCGCCGACATCCTGCGCGCCCGGGAGGACGAGGCGCAGCAGGCGGCCGAGCGCCAGCAGCTGATGATCAACGAGCTGAACCATCGGGTGAAGAACACCCTGGTCGTCGTGCAGTCGCTGGCCCGCCACAGCCTGCGAGAAGGCGGCGACAAGGGCTTGGCCCAGTTCAACGATCGCATCCACGCTCTGGCCACGGCCCACGACCTCTTGACCCGCCGCAACTGGGAAGGCGCGGACCTGGGCGAGCTGCTCGCCGAGGCGCTGGAGCCCTACGAGACCCAGGTCGCGCTGGACGGTCCCGCCCTGCCCCTGGCCCCCAACGCCGCCGTGGCCCTGGCGATGATTTTCCACGAGCTGGCCACCAACGCCTCCAAATATGGCGCGCTGTCGACCGAGGCGGGCCGGATCACCGTGGATTGGAGCCTGGAAGGCCGCACGCGGCTGGTCGTCGTCTGGCGCGAGCGCGGCGGCCCGCCGGTCTCGCCGCCCAAGCGCAGCGGCTTTGGCTCCAGGCTGATCGCCGCCAGCCTGAAGGGCGATCTCGCCGGATCGGCGGCGTTCGACTACGCGCCCGAGGGCCTCACCTGCACCCTGATGATCCTGGCCCCGCCGCGCGCCGCGCCGCCGGCCGAATAGGCACATCGTCGCAGCGCCTCACTGTCGCCTTGGCTTGGCCACGGAGCGTCTGCAATAGGTTCCCTCGCGTGTCACAGGGGATTTTGTACGATGGACCTGCCGTTCCTGATCGGAGCCATTCTCGGCTCAGGCCTGTTCATCGCGTTCGGCCGTCCGCCGGCTGAGAAACTCATCGCCTATGTTCAAGGCCGCATGCGCGGGAACTAACGGGACCATCAAGGACTTCATTGGGCAAGGCCGCGCAGGGCGGCCAATCGCTCATGGAGTCCCGAAGATGTCCATTCTCGCTTGGCTGCTACTCGGCCTGATCGCCGGCTTCATCGCCAGCAAGCTCGTGAACCGTTCCGGCAGCGGCGTTCTGCTCGACATCGTGCTCGGCATCGTCGGCGCGTTCGTCGGCGGCTGGCTGTTCAACCAGTTCGGCAACGCCGGCGTGTCGGGCTTCAATCTCTACAGCCTGCTGGTGGCCACCATCGGCGCCGTCGTCATCCTGGCGCTGTACCACCTGATCTTCGGCCGACGCGCGCTGTAATCGCCAACGGCTTCGGCGGCGGGTTTCGGCCCGCCGCTAGATCTCTTCTTGCAGGAGATCGCCCACCAGGTCGCCGATCCACGGGTTACGAGCCCGCTTCAGGCGTTCGGCGTGATAGATGTGGGCCAGATCCGCGTAGGCGCGGTCGAAATCATCATTGAGAATGACGTAGTCGAACTGCTCCCAGGCAGCGACCTCGTCCTTGGCGCGCGACAGGCGACGGTGGATGACCTCTTCGCTGTCCTGGCTGCGCGTGTGCAGGCGGCGGCTCATTTCCGCCAGCGAGGGCGGCAGGATGTAGACCAGCACGCTGTCGGTTTGAGCCTGGGCGTGCACCTTCATGGCGCCTTGGAAGTCGATGTCGAACAGCACGCTTTCGCCACGCGCCAGTGACGCCATGATCGGCTCGCGCGGGCTGCCGTAGTGGTTGCCATAGACCTCGGCCCACTCGAAGAAGGCCTCGTCCTGGATCATGCCCTGGAACTTGTCCGTCGAGACGAAGTGGTAGTCTCGGCCGTCGTGCTCGCCCGGACGCGGATCGCGGGTCGTGGCGCTGATCGACAGGTGCAGGTCGTTGTGGTCGGCCACCAGGCGGCGGGTCAGCGAGGTCTTGCCGACGCCCGAAGGGGCGACGACCATCAGAAGAAGACCGCGATGGGGATGGTGGGGCTTATTCAACGTTCTGGACCTGCTCGCGGAACTGCTCAATCACGGCCTTCAGCTCCAGACCGATGGCGGTCAGGCTGGTCAGGGCCGACTTCGAGCAGAGGGTATTGGATTCTCGCATGAATTCCTGGGACAGGAAGTCGAGCCGGCGGCCCGACGCGCCCTCGCCCGTAAGCAGCGCCCGTGCGCCGGCGACGTGGCTGACCAGGCGGTCCAGCTCCTCGCGCACGTCGGCCTTGACGGCCTGGGCGGCGGCTTCCTGGACGACACGCTCCTCGCTGGCGGCTTCGCCCAGCAGTTCGGTCATGCGGCGGGCGAAGCGTTCCTTCAGCACCGCCGGCTGACCGGCGGCCTCGGCTTCGGCTTGGGCGGCCAAGGCCTCGATGCGGTCGACGGCGCCGTGCAGCACCGGATCCAGGGCCGCGCCCTCCTCCAGCCGCGCCGCCTTCAGCCCGTCCAGCGCCTGGACGATCGACAGGGCCATGGCCGTCTCGACCAGGGCGCGGTCCTCGGCGTTGTCCTCGTCCTCACGGGCCTCGATGACGCCCTTCAGCGCCAGCAGGCCGTCCAGGGTCGGCTTGGCGACCATGCCGGTGGCGACATAGGGGCCGCCGGCGGTCAGGTAGCGTTCGAGGGTGGCGATATTGACCTGGGTCTCGCCCGAGGTCTCCGCGCGCTTGGCCTGGACGTTGACCGTCAGCTGGCCGCGCTGGAAGCGGGCTTGCGAGCCCTCGCGGGCGGCGCGCTCCAGGGTCTCGAAACCGGGCGGACCGCGAAAGCGGGTCTCCAGGTTGCGGCCATTGACGCTGCGCGCCTCGACCGCCCAGGTCCAGGCGCCGTGCGCGCCCTCGACCCGGGCGAAACCGGTCATCCCCGACAGCGCCATGGCCTAGTTCCCGACCGGCTTGGCCGGCACCACGGGCCCCGCCGGCGGAGCCGGCACTAGAGGAGTGGCGGCATTGGCGCGGTCGCGCTCGATCTGGCGCCACTTCACGACATTGGCGTTGTGCTGCTCCAGGGTCGAGGCGAACACGTGGCCGCCCGTGCCGTCGGCGACGAAATAGAGGTCGCCGGTCTTGGGCGGATCCAGCACGGCCGCCAGGGCCTGACGGCCGGGATTGGCGATCGGCGTCGGCGGCAGGCCGTCGATCAGATAGGTGTTGTAGGGCGTTAGGCGCTGCAGCTCCGACATGCGAATGCCGCGGCCCAGCGGCCGGCCGCGCGAGATGCCGTAGATGATGGTCGGGTCCGAGCCCAGGCGCATGCCGGTGCGCAGGCGGTTGACGAACACCGAGGCCACGCGCGGGCGCTCTTCGGCCAGGCCCGTTTCCTTCTCGACGATCGAGGCCAGGGTGACGGCCTCTTCCTTGGTCTGGAACGGCAGGCCCGCCTGGCGGTTGGCCCACAGCTGGTTCAGCAGCTTGTCGCGGTCGTCCATCATCCGTTGCAGGACGGCGGCCCGGTCCTCGCCGCGCTGGACCTCGTAGGTCTCGGGCAGGATCGCGCCTTCCGGCGGGGTGGCCGCGTTGCCGACCAGGATCGGCGAGGCGTTGAGGATGTCCATGACCATGTCCGAGGTGCGCCCCTCGGGAATGGTGATCCAGTGACGCACGATGCGGCCGTGGCGGATGGCGTCCAGCACCTGGGCCATCGAGGCGCGGCTGGCGAACTCGTACTCGCCGGCCTTCAGGGTGCGGGCCGCGCCCGTGACCTTGGCGGCGGTCATGAAGATCGAGGACGAGCGGATCACCCCGCCCTGCTCCAGGCTGGAAGCGATCTCCGGCAGGCCGGCCCCGCGGCGCAGGACCACGGAGGTCTTATCGCCGGCCTTCGCGTCGGGACCCGGGCCGTTATAAACCCAGGCCGCGCCGAAAATGGCCACCATGCCGATGACCACCAGGGTCGTGATCGCGCCGAAGATGGCGCGGATCAGCCGTCGCCCCACAGAGGCGGTCTCCCGACGGGAGCCCTTCGCTCTGGAAGCAGTTTTGCGGGGGGGCGACGGCTTCTTGCTCACGAGACCTTCTTGAACACGACGGTGGCGTTGGTGCCGCCGAAGCCAAAGCTGTTGGACACGGCCACGTCGATCTTCATCGGCACGGCCTTGTTCGGCGCCAGGTTCATGGCGACGTTCACGTCCGGATTGTCGAGGTTGATCGTCGGCGGCGCGATCTGGTCGCGGATCGCCAGGATCGAGAAGATCCCCTCGATCGCGCCGGCTGCGCCCAGCAGGTGGCCGGTCATCGACTTGGTCGAGGACATCACAACGTTCTTGGCGTGGTCGCCCAGGAAGCGCTCGACGGCGCCGGCTTCCAGGCCATCGGCCATGGTCGAGGTGCCGTGGGCGTTGACGTAGTCGATGTCCGAAGGCTGCAGGCCCGCATCCTTGACCGCCGCGCTCAGCGCGCGGAAGCCGCCTTCGCCGTCTTCCGACGGGGCGGTGATGTGGTGGGCGTCGCCCGACAGGCCGTAACCCACGACTTCGGCGTAGATCTTGGCCCCGCGCGCCTTGGCGTGCTCGTACTCTTCCAGCACCAGGGCGCCGGCGCCCTCGCCCATCACGAAGCCGTCGCGGTCCTGGTCATAGGGACGCGAGGCCTTTTCGGGCGTGTCGTTGAAGCTGGTGGACATGGCGCGGCAGGCGATGAAGCCCGCGACACCGACCTTGCAGACGGCCGCCTCGGCGCCGCCGGCGATCATCACATCGGCGTCGCCGTACTTGATCAGGCGCATGGCGTCGCCGATGGCGTGGGCGCCGGTCGCGCAGGCCGTGACGACCGCGTGGTTGGGGCCCTTGAAGCCGTACTTGATCGAGACCTGGCCCGAGATCAGGTTGATCAGGGCCGAGGAGATGAAGAACGGGCTGATCCGGCGCGGCCCCTTGGCCTCCAGCTCCAGCGCAGTGTCGGCGATCGTTGACAGGCCGCCGATTCCCGAGCCCAGGATGACGCCCGTGCGCCACTTGTCCTCGTCGGTTTCCGGCACCCAGCCCGAATCCTTGATGGCCTCGTCGGCCGCGGCGATGCCGTACAGGATGAAGTCGTCCACGCGCTTCTGGTCGCGCGGGCTCATGGTCTGGTCGGGATCGAACGAACCCTCGACGTCGGGACCGCCGCCGCCGCGTCCATCGACGCGCGGAACTTCGCAGGCCACCTGACAGGCGTATTCGGTGGGGTCGAACGCAGTGATGCGGTTCGCACCGGACTTGCCGGCGAGGATGTTCTTCCAGGTAACGTCAACGCCCTGGCCCAGAGGGGTCAGCAGGCCGATACCCGTGACGACGACTCTACGCATGGATCACTCCCAACCTTCATTGCGGGGCTAGGAATTTGGGGATCGCCCCAAGGCCCTGCCAGCCGCGAATCTTGGCCTCAAACGAAAACCGCCGCGCGCACGATGGCAAGAGCCTGTGCGACGCGGCGGAAATGGTCAGGTTCGACTAGCGAACTCGACGCCTTATTAGGCGGTCTTTTCCGTGATGAACTTCACGGCGTCGCCAACGGTCTGGATGTGTTCAGCGGCGTCGTCGGGGATTTCGATGTCGAATTCCTCTTCAAACGCCATCACCAGCTCAACGTTGTCGAGGCTGTCGGCGCCCAGGTCGTCGATGAAGGAAGCCTTCTCGGTGACCTTCTCGGGATCGGCATCCAGGTGTTCGATGACGATCTTACGCACGCGCTCGAGAATGTCGGACATTCGGTTCAGTCCCTCGTTATGAAAATTTCGGCCCGAGAACAGCGAGGTGAAAACCGCGCTATTCGCAGGAATTGTCGGGCTCCGCCTATCACGTTCCTTTTCGGCTTGCTAGCGGCAGACCGGAAAGGAAACAGCGGTTTTAGATCATGGCCATGCCGCCGTTCACGTGCAAGGTCTGACCCGTCACGTAACCGGCTTGATCGCTGGCAAGATAAACGCACGCGGCGGCGATATCGCTCCCCTCGCCCAGCTTGCCGGCCGGGATGGTCGAAAGGATGCCGGCCTTCTGCTGGTCATTCAGCGAGTCGGTCATCGGGCTGGCGATGAAGCCCGGGGCCACACAGTTTACGGTCACGCCGCGGCTGGCCAGTTCCTGGGCCAGGGCCTTGGAGAAGCCGATCATGCCGGCCTTGGAGGCGGCGTAGTTGGTCTGGCCGGGATTGCCGGTCACGCCCACGATCGAGGTGATGCCGATGATGCGGCCGGCGCGGCGCTTCATCATGCCCTTGGCGGCGGCGCGGGCCAGGCGGAAATAGCCTTCCAGGTTCACCTTGATGACGGTGTCCCAGTCCTCGTCCTTCATCCGCACGATCAGGCCGTCGCGGGTGACGCCGGCATTGGCGATGACGATGTCCAGCGGCGCGCCCGCGGCTTCCTCGGCCTTGGCGACCAGGCCATCGACGGCGGCGGAGTCGGAAAGATTCGCGGCGACGAACGACACGCGCTCGCCGAACTGGGCGGCCAGTTCCTGCAGAGCCGATTCGCGCGTGCCCGAGAGGACGACGTGGGCGCCTTGCGCGTGCAGGGCCTTGGCGATGGCGCCGCCGATGCCGCCAGTGGCGCCGGTGACGAGAGCGGTCTTGCCGGTCAGATCGAACATGGTTGGGTCTCCCAATCCAAAATTGTCATCCCGGCCGCAGAGCCGGGCTCGCCGGGAGCGCCGGCGCGTGTTGCGGTGCCGGGTCTGCGCGCTTCGCGCTGGGGCGGGGGGACA
>CAZRPD010000142.1:0-14023 GCA_964601775.1 uncultured Caulobacter sp. | reverse complement strand
AGGCCCAGGTCCACGCCCAGCACGGCGGCGGGCGGCGCGGCCAGCATGATGCGCGCCTCGGCGGCCGTGGCCGCGACGCCGATCATCGCCAGGTCCGGCGCGCCGGCCAGGGCGGTGCGGAACGCCTCCTGGAACGCGACGTCGTCCTCGACCAGGGCGACTTTCAGCGGCGTCGGCGACGCGGCTTCCATGCTCATCCCGCTTTCCTGTTCCCCCGACGAAACCCCTTGGCGCGAAAGCCATCGCAGACTCCGCGCCCGGCCGCGTCATCACATCTTGCGACAGAGCCGACATTGCTCCGCAAGCCCGCAAGCGGCAACTAGACGGGCGTCGAAGACCGCCGTGAGCAGCGGTCCGCGAAGGGGCTCGCGCAGGTGGGGCGCGAATAGGGGAGAGGGGCGTCGGCCACCAGGACGACAACCCCTCCCCGGCTCCGCCGACCTTGCCCGCTCTAGAGCCCTTTCCGATCTGATCGAAACGATCAGTCGGATAAAAAGGGCTCTAAATCAAAGACCTGGAGCATTTCACCGATCCATTCGGATCGGAAAATGCTCTAGCGCCGCGGCAGGTCGAGCTTGGCGAAGGTCAGGCGCGAAACGCCTTCGCTGGCGATGATCGCGCCGGCCGCGAAGTCCAGGCGTCGGGCCTTGCCAGCCGTAGACGGCTTCTGGAAGACCAGCGCGTTCGTTCCGCCGCCCTCGACATAGCCGCCCGCCGCGCCGCCGTCGAAGGCCAGCTTGGGCGCGCCCTTCACCGTCACCAGGCGGTCGAAGATCAGCCGCACGCGCTCGCCCCGGTCGGCGACGGCGATCACTCGCGGGCCGTCGGCGCGGGCCGGGTCCCAGGTCCCCTTGAAGGTCCAGGCCGCGTCGATCCTGGCGGCCGATGGCTTGCCCACGGCGGTGGACAGGTTGTCGGCCATCCAGGCGTAGTCGCCGCCGTCGCGGTGGCTGTTGTGGAAGTAGTTGCGGTCGCCCCACAGGGTGTCGGCGGCCACGACCTTGTTGCGCTCGACATCGGCCGGGGTCGGTGGGCCGCCGTTCAGCGGGTAAGACACGGTGTAGGGAGCCTTGTCACGCGTGCGCTCGGAGAAGCTGCAGTCGATGAAATAGAACTGCGCGTCGCGATGGTGACGGCCCAGGAAGTAGTTCTCCGGCCCGTCGAACCGGCAGCCCTTCATGACGAACTTCTTGTCCGGATCGCCCTTGCCGTCATGCCAGATGGCGGCCTCGGCGCGGGGATAGACCTGGACGATCTCGCTATCCTCCATGAAACACCAGCCGCGCGGGCAGACGAAGTCCACCGAGCCGATCACCCGCAGGCCGGTGTGATAGTAGCGCCCGCCGTGCTGGGTCAGCGGCGTCGCGCCCGGGCCTTCCGAGCGTCCGGCCTCGGCGGCGGTCTTGGCCAGGCGCCACAGCGACAGGGTGTCGGCGCCCAGGCTGATCAGGTCGGCGTCCTGGATGATCGTGCGGTCGGCATGGCCCAGCACCGCGAAGGCGTGCGGTCCAGCCTTGGTGACGGTGTTGTGCACCGTCATGTTTTCGAGGACGAAGTCATGGGCGGTCGAGGCGATGTTCAGTACGGCCTGGCCGACGTCGCCGCTGATCCCCTCGGCCGGGCGGTTGGACTGCAGCCGCACGCCCAGCCGGCTCTCGCCGCGCAGGGTGACGTAGGGCGCATCGACCCGCGCGACCTCGTCGTAAAAGCCGTTGCGGACGAAGATCACCTTGCGCTCGCGATTGCTGGCCGGGATCGATTTCAGCGCCGCCTGGATCGAGTCGAACTGGCCCGAGCCGTCCTTGGCCACCACGATGTCCGGCGTCAGCGCGTAGCGAGTCTCGACCGGCTTCGGGGCCGCCATGGCCGCGCCGGGCAAGGCCGAGATGCCGGCCAGCGCCGCGCGGCGCGTCATCGCGAAGTGGGTCATGGCTTTTGGGTCCGCAGATAGGCGATCAGGCGCGCCATGTTGTTAATATAGGCCCCGGTCGAAATGCCCATCGGGCCCTTCGGCAGGGTGAAGGGCGAGGTATCCCACGAGTCGCCGACCTGTCCCGGATCGACGAAGCCGGGCGGCGGTTGGGCGGGCCCCGGCCCCGTATAGGGATGGCTGGTCGTGCGCAGCTCCACGGGCCAGTAGCCCTCGGCGTTCAGCCCCGCGACCAGTTCGGCCACGGCGGCGGCCTTCTTGTCGTCGAAGACCGTGACGTTGAGGTCGGACCCGCCCACGCGGCTGACCACATAGGGCGGCAGCAGCGAGGGTCCGCGCCCCAGCAGCGCCGAGTTTTTCGTGGCCTGCTCGGGACTCAGCGCCGCCACGCGCTGGTAGCGGGCGCGCAGCGCTGCGACATTGATGGACTTGGCAGGCTGGGCGTCGCCCTTGGCGTAGTCCGACCAGAAGCGGCCGTTCTGGCTGTTGGAGCCGCTGCGGTGGCCGGTCAGCAGCCGCCCGGTCCCCGGCTCGTAGTCGCGGTAGAAGTTGCGGCCGTCGGCGCCGCGCTGGCCGGGCGGGATCTCGACGCTGGCGATCCAGTCGATCGCCTCGCCGACCCGGGCCAGATACTTCGGGTCGCCGGTCAGCTGGTAGTAGTCGAGCATCTGGCCCACTGCCGCGGCCGTGCCGTGCGGGGTGATCGAGGCCGGCTCGTAGGTGCGGCCCGTCGCGGGCTTGAGGTCCATCGTATATTGCATCGCCCAGCCTGGCGTCGGCTTGGGCTGCTGCAGGTCGACCATCAGCGCCATGGCCCGCATCAGCGGCGCGCGGACCCGCTCTTCCTTCAGCTGCTGCAAGACGAGCAGCAGGAAGGCGATGTTCTCTTCGGCCACCTCGTCGTTCAGGGTGATGAAGCCGGTGTAGTCGGGCCGGCCCTGCTTGGAGAACTCGCCCATGCGTGGCCAGCGTTGGGGCCAGCCACCGTTTGGATACTGGCTGTTCAGGACGAAATCGACGCAGCGGTCGACGGCGGCGCGGTACTTCGGATCGCCCTTCTCCAGATGCAGCCGCAGCAGGAAGCGGCCGCACTCGATCGTGGCGTGATCGTCGAAGGTGGCGTTGCCGTAGTAGTGCTGGAATTCCTCGAGCCGCCAGCCGTTGGCGCCGATGGTCTCGTACCAGCGCTTCAGCGACGCCTCGCCGGCGAAGTCGATGACGTAGTTCCAGCCGCCTGAAGGATGCTGGCCGGCGATCAGGGCCGAGGCGGTCTGCTCGGCGGCGGCGTAGTACTGTACCTCGCCGGTGGCGCGGTAGGCGTCGAGGAAGACCTGGCCCATCTCGGGCGTGCCCGGGGCCTGGGTCCAGATCATCGACGGATAGGCTTCCATCTCGCCCCAGCGACGCGAGAAATCGGCCAGATATGACCAGACATAGCCGCCCTTGACCGCGACCTTGTCGGTCATGAACCGGGTCGCCCGGGTCATGGCCGCCTTGATTTCGGTAGCGGTAACATTTTTGGACAAAGCTGGGCTCGCCCAGAGCGAGAGTCCGGCCGCCGAGACCAGCAGCTTGCGTCGCGAGAACATGTTTCCTCCCCCGTATTCCAACGGATTGGCCGCCAGAGCACCGCGAAAGGACTGGTATGACAAGCGCTATTTTCGGTGGAGCCGGGTTTCGCGGACAACGTCCAGGAACGCCCGCAGAGCCGGCGGCACGGCGCGGTGGCCGGGGTAGTAGATCGCCAGCCCTTCGGCGCCTTGCGTCCAGGGCGACAGCACCTCGCGCAGCTCACCGGCGGCCAGGGCGGCCTCAGCAGCGGGCGCGACGACATAGGCGATCCCCAGGCCCCGGACGGCGGCGTCGACCATCAGCTCCTCGTCGTCCAGCACCACCGCCCCGGTCGTCTCGACCGTGACCGCCTGGCCGGCGCGCTCGAACTCCCAGCGATAGAGCTTGCCGCCCGGCAGGCGATGACCAATGCAGCGATGGCGCTTCAGGTCTTCGGGCGTCTGCGGAACGCCGGCTTGGTCGAGATAGGCCGGCGAGGCCACGCACAGGAACCGCACATCGTCGGCCAGCGGGACGGCCACCATGTCTCGCGGGATCGAGCCAACCAGCCGCACCCCGGCGTCGAAGCCGCCGGCCACGATGTCGACCAGCTGCCCCTCGACGACGATATCCACCGTCACCTCGGGAAATCGCTCGGCCATGATCGGCAGGACGTCCCGGACCAGCAGCGCGGCCGGGATACGCGGCGTGTTGATCCGCACCGCGCCGGCCACTCGCCCTTGCGAGGCCACGGCCCCCTCCAGCGCTTCGTCCAGCAGGGTCAGGGCCGGCTGCAGACGCTCCAGCAGCTGGAAGCCGGCCTCGGTGGGCGAAACGCTGCGGGTGGTGCGGTTCAGCAGACGCACGCCCAGCCGCTCCTCCAGCCCGCGCACCGCGTGGCTGACGGTCGAGGGCGCCGCGCCCAGCTCGTCGGCGGCGCGCCGAAAGCTGCGATGGGTGGCGACGGCCAGGAAGGCGGACAGGTCGTTGAGGGACGGGCGCGACATTGCTGGCGATTTCACACCAGTTCATGCCGATTTCAACGCCTAGTGCGTAAACATCCCTGCTCTTAGGTCATGCCGGTCGAACCACCAGGAGCCCCGACATGACCCAGCGCCAAGCCATCTTCCCCGCCGACCGCCACGCCCTCTACGACCTGCACCAGTATTCGGCGGCGATCCGTTCGGGCGATCTGCTGTTCGTCTCCGGCCAGGTCGGCAGCCGCGCGGACGGCTCGCCCGAGCCGGTGTTCGAGGATCAGGTCCGCCGCGCCTTCGCCAACCTGCGCGCCGTGCTGGCCGCCGCCGGCTGCGGCCTGGAGAACGTGGTCGACGTCACCACCTTCCACACCGATCCGCAGAACCAGCTGGAGGCCGTGATGAAGGTGCGCGCCGAAGAGATCGGCGCGCCGCCCTACCCCAACTGGACCGCGGTCGGCGTCAACTGGCTGGCGGGCTTCGACTTCGAAATCAAGGTCATCGCCCGCATTCCGTCCGTCAACTGACGATCAACGACGGCAGCTCTTCAGCTTCGGCTTGTGAGCCGCCAGCCAGGCCTTCAGCGGCAGGGGGTTGTCGGTCTGGATCGCCCCCACTCCCGCTGCGGTCATCGCGCCCCAGACCGCGTCCGGATCGACCAAGGCCTGATCGTCGAAGGCCGCTTCCCGGGTGTTCAGGCTGTTGACCCACAGTCGGGCGCAGGCCTTGTGCAGGTGCTCGGCCAGCGGCTTTGCGGCGGCGATGGTCTTGACGTTGATCTCGTAGCCGACCGGCTTCAGCGCCTTGTAGCTGTCGACCACCGCCAGCGGATCGGCGCCCAGGCGGCCGGGCTGGATATTGGGATTGTAGCGGATCTTCTGGCTCCACCACGTTTGGGCCAGGACCACTTCGGCGGGCTCGCCCGACTTCAGCAGCACCTGGTCGCCCATGCCGCGCGCCACCGCCATCTTGTAGGCTTCCTCATAGACGTCGGCCTTGGCGTCGACATTGATCAGGATCTTGCCCTTGGCCAGGTCCAGGGCCTGCGCATAGGTCGGGATCTGGCGATCGGTCAGGGCCGCGTTCGGGCCGCCCTTCTCGGTCTTGACCCGCAGGGCCTGGAGCTGGGCCAGCGTATGGGCGGCGACCGGTCCCTGGCCGTCGGTCATTCGGTCCAGGGTCTCGTCGTGCATCAGGACGAGCTGGCCGTCGGCGGTGCGCCGCACGTCCAGCTCGACCATGTCGACCCCGAACGCGATGCAGGCGCGCACCGCGTCCAGGGTGTTTTCGGAAACCCCGCGCCAACAGCCGCGATGGGCCACGACCATGACCTCGCCGTCAGGCCCGGCCAGTCGCCGCTCCAGAGCCTTGGTCCAGTCGGCGGCCGAAGGGGCCGCCTGCGCCGGAGCATGGAGAGCGAGCGCGAGAAGCGAGGCGCCGAAGAGCTTGATGAGCGTCATGATCGTGGTCCTTCGTCTCTAGCTTAGAGGCCCGGCGTCCAGGTCAGGCTCAGCCACGCCACGCGGGGCGTGCTGTAGCTGTCCTTGAGCATGTCGCGGTTCGGGCCGGTGACGCTGGTCAGGCGGCTGCGGGTCAGGTTGCTCACCTCGGCCACCAGGGTCAGGTTGGGCGAGATCGCATAGCGCGCCTGCACGTCGAACTGGTGACGCTGGTCCCAATAGACGTCCTGCCAGGCGATGTCGGGCGTCACCGCCCGCAGCGCCTGGTCGGTCCAGTTCCAGGCCGCGCGCAGCTCGAACGGACCGCGCGCCCAGAAGGCCGAGGCGTTGGCGATCTTCTTGGGTTGCCCCACCAGGCCGCCGATCTTGCGGGTCGCGCCGCGCGCCAGCGGCAGCTCGATCTTGCCGTCCAGGATCGAGAAGTTCCCCGACACGCCGAAGTCGTGCAGCCAGGGATGGACGAACTCCAGCGAGTTGAAGCTGGCCTGGGTCTCGATGCCCGAGGCCCGCGCGCCGGCGGCGTTCTTGGGCTGGGTCACGCTGGCGTTCACATAGGTCACGCCCTGGTAGACATAGCCCTGGGAGACGCCGTCGAAGATCTCGTCCTCGATGTCCTTGTAGAACAGGCCCGCCGCGACGATGCCGCCACGGTCGTTGGACGGATACCATTCCAGCGACAGGTCGTAGTTGGTCGACAGGCGCGGCTGGATCTCGGGATTGCCCAGGCTGACCGAGACGTTCAGGGCGTTGGGATTGCCCTCGTCGGCCGGCCGCTCGAAATTGATCGAGGCGCGAGCGGCGTAGGCCTCATAGCTGGGCCGGCCCAGGGTCTGGCTGACGGCGGCGCGCAGGCGCACGTCCTGATGGACATCGTAGGACGCTTGCGCGAACGGCAACAGCTTGTCGTATTGCGAGCCCGTGTCGAACGGCCGCCAGACATTGGCGACGCGGATGCGGCTGGTGGTGTCCAGGTCGGTCTTGTCGTAGCGCAGGCCAGCGCTGAAGCTGGCGTTCTGGGTGGCGTAGCGACCCATGGCGTAGACGCCGTAGTTCTTTTCTTCGTGCTCGAAGTCGTCCTGGTTGTTCGAGCCTAGGCTGTCGCCCTCCAGAATGCTGCCGCGATAGGTGTTGAACACCTGCCAGCCCAGCTTGGGATCGATGGTGATCAGGTGGTGGCCCTGCTGATGGTACGGCAGGCGCACGTCGCTGATCTGGCCCACCTCGGTCAGGTTGAAGTCCCGGCCGTTGGGCTTGTACTGCGCGCGCTCGAAGTCATAGGCCATGGTGTTGCGCAGCGCCTGAGCGCCGACCGCCCAGCCGAAGCCCAGGTCGTCGCCCTCGTAGTTGCGGCGATAGTCGATGCGCACGCCGTCGACCTCGGCCTCGATGTCGCGGGTGTTCGTGCGCCAATAGTCGGCCCGGTACAGCGACAGGTTCCGGTAGGCGGCCGGATTGTCCAGATTGAAGCTGAAGTGGAACGGCGTGGAGTCGTAGGTGAAGGCCAGATCCCGCAGACCGCCGACCACGCCGAAGGTGTCGGCGCCGGCCGAGTACTTGATCATGGCGTGCGGCTCGCTGGACTTGGCCCGCGAGGCGCTGGCGCGGACCGACAGCACGCCGTGGGCGTCCGGGCGCCAGTCGGCGGCGAACTGGGCGATGTTGGTCGTGCTCTTGGTCTCGCCGTCGCGATAGCCGACCTCCAGAGAGGCGGCGCTGTAGCGGCCGCTGGTGTCGGTCTGGGCGGTGATGTTGGCGTTGCGGCCGTTCAGCAGGATCTCGTTGCGGCGATAGGCGTCGTTGAAGACGTAGCGGCCCAGCATGGCCGACAGCTCGAGATTGTCGCTCGGCCGGGCCTCGAACTTGCCGGTCACGCTCCAGCGCTCGCGGTCGTTCTGATTGTACCAGTACTTGTCCTGCTGGGCGACGAGGCGGCCATTGCCCAGCGAGCCGTCGGTCACCCGCACGCCGGCGTTGGTGTAGACGTTGTAGAAGGTGCTGTCCGACGTCATGTGGGCGTCGGTGCTGCTCTGCAGCTTCTGATAATTGGCCGAGACCACGACGCCGAACTGGTTCTCGGGACCGAAGGTCATGGAGCCGGTGGCGGTGCCGCGAAAGCCGAAGTCCGACTGGCGCTGCGGCTTGCTCTTGTCACTAGTGTGGGCGCCGCCGGCTTCCAGGGCGAAGAAGCGGCCCTTGGCGTCGAAGGCGCTGCGCGTGCGCAGGTCGATGGCGCCGCCTACGGCGTTGGGATCCAGGTCGGCGCTGAAGGTCTTGTTGACGACGATGTCGCTGACGAACGAGGTCGGCAGGATGTCCAGCCGCACGCCCCGGCCCGCCGAGCCCGAGCCCGACAGCGGCACGCCGACCGAAGCGACCGGCAGGCCATTGATGGTGACGTTGTTGTAGGCCTGGTTCAGACCGCGCAGAACCGGGCTGATGGCCTCGTCGCGCGGGTGCTCGTTGTCGCTGACCGGCAGGACCGAGACGCCCGGAATGCGGCGCAGGACGTTGATGACGTTCAGGTCGGGCAGGCGCTGCATGTCGTCGGCGCTGACCGCATCAACGATGCCTTGCGCATTGCGCTTGATGGCCACGGCCTGGGCCTGGGCCCGGCGCTGGCCGGTGATGATCAGGCTGTCGATCTCGTTGGCCTCGACGCTCGCGGCCGCAGCGGTCTTGACGGGCGCGGCCTCGGCGGCCGGCAGCACCACGATGGCGCCGTCGCGGACCTCGTAGGTCAGGGTGGTCCCGACCAGCAGGCGGCGCAGGCCCTCATGGGCCGCCATCGGGCCGGTGACGCCGGCGGTGCGCTTGCCGCGCAGGTGCGAGCCGCCGACGATCTCGATGCCGGTGGCGCGCGAGAAGCTGTTCAGGGCCGTGGCCAGGTCGCCGGCCGGGATGCGGAAGTCGACGCGCGCCGATTGGGCGTAGGCCGGAGCGGCCACGGCCATGACGAGCGCGGACGCGCCCAGAAGAAGCGGTTTCATGATGGTCCCCGATGCGGCAGGTCCGTGCCTGCTCGTGGGGTAGGACGACCGTCAGCGCAAAATCTGACGACAAGGTTTCATGGCGCTTTTCCGACGGTTCCGTGACGCTGCAGAACCAGGACCTCGCCGCGGCGGCGAAGCTCCAGATCGTGCAGGCGGGCGATGTTCTCCAGCGTCCGCTCGGGCCGGGCGACGCGGAAGCGGCCCGTGACGGTCAGGCCGCCCAGCGACGCGTCGGCCAGCTCGACCTTGCGCGGCGACCACAGATTCAGGGTCTCGACCAGCTGGACCAGCGGCGTGTCCTGGGCCTCGATCCAGCCGCTGCGCCAGCCGCCGGCCGGGTGCTGGTCCAGGCTGGCCGGCGCGGCGGCCTGCCCCTGGGCCAGGCGCGAACCATGGCCGCCCACGACGAGGCGCTCGGCGGCGAACAGGCCCCGCCCGCCGAAGCGCACCTTGCCTTCCTCGACCGCCAGCTCGGTGCCGGCGTTCAGGGCGGCGACGTCGAAGCGAGTGCCCACGACGACGATGCGGCTGTCGTGGGTGACGACCTGGAACGGCCGCGCGGCGTCGGGCGCGACGGCGAAGAAGGCCTGGCCGTGGGTCAGCTCCACTTGGCGACGACGGCCGGTCAGCCGCACCCGCACGCGACTGTCGCCGGCCAGGTCGATGCGCGAACCGTCGGGCAGGTCCAAGGTCGCGGTCTGGCCCGGACCGGTCGACTGTTCCTGAACGGCGGCGGTCGACAGCTCGATCTGCGGACCCAGGACGACCACCGCGACGGCGGCGGCGGCCAGGCCCGCCGGCAGGGCCAGCCAAGCGCGGCTGATCGTTGGGGCCGGACGCTTGCGGCGCGCGGCCTGATGCTCGACCCGGCGCAGCGCCAGGGTCAGGGCCTCGTCGTCCCAGGTGTTCTCCAAGGTCTCGTAGCGCCCGCGATTGTCCGGATCGGCCGACCATGCCTCGAAGTCGCCCGTTTCGGAGGGCGCGCCGTCCTTGTGCGAGGCCAGCCAGCGCGCGGCTTCACGTTCGCGACGGCGCTGGGCCAGGCGTTGCAGCAGGCCGCTCATCGCCGGCCTCCACGGCCTTGAGCCTTCTGCAGAGCGACCAGCGCCCGGGCCACGTGCGCGTCGACGGCGGCCGGGGTCAGACCCAGCTCGGCGGCGGCCTCCTTGGCGCTCTGGCCGTGCAGGCGCCGGCGTATGAAGACGTCGCGTTGCAAGGGCGGCATGGCCTCCACGGCGCGACTGAACCATTCGACGCGCTCGCGCAGCATCACCGCGCTCTCCGGGGTATGTCCATCGGCAGGATGCTCCTCGTCGATAGGCTCGAACGAGCGCCTGGCGCCGGCGCGGAAATGATCGCGGATCAGGTTGAGGGCGATGGTGCGGATCAGCGCCCAGCCTTCCTCGGCCGGTGGACCGGAGCGTCCCAGGTAGCGCAGATAGGCGTCCTGGACGATGTCCTCGCTCAGCGAGGCGTCGCGGACACGGCGACGGATCAGACGCAGAAGGGCGTCCCGATATCCCGCCGCCATGATCCCGTCGCGCGACACGCCCATCTCCCCGTCAAACGGGACGGGCGCTTAGCAGCGGCGTGTGACGGTTTTAGACGCTGCAACCCCTAGGGAGTCGCGACGACCGCCTCGCGCAGCACTTGATGACGGGGCGTTTGACCGGCCTCGATCTCGGCCAGGCTGCCCAGCGTGGTCTGGGCGATCGCGCCCAGGGCCTCCTCGGTCAGGAAGGCCTGGTGACCGGTGACCAGCACATTGGGGAAGGTCAGCAGGCGCTGGAAAACGTCGTCCTGGATGATCTCGTTGGACAGGTCCTCGAAGAACAGATCCGCCTCCTGCTCGTAGACGTCCAGCGCCACCCCGCCGACCTTGCGGCTCTTCAGGCCCTCGATCAGGGCCGCGGTGTCGATCAGCGCGCCACGGCTGGTGTTGACGATCATGACGCCGTCGCGGGCCTGGGCGATGGCGGTCGCGTCGATCAGGTGTCGGGTCTCCGGGGTCAGCGGGCAGTGCAGCGAGACCAGATCGGCTTCGCGCAGCAGGGTCTCCACGGGCACATAACGCACGCCGGCGGCGACCAGGGCCTCGTCGTGGAAGACGTCCGAAGCCAGCACCTCGCAGCCGAAACCCAGGCGCAGCATCCGCGCCACCAGCGCCCCGATCCGCCCCGTGCCGACCACGCCCGCGACGCGGCCCGACAGGTTGCGGCCGATCAGGCCGTCCAGGGCGAAGTTGTTTTCCCGCACCCGGTTCCAGGCCCGCGGGATGTTGCGGTCCAGGGCCAGGATCAGGCCCAGGGTGAACTCGGCGACGGCCTCTGGCGAATAGGCAGGTACACGGACGACCGTGATCCCCAGGCGCTCGGCGGCGGCCAGGTCGACATTGTTGTAGCCGGCGCAGCGCAGGGCCACGGCCTTGACGCCGACGGCGGCCAGCGCCTCCAGCACGGCGGCGTCCAGGCGGTCATTGACGAAGACGCAGACCGCCGGATGCCCAGCCGCCAAGGCTGCGGTCGAGGCGTCCAGCCTGGCCTCGAGATAGTCGAGTTCATGGCCGAAGGCGGCGTTGGCCGCGTCCAGGAACCGCCGGTCATAGGCCTTGGCCGAGAACACCGCCACGCGCATGGGTCGCTCCAGGAACCGTCGCGACCTTTCCGCGACTGCCCCGGTTCTTAGTGGGCCTTCGGCGTGGCGTCGCGCTTGATCTTCTTGGCCAGGCTCCATTTGTGGACCTCGGTCGGGCCGTCATAGATCCGGAAGGCGCGGACCTCGCGGAACACCTGCTCGACGATGGTGTCGCCGGTGACGCCGGTCCCGCCCATCACCTGCACGCAGCGGTCGGCGATGCGCATCAAGGCCTCGCTGACGGCGACCTTGGCCATCGAGCTCTCGACCGTACCCAGCGCGCCGGTGTCCAGCACGTCGGCGCACCAGTCGATCATCAGCTCGGCCTGCTTCAGCTCGATCAGGTTCTCGGCCAGCATGAAGCCGACGCCCTCGTGATCGATCAGCGGCTTGCCAAAGGCGTGGCGCTTGACGGCGTAGGCCGTGGCGATCTCGTTGGCGCGGATGCAAGCGCCCAGCCAGCGCATGCAGTGGGTCAGGCGGGCCGGGGCCAGACGCACCTGGGCCAGCTTGAAGCCTTCGCCCGGCTGGCCCAGAATCTGGTCGGCCGAGACGCGCAGGCCCTCGATCGCCACCACGGCGTGGCCGCCGGGCATGGAACTGTCGATCGTGTCCAGCACCCGCTCGATGCGGATGGCGGGATCGGGCAGATCGACCAGGAACAGCGTCGCGCCAATACTCTCGCCTTGAGTTTCGGCCTTGGCCATGACGATGCCGACCTTGGCGCCCTCGGCCCCAGTGATGAACGCCTTGCGGCCGTCGATCACCCAGTGGTTGCCATCCTGCCGGGCCGTGGTCATCAGCATCGACGGGTCGGAGCCGGCCCCGCCGTCGGCTGCCGGTTCGGTCATGAAGAAGGCCGAGCGCGCCTGCCCCTTCACCAGCGGATCCAGGAACCGCGCCTTCTGTTCGGGCGAGGCGGCCCGGCCCAGCAGGTACATGTTGCCCTCGTCCGGCGCGGCCACGTTCACGGCCTGCGGCCCCAGGGTCGACAGGCCGGCGGCGCGCAGCACCTGGGCGGTCTCGCGATGCGAGATGTGGTCGCCATCGGCCAGGATGTGCGGTGTCAGCACGCCGGCGGCGCGAGCCTTGTCGCGCAGTTCATCGATCAGCGCGTCCGACGGGCCGTGGGCGCCACAGCGGGGGTCGCGCTCGTACGGCGCCACCACCTCGCGCACAAAGGCCTCGACCTTGGCGGCAATCGCCGCGCCCCGGGCGTCGTCACGCGTACTCATAGCGATTGTCCGTCGTCGATGGTGAAGTCCGAACCGGTGACGCCCTTGCTCTCGTCCGACAGCAGGTAGATCAGCAGAGGGTCGAGGGCGTCCTCGTCGAGGATCCGCCGACGCGGCCACTTGCTCATCTGCTTGGCGCCGCCCTCGGTGTCGAACCAGTCGCCGGCCAGCTCCGACTTGATGTAGCCGGGGCTGAGATTGTTGACGTTAGGACCGGTGCGCGCCCACTCGCGGGCCAGGAGACGGCCCATGTGGCTGACGGCGGCCTTGGAGGCGCTGTAGGTCACCACGCCGGGCGTGATCATCTTGGCCGTGATCGACGAGATCAGCACGATGCGGCCCTTCTCGGCGATCCCAGCCGCCCGCATCCGCCGCGCGCCCTCACGGGCGGTCAGGAAGACGCCGCGCACATTGACGGCGAACACCTGGTCGAAGTCTTCGACCGAAAGCTCCGTCGCCAGGCCCTCGACCTGGACGCCCGCATTGGCGACGACGCCGTCGACCGGCCCGAAGGCGGCCTCGGCGGCGTCGTAGGCGGCGATGGTCGAGGCCTCGTCGGCGACGTCCAGCGCCACCGCCAGGGCCTTGCCGCCATCGGCGACGATGGCCTCGCGCAGGGCTTCCAGCCGGTCGACCCGGCGCGCGCCGAGCACCACCGCCGCGCCTTCGGCGGCGACGATGCGAGCAAAGCGCGCGCCGATGCCCGACGAGGCGCCGGTGATCAGGACCGTGCGGCCGGCCAGACGTTTCCCGTCAGCCATGGATCAGCGCGGCGCCATGCGGATGCCGCCATCGAGGCGGACGTCTTCGCCGTTGAAATAGCCGTTGGTGATCATGGTCAGCGCCAGCTGGGCGTACTCTTCCGGGGCCCCCAGGCGCTTGGGGAACGGCACCGAGGCGGCCAGGCCGGCCTTCACCGGTTCCGGCGCGGCGGCCAGCAGCGGGGTGTTGAAGATGCCCGGCAGGATGGTGTTGACGCGGATGCCCTCGCCCATCAGGTCGCGGGCGATCGGCAGGGTCATGCCCACGACGCCGCCCTTCGAGGCTGAATAGGCCGCCTGGCCCATCTGGCCGTCCTCGGCCGCGACGCTGGCGGTGTTGACGATCGCGCCGCGTTCGCCGTCTTCCTGCGGTTCGAGGTCCAGCATGCCCTTCGCCGACTTGGCGATGCAGCGGAACGTGCCGACCAGGTTGATCTGGATGATGCGGTCGAAGGCGTCGAGCGGGAAGTGCTTGGTCTCGCCGG
>CAZRPD010000141.1:0-14072 GCA_964601775.1 uncultured Caulobacter sp. | reverse complement strand
GACGGCAGGGGCGGGCGGGGCCGCCGCGCCCGGGGCCGCGGCCGTGGTCGCCGTGACGAACGCGAGGCTGAGGCGGGCGCCGAGGTCGAGGCTGAAGAAGACGACGCCGAGGGCGATGCCGATGATCGCGCCGAGTTCGCTGGCGAGGATGACGATGACCGTCGCCGCCGTCGTCGCCGCGGCCGTCGTGGCGGCCGTCGTGGCGGTCGCGAGGACGGCGATCGTCCGGCCGACGCCTTCGTCTGGATCCGTCCGCGCGTCCCGTTCGGCGAGAACGTCTTCACTTGGCACGATCCGGCCGTCCTGGTCGGCGGCGCCAGCGAACCGCGCCGCCCGGCCCCGGAAGCCCGCGCCGAGTCGGTGGAGACCGTCGAACGCGCCGAGCGTCCGGAACGTGCCGAGCGTCCGGAGCGCGAAGAGCGTGAAGGCCGCCGCGAACGTGGCCGTCGCGGTCGCGATCGTGGTCGCCGTGGCGAACGCGCCGAGGCCGCCGAGGCCGTGGCCGAGGTGGTGACCGAGAACGTTGCGGTCATTCCCGCAGAACCGGCCGAGCCTTACGAAGCCCCGATCCTCGCCCCGCCGGTGATCTCCGGCCCGCCGGCCGACGTCTGGGTCGAACTTCCGGAAGCCGAAGAGGCGCCGAAGAAGCCCAAGCGCACCCGCTCGCGCAGCAAGAAGGTCGCCGACCCGGCGCCGGAAGCGGGCGAGGCCGTCGCCGAAGCCGTGACCGAGAGCGTCGCCGTGGTTCCGGCGGAACCCGAGGCGGCTCCCGAACCCGTCGTCGAAGCCGCGCCCGAAGCGGTGGCTGCGCCGGTCGTCGCTCCGGAACCCGAGCCCGTCGTCGAGGTCGCGCCGCCGGCCCCGGCCGACCCGCACCCGACCGACACCGCCCCGCCGCCGGAAAACCCCCGCAGGGGCGGGTGGCGCGGCTGGGCTGCCTTGAAGCCGCCCCGCGCGTCCTGAGGCGCGCGGGCCTTTTTCGTCCTGTGGTGAGCGGAGACCCTTGTTCCCTCGCCTTCTGAATCCAAGTTAGACTGGTCGTGGTTCGCGGGGGCGCGATCTGGAGATCATGCGATGACCTCGCGTAGTGGGCGTGAAAGGCGTTTGGGTGTGGCCATGGCTGCGCTGTCGGTCGTCGCGGCCGGAGCCGTCGCCACGTCCGCCTCGGCCCAGTCCCTGATCCGGGACACCGAGATCGAAGACATCCTCTATCACGACTCCGCCCCGATCTTCGCGGCGGCGGGGCTTGAGCCCAAGAACGTCCGGATCTTGATCGTCGGCGACAAGTCGCTGAACGCCTTCGCCACGCCGGGCCTGCAGATGGGCCTGAACACCGGCCTGATCCTGCAGA
The DNA here is from genome assembly GCA_964601775.1 of uncultured Caulobacter sp. GTDB lineage: Bacteria > Pseudomonadota > Alphaproteobacteria > Caulobacterales > Caulobacteraceae > Caulobacter. The sequence continues at coordinate 12,721 of CAZRPD010000141.1, read as the reverse complement.
CCGAGAACCCCAACCAGCTGCGCGGCGTCATCGCCCACGAAACCGGACACCTGGCCGGCGGCCACCCGATCCGGTCCGACGAGATGATGAAGGCCGGACTCAAGCCGATGATCCTGACCATGGGTCTGGGCATCCTGGCCGCCCTGGCCGGGTCGGTGGATGGCGGCGCGATGCTGATCGCCAATTCCCAGTATGCGGGCGCTCTGGGCGCTCTGGGCTACAGCCGCGAACAGGAATCGCGCGCCGACCAGGCCGGCGCCGGCTTCCTGGAAGCCACCGGCCAGTCGGGCCGCGGCCTCGTCGAGTTCTTCGACAACTTCCGCTACCAGGAGGTCTTCGACCAAGCTCGGCGCTTCGCCTATTTCCGCAGCCACCCCCTGTCGTCCGAACGGATCGAGGTGCTGCGCAGCCGCGTCGAGCGCCAGCCGCACTACACCGCCGTCGATACGCCCGAGGACCTGGCCCAGCACGAGGTGATGAAGGCCAAGCTGGAGGGCTTCCTGAACCCTCAGGTCGCCTTGATGAAGTATAAGGAAACCGACACGGGTTTTCCGGCGCGCTATGCTCGCGCCATCGCCTACTACCAGATGAAGGACCCCGACCGGGCGCTGGCCCTGATCGACGGCCTGCTGGCCGACCATCCGGACAATCCCTACCTCTGGGAGCTGAAGGGCCAAGTCCTGTTCGAGTTCAACCGCGTCGAACAGGCCGAGGAGCCACAGCGCAAGTCCGTGGCGCTGAAGCCCGATGCGGCGCTGCTGCGGGTGAACCTGGGCCAGACCCTGATCAATCTCAAGGATCCCAAGAAGGTCGAGGAAGGCGTGCTCGAACTGAAGCGCAGCCTGCTGAACGAACCCGATAATTCGGTCGCCTGGCGCCTTCTGGCCCAGGCCTACGACACCCAGAAGAAGGACGGCGAGGCCCGCCTGGCCACCGCCGAACAGTACTATTCGCTGGGCGCCGTCAGCGAAGCCAAGGTCTTCGCCGTGCGGGCCCGCGAGTTGCTGACCAAGAACACTCCCGACTGGCGCCGGGCGACCGACATCATTCTGGCCTCGCGGCCGTCCAACCAGGACCTGAAGGACCTGGCCAAGGACAGCCTCGCGCCCGCCCATCCCGGCCACTAGGCCGCCTACCCGACCTCGAGATCTCGATGACCCTGCTCCGTCGCGCCGCGACCCTCGCCCTCCCCCTGGCCGTCGCCAGCCTGGCCCTCGCCGGATGCGAGCGGCCCGAGCCCAAGCCCAGCGACCGGTTCGGCGAGAAGGTTCGCGCCTATCTGCTCGAGCACCCGGAGGTGCTGATGGAGGCCAGCGCCAAGTTGCAGGAAAAGCAGGCCGCCCAGCAGACCGCCGACGCCCAGAAGTCCATCGGCCAATACCGCCAAGCCATCGAGCGCGACCCGCGCGACATCGTCATCAATCCGGCGGGCACGATCACCGTCACCGAATTCTTCGACTATCGCTGCAGCTTCTGCCGCCACGCCACGCCGGAAATCGTCGAACTGGTCCAGAAGAACCCCGACGTGCGCCTGGTGCTGAAGGACTTCGTGATCTTTGGCAACGACAGCGAGGCGGCGGCTCGCATTGCGCTGGGCTCGAAGGATCAGGGCAAGAGTCTGGAACTCTACAAGGCCCTGATGGCCGAGAACGCCCTCGACGCCGCCGGCGCGCTGCGGATCGCCCAAGGCCTGGGCGTCGACCTGGCCAAGGCGAAAGCCGCCGGCGAAAGCCAGGCCGTCACCCAGCACCTGGCCGACACCAGCGCCCTGGCCAAGACCCTAGGCCTGCAAGGCACCCCAGCCTTCATCGTCGGCGACACCCTGGTGCCCGGCGCGGACATCAACGCCCTCAAGCTGGCGATCGAGCAGGTCCGGGCGGGCAAGGCGAAGGCGGGCTGAGGAGGCCGCCCTCGCCCTTCGACAGGCTCCGGGTGAGGGCTACTTCTAGCGCCTGGAAATCAGGCGAGGCTTTTGCCCCGCCTAAATCAGCCCCGCCAGCGGCGAGCTGGGGTCCGCGTAGAGGCGTTTCTGCATACGGCCGGCCAGATAGGCTTCGCGGCCGGCGATGACCGCGTGCTTCATGGCCTTGGCCATGCGGATCGGGTCCTTGGCTTCGGCGATGGCGGTGTTCATCAGGATGGCGTCGCAGCCCAGCTCCATACCGATCGCCGCGTCCGAGGCCGTGCCGACGCCGGCGTCGACCAGGACCGGGACCTTGGCGTTCTCGACGATGATCCGCAGGTTGACCCGGTTCTGGATACCCAGGCCCGAGCCGATCGGCGCGCCTAGCGGCATGATCGCCACGGCGCCGGCGTCTTCCAGCTTGCGGGCGTAGACCGGATCGTCCGAGCAGTAGACCATGACCTGGAAGCCTTCGGAGACCAGCAGCTTCAGCGAGCGCAGGGTCTCTTCCATGTCGGGATAGAGGGTCTTGGGATCGCTGAGGACTTCCAGCTTGACCAGGTCCCAGCCGCCGGCCTCGCGGGCCAGGCGCAGAGTGCGAACGGCGTCCTCGCCGGTGAAGCAGCCCGCGGTGTTGGGCAGATAGGTGAATTCGGTCGGTTTGACGTAATCGACCAGCAGCGGCTGGGTCGGGTCGGTCAGGTTCACGCGGCGCACGGCCACGGTGACGATCTCGGCCCCGGCCGCGCGAGCGGCGGCGGCGTTGGTCGCATAGTCCTTGTACTTGCCCGTGCCGACGATCAGGCGCGAGCGGAAGGTGCGGCCGGCGACGGTCCAGGTTTCGTCGCTGTCAGCCGTAACGGAGTCGGGGGAAACGTGCGCGTTCATGCGGCTGGTTTACGCCCCGTCAGCCGGCGTTTCAAATGCGCAGGATCAGCCGCCGCCGATAAAAGTGACGATCTCGATGCGGTCGCCCTCGGCCAGGGCGGTGTCGCCGTAGGTCGAGCGCGGGGCGATCTCGAGATTGCGCTCGACCGCCACCTTGCGGGCGTCCAGGCCCAACTGGGTCACCAGATCGGCGATCGTGAGCACGCCGGCCACGTCCCGTTCTTCCCCGTTCAGTAAAAGCCTCATCTCACCTCCGAAGCGAGCCGTGCTTGTGACCCGGCGGAACCGGCTATACAAGACCTCCCGGAATCGACGGCGGAGCCGCATGGTAAAACCGATCCACGTGCTGAGCGGACCCAATCTCAACCTGTTGGGGACCCGCGAGCCTGAGATTTACGGCAAGGACACCCTCGACGATGTCCGGGCGCGCTGCGAGGCGCGGGCGGCTTCGCGTGGGCTATCGGTGGTTTTCCGCCAGTCCAATCATGAGGGTGTGCTGATCGATTGGGTGCAGGAGGCGCGTGAGTCGGCCTCGGCCTTGATCCTCAATCCGGCCGGTTACGGGCACACCTCGATCGCGCTTCTGGATGCGCTCAAGACCTTGAGCATTCCGGTGATCGAGTGCCACCTGTCCAACCCGGCGGCGCGGGAGGAATTCCGCCGCCATACCTATGTTTCGCTGGCCGCCACGGGGATCGTCTCCGGGTTCGGCGCGGCGAGCTACGAACTGGCGATCGAGGCCGCTTTCGGCCTGATCGGCGTTTAACAACGATATCGCACCGGCGTTTTCCGCCGCCGTCGCGCTACAGAACAACAAGGTAAGCTTCCATGTCGAACCCCAAGGCCCCCGCCGATCCGGTCGAAGCTCCGGCCATCGACGCCCGTCTGGTCCGCAAGCTGGCGGACATCCTGAAGGACACCGGCCTGTCGGAGATCGAGGTCGAGCACGCCGGCCTGAAGATCCGCGTGGCGCGCGAACTGACCGCCGCGCCCGTCAACTACGTCCAGCAGGCCGCGCCGGCCTACGCCCCGGCTCCGGTCGCCGCCGCGCCGGGGCCGGTCGCCGCGCCCGGCGCTGAAGCTGGGCCGGGTCCGGCCGCCCCCCGCGGCGGAGCCGTGAAGTCGCCGATGGTCGGCACCGTCTATCTCTCGTCGCAGCCCGGCGCTGATCCCTTCATCAAGGTCGGCGACACCGTCACCGCCGGTCAGACCCTGCTGATCGTCGAGGCCATGAAGACCATGAACCCGATCGCGGCCCCCAAGGGCGGCAAGGTCGTCGAGATCCTGGTCGCCGACGCCCAGCCCGTCGAGTTCGGCGAGCCGCTCGTCGTCATCGAGTAGCGCGCATGTTCGACAAGATCCTCATCGCGAACCGGGGCGAGATCGCGCTCCGGGTTCACCGCGCCTGCAAGGAAATGGGCATCGCCACCGTGGCGGTCCACTCCGAGGCCGACCGCAACTCCATGTGGGTGCGCCTGGCGGACGAAAGCGTCTGCATCGGCCCCGCACCGGCCGCCAAGAGCTATCTCAACATCCCGTCGATCATCGCGGCGGCCGAGATCACCGGCGCCCAGGGCATCCACCCGGGCTACGGCTTCCTGTCGGAGAACGCCCGCTTCGCCGAGATCGTCGGCGCGCACGGCTTCACCTTCATCGGTCCCAAGCCCGAGCACATCCGGATGATGGGCGACAAGATCACCGCCAAGCAGGCCGTGAAGGACGCCGGCATTCCGGTCGTTCCCGGCTCGAACGGCGGCGTGTCGACCGAGGAAGAGGCCTTCGCGGCCGCCGACGAGATCGGCTTCCCGGTGCTGATCAAGGCCGCTTCCGGCGGCGGCGGTCGCGGCATGAAGGTCGCCCAGACGCGTGAAGACCTGGCCGAAGCCGTCTCGACGGCCCGCGCCGAGGCTCGCGCCGCGTTCGGCGACGACACGGTCTATATGGAGCGCTATCTTCAGAAGCCGCGCCACATCGAGCTGCAGGTCATCGCCGACAGCCACGGCAACGTGGTGCACCTGGGCGAGCGCGACTGCTCGTTGCAGCGTCGCCACCAGAAGGTGCTGGAAGAAGCCCCCTCGCCGGCCCTGTCCGCCGAAGGTCGCGCCAAGATCGGCAAGATCGTCGTCGATGCGGTCAAGGCCATCGGCTATCTCGGCGTCGGGACCATCGAGTTCCTGTGGGAGAACGACGAGTTCTTCTTCATCGAGATGAACACCCGCCTGCAGGTCGAGCACCCGGTCACCGAAGCCATCACCGGCATCGACCTGGTCCGCGAGCAGATCCGCATCGCCGCCGGCCTACCGCTGTCGTTCACCCAGGAAGACGTCGTCTTCGAGGGCCACGCCATCGAGTGCCGGATCAACGCCGAGAACGCGCGGACCTTTACGCCCTCGCCCGGCACGATCACCGACTTCCACGCCCCGGGCGGTCTGGGCGTTCGCCTGGATTCGGCGATCTACACCGGCTATGCGATCCCGCCCTATTACGACAGCCTGATCGGCAAGCTGATCGTGCACGGCCGCGACCGCGCCGAGTGCATCGCTCGCCTGAAGCGCTGCCTGGGCGAGATGGTCGTCGGCGGCATCGAGACCACGATCCCGCTGTTCCAGGACCTGCTGGTGCAGCCCGACATCCTGGCCGGCGACTACGACATCCACTGGCTGGAACGCTGGATCAAAGCCCAGGAGGCCTAGTCAGTAGTGGCGATGGAAGAGGCCTTTTCGGTCGACGACCTGATCGCCTGCTATGCGCGCGGCGTCTTCCCCATGGCGGACGCCCGCGAAGACGAAAGCGTCTTCCTGATCGATCCCGAGCGGCGGGGCGTCCTGCCGCTCGGGGACTTTCATATCCCCAAGCGCCTGGCGCGCACCGTCCGCACCGGCCCCTACGAGGTGCGGGTCGACACCGCCTTCGAGGCCGTGATCGAGCACTGCGCGGCCTCCAAGCCGGGCCGGGTCGAGACCTGGATCAATCACCCCATTCAAAGGCTCTACGGCCAGCTCTACGCCCGCGGCTTGGCCCATAGCGTCGAGACGTGGCTGGACGGTGAGCTGGTCGGCGGGCTCTACGGCGTCTCGCTGGGCGGAGCGTTCTTCGGCGAGAGCATGTTCTCGACGGCGCGCGACGCCAGCAAGGTGGCGCTGGTGCATCTGGTCGCGCGGCTGCTGGCCGGCGGCTATCAGCTGCTGGACACCCAGTTCATCACCGACCACCTGATGCAGTTCGGCACGACCGAGATCAGCCGCGCGGACTATCGCCGGCGGCTGGCCAAGGCTTTGACGGTTCCGGGCGACTTCTACGGCTTGGCGGGCGGTGCGACCGGCGCGGCCTGCTTGCAGGCGATCAGCCAGGCGTCATAGACCGGGTGCTGCAGCGGATTCAGGCTGGGGGTGCTGGCGTACATCCACCCCTTGTAGACCTGACGTCCGGGCGGCGCGGCGCGGCCGGCCTGGGCCTTGGGCTGGGTGTCGACGACGACGTAGGCCGAGGTTTCCGGCGCGATCTCGTCCGACGCCGCCGTCTCGCAGGCGCGGACGGTGAAGATCAGGGTCTTGTAGCGGATCGGCTGGCCGACCGGGACCTCGAACCGCATGGTCTCGGTCGTGACCTTGTCCAGGGCCTGCAGGATGGCGATCGTGTAGCGGCCGCGCTTGGTGGCCTCGACCGGCTTGGCCGGCGCGTTCTCGGCGGCCGGCTTGCGCGTGGTCGCGGGCGGCGGCGAGGCCGGCGGATTGGGGTTGGCGACGGCCGGCGAGACCTGGACCGGCTGGGCTGGTCGTTGCTCACCAGTCGGCGCGGGAAGCTGGCCCGCCGGACGCGGTGTCGGTGCGGTGGGCGCCTGCGGCGCCAAAGGCGCGGCCGGCGGCTGGTACTGGGTGTTCTGACGCGCCAGGGCGGCGCCCGTCACGGCCAGGCCGGACAAGGCCGCAGCTGCGGCGAGCAGGAACGCCCGGCGGGCCATCCGGCCTATTCCGGCTTCCAGGCTTCGTAGTCGCTGGTGGCGGCGGCGCGTTCGCCACCGCGCGTCAGCGAACCCTTCGGCCGCCAGGCGTGCACGGTGCCGGTCAGGTTGGGCAGGTGATCCTTTTCCCAAGCGCGACGCGGCAGCGCGACCTCGGTCGGCGGCTCGTCATAGGTGTAGTGCAGCCAGCCGCTCCAGTCCGGCGGGACCTTCGAGGCTTCGGCATAGCCGTTATAGATCACCCAGCGGCGCTTGCGCTGATCATACGAGTCGCTGTTGTCGCGGGCTTCGAAGTAGCGATTGCCCTGTTCGTCCTGGCCCACAAAGATACCGCGGCGGCCGATATGGAAGCGCTGACCCAGGGTCGCGCCGTTCCACCACGTGAAGATCGCTTTCAGCACTACGTTCGCACCCGAAAATCTGAGGGCTCAAAAGGCGTCGCGGCGGGCGCGACGAAGCGGCCGGACTATAGGGCTCCAGGCCCGCAGCGTCCAGCACCGCCCGGCGCTGTCAAACTTCAACATCTTGTGGATTGGATGGTCGCGACCCGCAACATCTATTGAGGCTGGTCAACCAAGGTTCTAGATTGCGGTGCGACCTTACGCGCATCCCATGCATCTAGAATCGGGCATTAGGGATTTGGTAAGATTATGAACTGGCAGACTTGAGATCTGGAAGTAGCCATGCGCACGACCGCCAAAGCCGCCGGACTGGTTCCCGCCATGGAATGGCGCGACCTTGAGCGCGCCGACAGCGTGGTGGTGGTTTCTGCGCCGCCGGCCTGGAGCGACGCCCGCGTGGAGGCTTGGCTGGACTGGGCCGGCGAGATCGAACCCAAGGCGCCGCTGGGCGGCGGTCCTGCCCGTTACGCCGACCGCATCGCCAAGATCGGCCTGACTCGCGGCGTGTTCGGCGACAAGGCCGACGCGAGCGCCTTCAAGGACGCCCTGCTGGCCACCATGCTCTCGGGCGTCGCCACGCCGGCCGGTGGCCAGGTGGGCCTCGATCTGCTGCCAGAGATCGTCGAGTTCGAATTCCAGACTACGGTCAAGGGTCGCCTGGCGCGTCGCCGCGGCCGCCTCCTGGCGGCTCAGGCCGCAGCGCGCCTCGACGCTGCCCTGACCCAGGTCGCCGACGCCGTCCGCCGCTGCTCCGGTGGCGTTCGCGCCCGCATGGGCGTGCGCAAGAACCCCGCCCCGGCTCGCGCCCCCCCCAAGGCCCGCGAGCTGGGCGTCGACGACCGCACCATCCTCGACGCCATCGCCACGGCCGACGCGCCGCGCGTCGCGCCGCTGGACGCCGCGCCCGAGCCGGAGCTGGCCATGGTCGCCTCGGCCTCGCGCCAGGGCGTGGCCGCCGGCGACGAAGGCGCGGCGCTGGCCGCTCAGGTCGGCTGGGAAACCAGCGGTCTGACCCTGGCCCTGTCGCCGACAGACGCCGAGATCCTGTCGCGCGGCGTGGGTATCAGCGCGGCGATCGACACCAGCGCGTTCCTCGACGCCGACGGCTTCGACGTCGAGCGCTTCACCTATGTCTGCCACCTGTGGGGCACGGCCCTGGAGCTGGACCGCGGCGAGGCCCCTGCCCGCCTGGCCCTGGCTGGCGTCGGCGACTGCCTGCTGAGCCTGGGTTACAGCCAGACCGGCATCGAAGGCCGCGACGGCGCCGCCGCGCTGTGGGCTCTGGCCGTCGGCGCGGCTCTGTCGGCCAGCGCCGAGGCGGCTTCGGTGCTGGGTCAGGACCCGGCCTTTGCCCAGGACAAGCAGGGTGTGCTGAAGAGCATCGCCGAGCGCCGCGTGCGCGCCGCCGCCCTGCGTTCGGCCCTGGCCACCGAGGCCGCCGCCGCCCTGGCGACCGCCCACGCCCTGGCCCGCAAGCATGGCCTGCGTTCGGCCGCCTTGGTCGGACCTTTCGAGGATGCTGAAGCGACCTTGCGCCTGGGCGGCTCGCCCGTCGGCGCAGCCGGCGCCCAGTCGCCGATATCGGTCAGCCAGACGCTCGATGGCTTCCTGATGCCGACCTTCAGCCCCGCCGCTTTCGAGGCGCTGTCGAGCGAAGGCGTCGATCTGGACGCCGCTCGTCGTCACGCCCTGGGCCACGGCTCACTGGCCGAGAGCCCGGCGATCGACCACGTGATGCTGCAAGCCCGCGGCTTCACCGCCCACGAGATCGAGAAGGCCGAGCACGCCCTGCGCGAGAACCGCGGCCTGCGCGACGCCTTCGCCCCCGCCGTCGTCGGGGCGGGCTTCCTGCGCGACGTGCTGGGCGCTTCGGCGGAAGACGTCGCGCGTCGCGACTTCGACACCCTGGCCTTTGCCGATTTCTCGCCGACCGAGATCGCCGTCGCCGAGCGCCACGCCTTGGGCGCGGGCAAGCTGGGCGATTGCGACGCCCTGAACCCCGAGCTGCGCGAAGCCTTCCAGTCGGTGGAGGCGCCGACCTTCGCCGACCGCCTGGCGATGCTGGCCGCCGTCGAGGCCTTCGCCTGCCGGCCCAGCCCGGTGACCATCCCGGTCGCCTTCGACAGCCGCCCGGCCGACGCCGTTCGCGCCCAGGCCGCCGCTGCCCGCGCCGGGATCCGCGCCCTGCGCCTGCAACGCGCCGAGGCTCCGGTCGACTTCAAGCTGGACCTGCCCGAGGAACCCGTCGCCGAACCGGCCCGCGCCGCGCCGGTGCGCGAGCCGGTCGTCACCGAGCGCGTGGTCGAGAAGATCGTCGAGCGCGACCGCTCGCGCCGTCGCCTGCCCGATCGCCGGAAGGGCTATATCCAGAAGGCGGCCGTCGGCGGTCACAAGGTCTATCTGCATACCGGCGAGTACGAAGACGGCGAGCTGGGCGAGCTGTTCATCGACATGCACAAGGAAGGCGCGGCGTTCCGCAGCCTGATGAACAACTTCGCCATCGCCGTGTCGCTGGGCCTGCAGCACGGCGTGCCGCTGGACGAGTTCGTCGAAGCCTTCGTCTACACCAAGTTCGAGCCGGCCGGTCCGGTGACCGGCAACGACTCGATCAAGTCGGCGACCTCGATCCTGGACTACGTCTTCCGCGAGTTGGGCGTGTCCTATCTGGGCCGCGACGACCTGGCCAATGGCGATCCCGGCGAGTTCAACGCCGACGGCCTGGGCGCCGGCAAACCCCTGGACGACGAGGCGCTGGGCGATCTCGAGCCGGATCCCGTGCCCGCCAGCCGCTTCATCTCCAAGGGCTTCTCGCGCGGCGCCACGCCCGACAATCTGGTGTTCGCCTCGTTCGGCCGCCCGCGAGTCGAGGGCGCGGACCGTCCCGGCAACGAGGGCGAGATGTGCCCGGCCTGCGGCGATCTCTCGCTGGTCCGTCGTGGCGGCTTGACCGTCTGCGACACCTGCGGGGCGCAGTCAGATCGTCCTGGGCCGATGGCGTCGTCTTGAGTTGGCGTTAAGCTTGCTGCGGCAGGGTGCAAAGGCCCCTTTCGCGTAGGATCTGCGCCAGAATGAAACCGATCGCTCTTCTTTCGGCCCTCGCCGTGCTGGCCTTCGCCAATGTGGCGGCCGCGCAGAACGCCGGCCAGATCGCCTCCGTCCGCAAGGGCGCCAGCTGCCCGCGCTGCAACCTCTTCCAGGCCGACCTGTCGAACCTGACGCTGAACGGCAAGAATCTGGCGGGCGCGCGCCTGCGTCAGGCCGACTTCTCGACGGCGATCATGAACCGCACCAGCTTCGCTGGCGGCGACCTGCGCGACGTCAACGCCTATGGCGCGGTGCTGACCGGCGCCAGCTTCGCCCGCGCCGACCTGACCAACGCCAGCTTTGTCGGCGCCTATCTGCAAGGGGCGAACTTTGCCGGCGCCCGACTTTCGGGCGTCAACTTCTCGGGCGCTGAAATGAACCGCGCCACGGGTCTCAGCCAAGGTCAGTTGAACCAGGCCTGCGGGGACGACTCCACGTTGACTCCACGCGGTCTTTCCATCCCGCGCTGCCGTTAAATCCCCGTCATTACCGCGATTTAAGTGGTCTCTGGCCTGCCGTCGGTTCAAACCGTAACTCACACAGTCGCGTATGGACTGCACGGAGAACTCGATGTCCCGCCTGGGCGTTTCCATCGCCGTCTTGACCCTGAGCCTGCTGGCTGCGGCTGGCCAGGCGCACGCGTCGATGGATGACAGGAACGTCGCCAAGCTGACCTCGTTCGGCGGCATGTGCGCCAATTGCGACCTCGCCGGCCGCAAGCTGATGAACGCCAAGTTCATGGGCGCGAACTTCCCCCGCGCCATCCTGATCGGCGCCGATCTGCGCGGTGCGATGTTCTTCGGCAGCAATTTCAGCCGCGCCGACCTGAGCCGGTCCGATCTGCGCGGAGCCGAGATGCGCGGCGCCAACTTCAATCGCGCCACCTTCACCGACGCCAAGATGTCGGGCATCGAAAGCAGCGGCGCCAATTTCGGCGACGCCATCCTGACCCGGGTCGACCTCTCGTCCTCCGAACTGCACGGCGCCAGCATGCCTGGGGCCAATCTGGAGCGGGCCAACCTGTCGAGCAGCGAGCTGCAAGGCGCCGACCTGCAAGGCGTCAACGCTAGAGGCGCCAACTTCTCCTCGTCCGAACTGCACGCCAGCAACCTGGCCGGCGGCAATTTCGAGCGGGCGATCTTCCGCAATGCGGAGTTCAACAACGCCAATCTGCGCGGCGCGCTGTTCAACGGCGCCGACTTCCGAAACGCCGACCTCTCGGGCGCCAACCTCAGCGGCGTGGACCTGTCGGGCGCGCGGGGCCTGGATCAGGACCAGCTGGACGAAGCCTGCGGCGACACCCGTACGCGCCTGCCGGGCGGCCTTTCGGTCCGCAACTGCGGTGGGCGCAGCACGCGGATCATGCTGTTGCGCGAGATGCCCAAGGCCCCGCCCGCTCCGCCTGCGCCGCCAAGGCCTCCCGCCCCGCCCCGCTGAGGGGAATTGAGAGCGACCTGACCGACCAAGAAAAAGCCCTCCGATCGACCAGATCGGAGGGCTTCTTTGTTTCTGGCTTTCGCCTGCGCCTTAAACCTTGATGGGCGGCGCGGTGCGGATGTGCAGCTCTTTCAGTTGCTTATCCAGCACATTGGCCGGCGCGTTCATCAAGAGGTCCTGGCCCTGCTGGTTCAGCGGGAAGGCGATGACTTCGCGGATGGCGACCTGCTCGGCCAGCAGCATGACGATGCGGTCGATGCCGGGGGCCAGGCCACCGTGCGGCGGCGCGCCGTAGCGGAAGGCGTTCAGCATGCCGCCGAACTGCTCCTCGACCACTTCCGGGCCGTAGCCGGCGGTGGCGAAGGCCTTGAGCATGATCTCGGGCTTGTGGTTCCGGATCGCGCCCGAGCACAACTCGTAGCCGTTGCAGACGATGTCGTACTGATAGGCGCGGATGGTCAGCGGGTCCTGGGTTTCCAGGGCCTCCAAACCGCCTTGCGGCATCGAGAACGGGTTGTGCGAGAAGTCGACCTTCTTTTCTTCCTCGTTCCACTCGAACATCGGGAAGTCGACGATCCAGCAGAATTTGAACTGCTCCTCGGCGACCAGCTTCAGTTCCGTACCGACGCGGGTGCGGGCCAGGCCGGCGAACTTGGCGAACACGGCCGGATCGCCGGCCACGAAGAAGGCGGCGTCGCCGGCGCCCAGGCCCAGCGATTCCATCAGGCCTTGAGTCGGTTCGCCCAGGTTCTTGGCGATCGGGCCGCCCCAGCCGCCCTGGTCTTCCGACCAGAAGACATAGCCCAGGCCCGGCTGGCCTTCGCCTTGCGCCCAGCTGTTAATGCGGTCGCAGAACGCACGGCTGCCGCCGGTCGGGGCCGGGATCGCCCAGATGGCGTTCTTGGCGTCAGCGCCCAGGATCTTGGCGAACAGGCCGAAACCGCCGTCACGGAAGTGCTCGGAGACGTCCTGCATCTTGATCGGGTTGCGCGTGTCGGGCTTGTCGCTGCCGTACCACTTCATCGACTGAGCATAGGTCAGGCGCCC
>CAZRPD010000140.1:0-14155 GCA_964601775.1 uncultured Caulobacter sp. | reverse complement strand
GGTCTTCAGGCTATGGGCCAGGTCGCCGGCCCGGCGGCGGGCGCGAGCGACGTCGCCTTCCCGAGCCTCGGCCAGGGCGTTGATCGCCTGGGCCAACGGGGCGATCTCGCGCGGGTGGTCGTCGGACATCCGCGCCGCGGGGCTCTTGCGCAGCCGGGAAAGGTCGTCGCGGACACGGGCGAGCGGCGACAGGCCCAGCGCGACCTGCAAGGCGGCGGCGGCCGACAGCACCACCCAAAGCCCCGCCAGGAACAGCGCCAGGTCGCGGCCGAACGCGCCGCCCGCCGCGCCCAAGGCCGCGGCGTCGCTGGCCGCCTGGACCAGCACCGGTGGGCCGTGACGGTCGGGGCGCACCGTCCGCCCGACCAGCAGGATGCGGTCGCCAAACGGCCCCTCGGCCAAGCGCGCGTGCCAGTCGTCGCCGCCGACCTTCGACGTCGCCAGCGCTTGATCCCATAGCGACACCGACCGCTGGCTGCCGGCCGAGGTGGTGACCTGCCAGTAGAGCCCGCCCGCCGCCTTCAGCAGGCGCGGATCGGCCAGGCGAGCCTCGACCACCGGCGCGCCCTGAGGCGTCAGCCGCAGGCCCGCAACCACCGCTTGGCCGACGCGGGTCAGCTCGGCCGTCTCGCGGCGGACGATGTGGCGCTCGAACAGCCAGGTCATGGCCAGCCACGACACCGCCAGGGCCGCCAGGATCGCCAGCATGCCGCCGGCGATCAGCCGTCCTCGCAGCGAGACGCCCTTCATGAGTCGAGGCCGGTCAGCAGATAGCCAAAACCGCGCCGGGTCTCGATGACCTCGGCGCCGACCTTGCGGCGCAGGCGGGTGACCAAGGCCTCGATGGCGTTGGCGTCGGCCGTGTCGGCCACGCCATAGAGCTGCTCGGCCAGTTCGCCGGCCGAGACCGCGCGGCCGGGATTATGCGCCAGGCAGTCCAGCAGCCTAAACTCCAGCGGCGACAGCTTGAGCGGCGCGCCGTCCAGGGTCGCCGACATCCGGCGGGTGTCCAAGGCCAGGCGTCCGGCCTGGATCACCGGCGAAGTCCGGCCGGCCACGCGGCGCACCAGCCCCCGGACGCGGGCCAGCAGCTCACCCATCTGAAACGGCTTGGCCAGATAGTCGTCGGCGCCGGCCTCGATACCCTCGACCTTCTCGGTCCAGTCGCCGCGCGCGGACAGGATCAGCACCGGAAAGGCCCGGCCGTCCTTGCGCCAGCCGCGCAGCACCGACAGCCCGTCCAGGCGCGGCAAGCCCAGGTCCAGGATCACCACGGCATAGTCCTCGACCTGACCCTTGAAGGCGGCGTCCTCGCCGTCGCGAGCGAGATCCACGACGAAGCCGGCCTCGCCCAGCGCCTTGGCCAGGTCGGGACCGACGACGGGATCATCCTCGACGACCAGGGCGCGCACTCAGTCGTCCTCGAGCTTCAGGGTCGCGCCGGTCTTGGCGTCCAGCTCCAGCTCGCGGACGCGGCCGTTCTTGGCCAGGATCTTCAGGTCGTACTTCAGGCGGCCGGGGCCGGCCTCCTCCAGCTCGACCTCGATCACCTCGCCGGGCGCGCGCTGGGCGGCGATGGCCAGGATGCGGGTCAGCGGCAGAACCTCCTTGCGCAGCAGCGCCAGGCGGGCGGCCTCGTGGCTGCGCGTCTTCTTGTCGTCGGCGGACGCGCCGGTCGCTGAAACGACGGCGATGGCGGCGAGCGCGAGCAGGATGGGATGCTTGATCATGGGCGTGATGATTCCACGGCCATCCTGACACGGCCCTGACGCACGGCAACGCTATCCGTCAGCCCGGTGTCAGCGACGCGCCTCTAGAGCAGCGTCAAGCATGACCAGAGGGGACGCCATGAACCGCCTGAAGTTGAAACTCGCCGCCAGCCTGCTGGCCCTCGCCGCCGCGACGCCGGCCCTGGCCCAGACCGTCACGCCGCCTGACATCAAGGTGGCCGGCGCGACGGTTCCGACCGCCCAGGGCGGCGCCAATGGCGTTGCGCTTTTGAGGAATCCCTCCGATCCCGCCAAGAGCGTGATCCTGGCGACCGGCGAACTGGGCGGACTGGAAGTCTATGGCCTGGACGGCCAGCGCACCGGCGCGACGCCCGGCGGCGAGACCTATGGCGTCGATGTTCGCGACGACCTGATCGCGGTGCTGGACCGCCGTGAAGGCCTGCTGCGGTTGTCGCGCTACGACTTCGCTACTGGCAAGGCCACGGCCATCGACGCCCGGCCGCTGAAGCTGGGTTATGCCGGCGAAGGCGTCTGCCTGCATCGCAGCGCCCGCGACGGCGCCCTCTACGCCTTCGCGCTGGGCGGCGCGGGCCAGCTGGACCAGTGGCTGCTGTACCCGACCGCCGACGGCAAGATGGACGGCCGCCTGGTGCGCCGCATGACCCTGTCGTCCGAGGCCAAGTTCTGCGTCAGCGACGACGCCAGCGGCGCGCTCTATGTCGCCCAGGAGGCGGTCGGGATCTGGCGCTACGACGCCGATCCGGAGGCCGAGGCCGTGCCGACCCTGATCGACGCCAACCGCCTGGGCAAGATCGCCGGCGAGGTCGGGGGCCTGGCGATCGTCAACGGCGGCAAAGGTAGCGACTACCTCGTGGCCTCGAACGTCGAGGGCGGGACGTTCAACGTCTATGACCGCAGCGCCGACGACCGCTTCGTGGGCGCATTCAAGGTCGCCATCGACAGCCCCTCGGGCCTCTACGGCCTGCGCGCGCCGGTCGGCTCGAACCTGCCCGCCGGAGCGCTGCTGATCGCCGACGACCTCAAGCAGGGCGCCAACAGCAAGATCGTCTCGTGGGCCGATGTCGCCGCCGCCCTGAAGCTGTCGGTCGGCCAGGACGCGCCGCAGATCGCCCCCAGCAAGCTGGCCCTGGTCCAGGCGACCATGGAGACCACGCCGGTGGCCAATGACGGCGACGCCGCCGACGATCCGGCTATCTGGGTCCACCCGACCGATCCAGCCCAGAGCACGATCATCGGCACCAACAAGAAGCGCGGCCTCTTGGTCTACGACCTGTCGGGCAAGGTCCTGCAGGAGCTGCCGAACGGCAAGATGAACAATGTCGACCTGCGCCAGGGCTTCAAGCTGGCCGGCAAGAGCGTGGCCCTGGTCGCCGCCAGCGACCGCACCCACAAGTCGATCGCTCTGTACACGGTCGATCCAGCGACACGGACCCTGACCAGCGTCGCCGATGGCCACCTGCCCACCGGCCTGTCCGATCCCTACGGCCTGTGCATGTACCAGGACCGCAAGGGCGAGACCTTCGTGTTCATCGGCGACCCCGACGGCCTGGTGCGCCAGTGGAAGCTGACGGCCACCGCCGCCGGCAAGGTCCGCGCCCTGCCCGTCCGCGACCTCAAGTTCGACACCCAGACCGAAGGCTGCGTCGCCGACGACGAGACCGGCGCCCTCTATGTCGCCGAAGAAGACGTCGCGCTGTGGAAGCTGGGGGCCGACGCCAAGGCTGGCTCGGCCAAGAAGGCCATCGCCCGCGTCGCCGACAATCCGGCGCTCAAGGACGACCTGGAAGGCGTGGCCATCTACGCCCAGCCCAAGGGCAAGGGTTATCTGGTCGTCTCCAGCCAGGGCAACAACACCTACGCCGTGTTCAGGCGCGAGGGCGACAACGCCTATGTCGGCAGCTTCGCGGTCAACGCCAACGGCGAACGCGGCATCGACGGGATCTCCGAGACCGATGGCCTTGAGGTGACCTCCGCCTCGCTGGGCGCGGGCCTGGAGGGCGGCGCCTTCGTGGCGCAGGACGGCCGCAACGTCTCGCCGCCCGAGAACCAGAACTTCAAGCTGGTCCCGTGGTCGGCGATCGCCGAAAAGCTCAAACTCTAGGCAGAGGCGCCCAGACTCGCAGCGAGACACTCTTTGTCACGAACGCGATGCAGAACCGAAAGGCGTCCTCCCCAATCTTTAAAACACAGCACGGCCGCTCCCAGGACGGGGGCGGCCATCCCTTTTGAAGATGTGGATCGACGGCGACGGTCGGCCTTAGCCCCTCGCCCAGACGCCACCGGAGTCGTAACGTTATGAAAGTTTTCGCTTCCATCAGCCTCGCTGCCTTCGTGACCCTGGCCGCGGCTCCGGCTTTCGCCGGTCCGGCCGGCGAAGGCCGGACCTTCACCGAAGAAGTTCACAAGAAGCGCATGGTCACCGTCGAGGCGTCCATCGCCTGCGCCGCGCCGGCCGCCAAGACCCTGAGCGCTCGCGCCGATGTCGCCAAGGCTCAAGCTGGCGAAGGCGTGGTCCACGTGACCTTCCGCAAGGCGTCCGCCGCCAAGTCGCAGGCCGACGCCGTGCGCGCCCAGGTCTCGGAAATCTGCCGCGCCGCCTAAGGCCCGGACACTAGACGCCGCTTCGGCGGCCAGCCTCCGCGCGTAATCCCCAATACCTGCAATACGCGCGGGGGCGCCCTTTCTTCACCGCGATGAAAGGCCGCGGCCAGCCCAGCCGGAAGACGCTTGGCGCCGAGGGAGGCCCGTCCTACCCCTTTCGGGTGGCCCATTTATGGGCGGCGATGGCCACAAAGCGCTAAGTTCACCTTGTTCGCGGCCTCGCCGCGCTTAAGTACCGGAAACATGGACTCTACAGGCCCAGGCACCATCGCCCTGCCGCGCGAGATGGCGACGGCTCCCGTCGCGCCCGTTGTTCTGATCGTCGAGGACGATCCGGCGCTGCGGACTCTTCTGATGCGCCTGCTGCGCGAGGAAGGCTTCCAGCCGCTCAGCGCCGCCCACGGCGCCGAGATGGCCCGGATGCTGGAGACCAATGCGGTCGACCTGATCCTGCTGGACATCATGCTGCCCGGCAGCAACGGCTTCGACCTCTGCCGCAGCATCCGCCGCGAGAGCGACGTGCCGATCGTCATGCTCAGCGCCCGCGACGACGAGACCGATCGCCTGATCGGCCTGGAGCTGGGCGCCGACGACTATATCGGCAAGCCGTTCAGCAAGAAGGAGCTGATCGCCCGCATCCGCGCGATCCTCCGCCGCACCCAGAACGGCGTACAGGCCGCTCAGCCGCGCGGTCATCAGCAGATGACCTTCGCCGGCTGGACGCTGGATCCCGGCCGCCGCGAGCTGCTGTCGCCCGACGGCGCCTTCGTCGACCTGTCCGGCGCCGAGTTCGACCTGCTGCTGGCCTTCCTGAGTTCGCCCCAGCGGGTGATCGGCCGCGAACGCCTGCTGGAGATGTCGCGCGCGCGCTTCTCCGACGCTTCGGATCGTAGTATCGACGTGCTGGTTAGCCGCCTGCGCCGCAAACTGGCCGTCACCGGTCAGGCCGAGGCTCTGCTGCGGACCGTCAGAGGCGTGGGGTACATCTTCACCGCCGCCGTGGAGCGTAGATAGTCTGCATGAAGCCGTTGCGGCTGTGGCCTCAGCGGCTGGTGGGCCAGGTCACCCTGGTGCTGATGCTGGCCGTGGCGCTGGAGTTCATCGGCAGCTCGATCCTGTTCGAGAACAGCCGCATCTATCCCAATCGCGACAACCAGATCCGGCGCGCCGCCGAACAGCTGGTGACCGCCGAGGCGCTTCTGGACGTCTCGCCCGCCGAGATCCGCTCTTCGCACGCCGAGGAGATGTCCAGCCACGGCGTGACCCTGCATTGGTCGGCCCTGCCGCCGATGATCAATCACGACCGCGCCACCGAACAGCAGATGCGTCAGCGGTTCCAGGACGCCGAGCCGACCCTGCGCGGCCGCGATCTGCGCTTCAACGCCGACCTCGACCGCACCCTGCCCCGTGACACCCACCTGAAGGTGGCGCTGAAGCTGCGCGACGGCAGTTGGGTGACATTGAAGACCAAGATCCGCGCCGCCTCGTGGGCCGTGCTGCTCAGCAGCGCCGGCTCGGCCTTCATCCTGGGCCTGGGGGTCGTGGCCGCCTCGACCCTGGTGCTGCGCAATCTGAGCCGCCCCCTGCGGGCGCTGGCCGAGGCCGCCGACAAGATCGGCCAAGGCGCCCAAGGCGCCCAGGTGCGCATCGCCGAGAGCGGGGCCGGCGACCTGAAGCTGGTGGCCAAGGCCTTCAACGCCATGCAGGACCGCATCGCCGGCCTGCTGAAGACCCGCACCGAGGCCCTGGCCGCCGTCGGCCACGACCTGCGTACGCCGCTGGCGCGCCTGCGCCTGCGGGCCGGCTTCGTCCAGGACGCGGTCGCCCGCGAAGCGCTGGAGAACGACGTCGACGAAATGGCGGCCATGCTCGACTCGCTGCTGGCCTATCTGGGCGGTCAGGAGGATCCCGAGCCCTCGCGCCGCACCGATCTGGCGGCCATCGCCATGACCATCGTCGACGACGCCACCGACGCCGAACGCGACGCCACCTTCTCGGGACTGGAGCATGTTCCGGTGCAAGCGCGACCGCTTTCGCTGAAACGCGCGATTACAAATGTCGTCGAGAACGCCCTGCACTATGGCGGCAGCGCGGCGCTGATTTTGACGCGAGAAGATCGCACCATCGTTCTGGCCGTGGAAGACGACGGGCCGGGCATTCCAGAGGCGCAGCTGGCCGAGGTTCTGCAGCCATTTCACAGGCTGGATAACGCCCGCGCGCGCAATACCGCGGGTCTGGGCCTGGGCCTGACCATCGTGCAGCAGATATTGCACCGCGAAGGAGGCCATCTGGTGTTGAAGAACAGGCCTCAAGGCGGTTTGCGGGTTGAGCTTCGGTTCCCCGCCCTCTGAGAGCGGCTGACAACCTTTGTAACAAAAACCGCTGCGTCGCAGCAAAACCCCGACACGACCTTCGTACTGTGCCAGGCGCCACCCGCCTGACGCCCGCCGCGGCGCCTGCCCCCCCTTTTCCAAGCGTCGCGGCGGATAAAGTTCACTTAGAGCGTGATCGCGCGAAACCGCGAGTTTCGATGGCCACGGTCTAGCGCACGGAGGTTCCTTTGGAACAGTTTCTCGAACGCGCCGCCCTCTTCAGCGGCCAGGTCTTCCCGGCTCAGAGCGCTCTGTATGAGCGCCTGGCCAGCCACGGTCAGAGCCCCTCGGCCCTGATGATCTCCTGCGCAGACAGCCGCGTCGTCCCCGAGCTGATCACCCAGGCCGCCCCCGGCGACCTGTTCGTCTGCCGTAACGCCGGCAACATCGTCCCGCCGTTCAGCCAAGCCAACGGCGGCGTCTCGTCGGCGGTCGAATACGCCGTCATGGCGCTGGGCGTTCGCGACATCGTCGTCTGCGGCCACTCGGACTGCGGCGCCATGAAGGCGTTCTCGAACCCGGCCGCCCTGGAAAAGATGCCGAACGTCGCCGCCTGGCTGCGCCACGCCCACGCCGCTCACAGCGTCGTCTGCAACGCCTATCACGGCCTGGACGAGCACGGCATGACCCGCGCCCTGTCGCTGGAAAACGTCGTCGTTCAGCTGAACCACCTGCGCACCCACCCGTCGGTGGCCTCGGCCATGGCCCAGGGCAAGCTGACCCTGCACGGCTGGTTCTTCGAGATCGAGACCGGCCTGATCCAGGCCTATAACGGCGACACCGGCCAGTTCGAGAAGGTCTACGAAGGCTCGCCCCTGCCCGTCGCCGCGCGTCCCTCCAAGCGCATGGTCGCCGCTCACCACCTGGGCATCGCCGCCGAATGACCGCTCCCGCCGCCTCCTCCCCGGCTGCAAAGACCGGCTTTTCGGCGACCATCTCGCGTGACTTCATCGCGTCGATCGTCGTCTTCCTCGTGGCGATGCCCCTGTGTATGGGCATCGCCGTCGCCTCGGGCGTTCCGGCCGAACGCGGCCTGATCACCGGCATCATCGGCGGCGTCATCGTCGGCGCCATGGCCGGCTCGCCCCTGCAGGTCAGCGGCCCCGCCGCCGGCCTGGCCGTCATCGTGTTCGAGATCGTGGCCAAGCATGGCCTGTCCATGCTGGGTCCGATCCTGGTTGTCGCCGGCCTGGTGCAACTGGTCGCCGGCGCGTTCAAGCTGGGCCAGTGGTTCCGCGCCATCTCGCCGGCCGTCGTGCACGGCATGCTGGCCGGCATCGGCGTGCTGACCGTAGCCGGTCAGTTCCACGTCGTGTTGGGCGACTCGCCCAAGGCCCACGCCCTGCAGAACCTCGCCGCCATCCCCGGCGCCATCGCGGGCGTGCAGTTCGCGAACCTGACCCAGGTCGAAGCCGCTCTCGCGGTCGGCGTGGTGACGATCGGCTCGATCCTGCTGTGGGAGAAGTTCCGTCCCAAGGCCCTGAAGCTGGTTCCGGGCGCCCTGCTGGGCGTCATCGCCGGCACCGTGCTGGCGATCGCGCTGAACCTGGACGTCCAGAAGATCGTCGTGCCGGAATCGATCGCCGCGGCGATCGCCATCCCCGGCGTGGCCGACTTCGCCAAGATGGCCAATCCCATGCTGCTGGTGACCGCTGTCGCGGTGGCCTTCATCGCCTCGGCCGAGACCCTGCTGTCGGCCGCCGCGGTTGACCGCATGCATGACGGCGAGCGCACGAAGTACAACAAGGAGCTGGGCGCCCAAGGCATCGGCAACATGTTGTGCGGCTTCGTCGGCGCCCTGCCGATGACCGGCGTGATCGTGCGCAGCTCGGCCAACGTCCAGGCCGGCGCCGTGACCCGCATGTCGGCCATCCTGCACGGCGTGTGGATCCTGGCCTTCGTCGCCCTGCTGCCCTGGCTGCTGCGGATGGTGCCCAGCGCCGCCCTGGCCGGCGTGCTGGTCGTGACGGGTTGGAAGCTGGTCAGCCTCGACCACGTCCGCCACCTGTTCGCCCGCTACGGCCTGCTGCCCGCCATGATCTGGGGCGCCACCTTCGTGATGGTGGTGGCCACGGACCTGCTGACCGGCGTGCTGGTCGGTATGGCCCTGACGCTGCTGGAACTGGTGCCGAACCTCAAGAAGATGCGCCTGAACATCGCCCAGAACGACGTGGGCGACGAAAAGGAAATCCGTCTCGAGGGCGCGGCCACCTTCGTCCAGCTGCCCAAGATCGCCAAGGTTCTGGACGCCGTCCCGAACAACGGTCGCGTTAAGCTCGACACCCGGGGCCTCACCAGCCTCGACCACACGGTGGCCGAAGCGCTGAGCGACTGGCTGAAGGGCAAGGCCCGGGCCGGGGTTCACGTCGAACTCCCCAGCCCCTGCGCCTACGGCGACCGCCTGCGCGCCGCCGGGGCTCACTAAAGACTAACCCGCCTACCGGCCCGGGGACGCCCTCTCAAGCGTGTCCCCGGGCCTTTTCTTTAAGCGAAAGCGAGACTTGTGATGAACAAAGCTCAGGAACGCGCCGCGGAGATCGCCGCTCAAGTGGTCGCCGCCTATGTCAGCAACAATGCGGTCGCGGCCGATGACCTGCCGGGCCTGACCGCCCGTACCTACGCCGCCCTTGAGGTGGTGTTCGCCGGCCAGCCGGGCGCGATCGCGCCGCGCAATGCGCCGTCGGAAGAAGAGATCGCCGCTAGCGTCACCGACGACGCGATCATCAGCTTCGAGAACGGTCGCCGTTATCGCTCGCTGCGCCGTCACCTGAACCAGCTGGGCCTGACGGACGACCAGTACCGCGCCAAGTGGGGCCTGCCGGACGACTATCCGCTGGTCGCCAAGAGCTTCTCGGACCTGCGTTCGAACGCCGCCCGCGCCCAGCGCTTCGGCGGCCTGGCCGTCGCGGCCGAATAGAGCTTCAGACAAAAGAAAAGCCCGGGCGAAAACCGTCCGGGCTGAGAAGTTAGGGAGGAAACGCCCAGGAAGGGCAGAGGCTCTCGCCTCACGGGAGGTGAGTTATGCTCGCTTTCTGGCCATTCAAGGGCGGGCGCTGAAAAAACTTCCCGTTCCGCGCGCTTGGCTTGCCGGGGCCGTGTGGTATTCCACCCGCCGAGACGAGTGAGGGCGTGCGCCCGAAGCGAGCGCCCCATGTCCGACGATCCCAAAGACGCTTTTCCCAAGCCTTCAGAGGGCGAAAACCCGGCGCCGAAGCCGCGCAAGCCTCGCAAGCCGCGCGCCTCGGCCGCGATGTCGGCCTCGGCGGGCGAGCCGTCCGCCACGGCGTCCCAGCCCACGCCGCCCAAGCCCCGCCGCCCGCGTAAGGCTCCGGCCGCCGCCGCGCCGGTCGAGCCGGTCGTCGAAGAGGTCCCTGCGCCCGAGCCTGAAGCCCCGCCGCAGGACGCCGAGCCCGAAGCCGCCGAAACCGAACTCCCCGAGGCGGTCGAGGCCGTCCCCGAGGCCGCGCTCTCCCCGGCCGAACCGGTCGCCAAGCCGCCCAAGACACCGATCTGGAAGCGCCCGCTTTGGATCGGCGGCGCAGTCGCGATCCTGGCGGCGCTGGTCGTGCTGGTCGGTTCGCTGTTCTGGTCGCTGCCGCTGAGCCAGGCGCTGGAGCCGCTGGACAACTCCGCCATCGTGCTGGTCGCCCAGGACGGCTCGCCGATCGCCCGCCGCGGCTCGTACAAGGAAGCCCCGATCGATGTGGCCAAGCTGCCGGCCTATGTGCCCGGCGCCTTCATCGCCATCGAGGATCGCCGCTTCCGCAGCCACATGGGCGTCGATCCCAAGGCGATCATGCGCGCTCTTGGCCGCAACGCTCAGGCCGGCGGCGTCTCTGAAGGCGGCTCGACCATCACCCAGCAGCTGGCCAAGAACGCCTTCCTCAACAGCGACCGCAACCTGCGTCGCAAGGCCCAGGAAGCGATGATCGCCGTCTATCTGGAGATGCGCCTCTCCAAGGACGAGATCCTGTCGCGCTATCTGTCGTCGGTCTATTTCGGCGACGGCGCCTTTGGCCTGCGCGCCGCGGCCCGCCACTATTTCGGCAAGTCGCCCGAGCAGCTGTCCATTGGCGAAGCGGCGATGCTGGCCGGCATGGTCAAGGCCCCTTCGCGTCTGGCCCCCACCGGCAACCTGGACGGCGCCCGCGAGCGCATGGCCGTGGTGCTGGAGGCCATGGTCGAGACGCAGACCATCACCCGCGCCCAGGCTGACGCCGTGCGCAACGTCGGCCCGGTCGAGGGCCAGGACAAGCTGCCCACCGGCTCCTACTTCGCCGACTGGGTCCTGCCCCAGGCCCGCGCCAGCATCGGCGCCCGCTATGGCGAGACGGAGGTCCGCACCACCCTGGATCCCAAGTTGCAGGCCCGCGCCGAGCAGATCCTCAACGACTACATCGCCCGCGACGGCAAGGTGCTGAACGTCACCCAAGGCGCCCTGGTGGCCATGCGCAAGGACGGCCGCATCGTCGCCATGGTCGGCGGCCGCGACTACAAGACCAGCCAGTTCAACCGGGCCGACGCCGAACGCCAGCCGGGCTCGGCCTTCAAGCTGTTCGTCTATCTGGCCGGCCTGCGCGAGGGCATGACCGTCACCAGCCCGATCCTGGACACCCCGGTCGAGGTCAGCGGCTACATGCCCAAGAACCACGAGGGCAAGTATCACGGCCGCGAAGTGCCGCTGATCACCGCCTTCGCCGGCTCGTCCAATGTCGCCGCCGTGCGCCTGGCCCACGAGCTGGGTCCGGCGAAGGTGATCAAGGTCGCCCGCGACCTGGGCGTCACCGAGGACATCCCCACCGACCTGACCATGGCGCTGGGCACCGGGCCGATGAGCCTGACCCGCCTGACGGCCGCCTACGCCTCGGTGGCGGCGGGCGAATATCCGATCGTCGCGCACGGCTTGGAGACCTTCCAGAAGCCGGCCACGCGCGCCTACGACAAGGCGGTGCTGGCCAACATGCGCGACCTGCTGCGCTCGGCCACCCATCGCGGCACGGGCCTGGAGGCGGCCATCGCCGGCGCCTATGGCAAGACCGGCACCACCCAGAACTATCACGACGCCCTGTTCGTCGGTTACGTCGAGGACCTGGTGGTCGGGGTCTGGCTGGGCAACGACAACAACAGCCCGATGAACGGCGTCGTCGGCGGCGGCGAGCCGGCCAAGATCTGGAAGGCCTTCATGCTGTCGGCCCTGGGTCGTCCCGTCGCCGCGCCGGTCGAGGTCGATCCGCTGGAAGACCTGGGCCTGCCCCTGGAAGGCGAGATTGGCCCCGACGGCCTGCCCGTCGCGCCGCTGACCGTGCCGGCTGAACCCGCCGAGCCGGCCCCGCCGGCCGCGCCCAACAGCGGTGTGCCGCAGGCCCCGCCGCCGCCGGAACCGCCGCGCCCCTAGACGCGATAGCCGAGATAGGCGCGGCCTAGCCGCACCAGCTCGTCTTCAAACGCGCGGCTTTGCAGGAAGTCGGCGCCCTCCAGCACAGCCGCCCGCATGGCCCCATGCACGGCGCGCGACAGCACGAAGGCCTGCACGCGGGTCAGGGGCTGACCCTTCGCGTCGACGATCCCTTCCTCCGCGGCCAAGAACCGCGCCGCCAGCGCGGCGTGATCGGCCTTGGCCAGCATCGCCGAAGCCGCGATCCGGCGGGCCCGGCTGCGGCCATCGAAGGCCTGCAGAAAGGCGCGGATGATCGCCCGGTCGCGCGCCAAAGCCGGTCCGCCGCCCTCGACCACCGCCATCACGGCGCGCTGGTGCGCCTCGGTCTCGCGTAGAGCTAGGGCGCACAGGATCGACTGCTTGTCGGGGAAGTAGCGATAGAGCGTACCGATGCTGACCCCCGCCCGCTCGGCCACCGCATTGGTGTTGAAGCCGGCCTCGCCCGAGGCCTCCAGAAGCTGAGCCGCCGCCTCCAGCACGACATCCACCGTGTCGCCGGCGCGGCTCTGGCGCGGGATTTTCCGCATGTTTTCAGCGGTCTTCATCCAAAGCCCTCCCCGGCCCGGCGATCCACCAGAGTCGAGTAACAGAGCTGGGCCGCCTCCCCTAGCCTTCCGCCAGGTTCACAGCGGGAGGATGCGATGACCTGGGCCACCGATCGACTGGACGCGCTGAAGGCCGGAACGGCGACCCCGCCGCCGATCGTCCAGACCCTACGGCTGGGCCTGATCGACGACTGGGGCGAGGGCTGGGTGCGCAAGTCCTGGCGACCGGCGCCCGAGCTGGCCACCGCCGACGGCTCGCTGTTCGGCGGCTATCTGGCCGCCCTGGCCGACCAGGTCCTGGCCTTCGCGGCCATGACCGTCGTCCCGCACGACCGGCTCTATCGCACCGTGAACCTGCAGCTGAACTTCCTGAAGGTCGGGCGCGGCGGCCCGCTGGCGATCGAAGCGCGCGTGGTAGCCCAGACCCGCCAGCTGATCACCGCGCGGGCCGAGTTCCGGCGCTAGGACGGCGTGCTGATCGCCGAGGCCACCGCCCAGCAGATCCTGCTGGCCTTCGACCATTGGCCGGCGGAACAAGCGGCGATCGAGGCCCTGGCCTAGACTCAGGGCTCCCGCCTAGACTGCCCGCTTCAGTTTCGGAGTAGCGCGATGCGGAAGATCGGCCTGATCGGCGGGATGAGTTTCGAGGCCACGGCGATCTACTATCGCAAGATCAACGAGGCGGTGCGCGCGCGGCTGGGCGGGTTCCATTCGGCGGACATCCTGCTGCGCTCGGTGGACTTCCAGACCATCGTCGACATGCAGAAATCCGCCCGTTGGGACGACGCCAGCGCCTATCTGGGCGCGGCCGGCCAGGCGCTGGAGAGCGCCGGCGCCGACTGCCTGCTGATCTGCGCGGTGACCATGCACCTGACCGCCCCGGCGGTCGAAGCCGCGACGAGCGTTCCTGTCATCCACGTGATCGACGAGACGGCTGCCAAACTGAAGGCGGCGGGGTGCAAGCGCCCCCTGCTGATCGCCACGCGCTACACGATGGAGAACGGCTTCTACCAGGCGCGCATGGAGACGCATGGGATCGAGGTCATGGTCCCCGACCAAGTCGGCCGCGACGCGACCCACGCCATCATCTTCGACGAACTGTGCGCCGGCGTGGTCAAGGACAGCTCGCGCGACGCGCTGCTGGCCCTGGTCGAGACGGCGAACGCCCAGGGCGCCGACAGCCTGATCTTCGGCTGCACCGAGATCTGCATGATCCTGGACGTAGCGACCTCGTCCCTGCCCGCCTTCGACAGCACCGACATCCACGCCGAAGCGGCGGTGGACTTCGCGCTGGCGGGGTGAGCGGAACCGCGCCCCCTCCGTCACGTCGCCTCTCGGCGCCGCGCCACCTTCCCCCGCAAGCGGGGCAGGAGGGAAACTGCTTCTCCTCACCCGTGAAACGGGGGAGGTGGCGCGATGCGGATACGCATCGTGACGGAGGGGGCGCTT
>CAZRPD010000139.1:0-14262 GCA_964601775.1 uncultured Caulobacter sp. | reverse complement strand
GGAGCCGCTCCCGATAAGCACGCAGGCGACAGAGCCTGCTGGCCTCGGCGAAGGCAGGCGTGACAGAACCAGAAACTTCTGACCACGGGTTTTGGTGTGGGTCGGATCGAGGCCACGCAACGGATTCTGTCCGCCGTTTACAGACCGGGTTTTGTCACGGCCAATGGGGCGGGGGACCCGATGACGAAACAGTCGAAAATGACTCCGGCGCGTGCCGCTCGGATCAAGGCGAGCAAGCACCTTGAGGCGTTGCCGCCCATCAAGACATCTTTGGCTGTCCTCGCTGAGAAGGGGGGCCGCCCCGTCAATCGCCAAGCGGTGAACATGCTGAAGTCTTCTAGTCCCAAAAAGGGCGCCAAGAAGCGCGGATGACCAAGGGCACCTGCTCGCTTGACCCCCCGCCGATCCGTGAGAATCTAAGCCAGTTCCCATCAACGACCACGGAGGCCCAGACCTGAAGCGCGCCGCTCTCTATGTCCGCGTCAGCACGGACACCCAGACCGTCGAGAACCAGCTTCTCGTGCTCAATGAGGTGGCCCAACGGTCGGGCTGGACCATCGTCCAGACCTTCGCCGACGAGGGCATCAGCGGCGCAAAGGGGAGGGATAAGCGGCCGGGCTTCGACGCCCTCCTGAAGGCCGTGGCGCGCCGGGAAGTGGACATCGTGGCCTCGTGGAGCGTTGACCGGCTGGGACGCTCCCTGAGCGATCTGGTGGCCTTCCTGAGCGACGTTCGTGGTCAAGGCTGCGATCTCTATCTGCACCAGCAGGCCATCGACACGAGCACGCCGTCCGGTCGGATGCTCTTCCAGATGTTGGGTGTCTTCGCCGAGTTCGAGCGCGCGATCATCACCAGCCGCATCATCGCCGGGCAGGAACGCTCGCGCGCGAAGGGCACGCGCTTCGGCCGCCCGCCGGTGGCGCCGATCCGTATCGACAAGGTCCGCAAAGCCCTCGCCGAGGGCAAGTCGATCCGCGCGGTCGCCAAATCTACCGGCGTCTCCACGGCCACGGTCATGCGGACAAAACGGTCCATGCAGACGGTCGAAGAGGGCCGTGGTGAGACCGTCGCGACCGCCTGATCCAGATTTAACGCCGTTAAAACCGGCGCACGGCCGTGGTGCCCGGCCCAACATCGTTGACCTCACGCCGCTTGGATCGGCAGCCTAAAGCCCAGTCCAGCACCTGAGTCTCCGGGGTCCAACACTATGGCCAATGACGCCAAAATCACCGCCGCCACGGCACCGGAGCACGACCAGCAAAACGGCCATCAGCCGTCTCGTTCCGGGCGCGCCATTTCTCCAAGCATCGTTGAAACGACTACGGTTCCACCGTCTGGGGGACCGTCTTTCGACGATTGCTACACAAACCTGCTACACAATCGCGACCACGATCTGGGATCAAGCTCCGGTAAACCCTCGGGAAAACAGCCGGGCGCGTGCACACCGTGTCGAAGCCCTACAAGAGAGAGAGCAAACTTATACTTCCGCCAAAGCGGATGTCAGAAGGTCCAGTCTTCAGCTTCGATCAAGGCCAACAGATCAATGCACGGAACTCCCTCTTCCCCGCAAACGAACGGGATGCGAGGCTTGTCGAGCGAGCCTCCGTGCTCCTGCGTGATGACGGTGAGAACGGGATCACCGGCAAGTGCTTGAGCGATAACAAAAGGATCACCTCCTGACTTACCTTTGCCCGTATCGACAAGCTTCGGGTAGGTGGCCATGAGGTGCACAACGGCACCCTGCACGTCATCGTCAATTTCTCTAAAGAGAGCCGCTTTCCGATCCTTCGCCCAAGCACAAAGCTCGTCATCCTTTTTTTCGAGTTCGTTGTAGACCTCGATGGAAGCGACCAGCCGACCTTCGTCGATCAAGGCGTCGATCCGAGCCCAGATGCCGGGGAAGCGTTTCGGCGGATAGGCTCGCCGCCAACCGTGAACAAGACAACTAGTGTCGATGCTGTAGACCGTGGTCGGCATCAACCCATGCCGACCTGAGATTCGATAACAGGGATGTGCCTGACCTTAACACCTAGATAGCCCGAAACTTCGGAGAGGGTGATCCGGTCTTGGTGATAATTTTCAATGACCGCACGGATGAACGGCCGTCCGAAGTCAGCGATTGTCTCGCGCGGCATATCGCGAGGAATACCGTCGTCACCACGAGCCTCACGTTCACGCTGGCGTTGCGCTCGGAACTCCGCCGCATACTGCGCGCGCTTTCTTTCGTAGAAATCTTGAGTGACCCGCCCAAAGGTCAGCAGACGACGCACGACGCCTTCGCGGCTCGTATTGTACGTGACAGACAGAGCTTGGATCGCGTCGTCAGGCCACTCATGGATGCCGGGACGTTGCGCAACCAGAGCTTCTGCAACAAACTGCGCGCGCGGCATAAGAGCGGCGGCCGCGACATGGTTGCAAAATACTTCGATCCGGGCATCCACCGCAGGTCGCTGTGCATCGACATTGGCCTCCGACACGCCAGATTGCCGAAGCATCAGATGGGCTAGTTCGTGGAGCAGGCTGAACGTGCGCCGTGGATAAACATCCTTCCGGTTGACGACGATCAGGGGGAACGTTTCAGCCCAGAATGCAAAGCCGGAAGCTTCGTCGCTTTCGATGCGAGATGCTTGGAAAACCAAAACACCGGCTTCCTCCATCTTGGTCCGCCACTCTCGAAAGGCGGGCAATTGATTGCCCCAACGGCTTTGCTGCTCATGGCGAACACCGAGGGCTGCCCTGATCTGAACGCCTACTGCCTCTGGGTCTGCCCCGAGGTTCGTTTGGAGAATGAAAGGCGTCGGTGCGACAACGTTCTCTTGGTAAAGTTCAATTGCCAGTTCTCGACGCTGTTGCGCCCTTCGAACCTCTAAAGTCAAACCGGGCGAGAACCGACGCGGACCCATGTCGGGCAGACGACGGAAATCATGCATCGCCTGAAAGTCTACAGGGGGCTCCGGCAGATAGAGAACTGCGAGCGGACGCTTGTAGAGAACCGCCAGCTTTCTCAGTTGGGCGATGGACGGCTGGTCTTGTCCAGCTTCCCACGCGACAAGCGCGTCCGCTTCAACTTTGATTCTTTCAGCCGCCTCGGCCAAATCGTAGCTAGCCGTCGTCCTCGCCCACGTAAGGAGGGCAGGGTTGATCGTGGCTTTGAATCGCTTAGCCATGCCCCCTCCAAATGACTGCGGTGATCAACGTCCTACACGATGGGTTAACGCCCTCCTATAGGCGGTAAGAGGCCACATTCAGGCAGAGGGCGTTGGTCGCTAAGGTGAGCGAGATTCAAGTCGGGATAGGCGACATTTGATAAGGCTGCCAACAGCGTCCCTACGCGATAACCGCTCCCATAAGCATCCGAAACGGAGGCTGACCCACCGCCACCCCCGCCGCGCGACCAACCGCCGAGAGCAAGAGCAATGTCTCGGTCCACCTGCGCCTCACGCAATGCGTCGCGGAAGTTATGTCGAAGGCTGTGAAAGCAGGTCTTGGCGGAATCCGCTCCGGCCTTTCTGACGAACCGCCTGAACCACTGCGAGAACGTCGATGATCGGTAGCCCAGACACCCCACTTCGATCTCGCCGAACAGCTTAGCGTCCCTTGACGCTCGTCGATCACCGACGAACTTCATGAACCCGAGATCGAGAAGGTAAGGATGGACAGGAACGAGCCTTTCGCTCGATGAGGTTTTGAGTCGCTTGTCCGTTCCACCGGCCTCGGTCGATGCCGTGACCCAGAAGCACGTGACGTCTTCAATGACTTTGATGTCCGCCACATCAAGTTGGCAAATCTCGTTGAGCCGGAGGCCGCAGAAGAGGCCGATTAGCGGAATCCAGAAGCGGGCAGTTTTTGGTCTCTGGTCGCCCGGCTTCGCATAGCCATGACCATCGTCTTGGCAACCGACGTAGAGCGGTGCCGCGAAAATCGCCGTAAGTTGCGTCATGGAGAACGGAAGCCGCTTCTCACGACGAAGGACCGGATCGGGCACTTTCAAACCCACGGCAGGGTTCCGGTCGATGAACTGCTCCTTCATCGCCCAGTTGAACACGCCGCACAGCTTGTTGAGGTAGGTGTTGATGTTAGCAGGACTGATCAGGTCGGTGCGACCGGCCTCCCGCGACTTTGC
Organism: uncultured Caulobacter sp.; assembly: GCA_964601775.1. Lineage (GTDB taxonomy): Bacteria > Pseudomonadota > Alphaproteobacteria > Caulobacterales > Caulobacteraceae > Caulobacter. The sequence continues at coordinate 10,139 of CAZRPD010000139.1, read as the reverse complement.
GGCGATCTCGACCGGCGACAGTTTGGGGTAAATCTTGGACGAGTTGCGCGGAAGCCAGCGCAGAAGCTCGATCATTTCCCGGCAGTGTGCGCGGGTGATCGACCGGATCGGTAGATCGCCACCCAAGAGGGACAAGGCCTGTCTCCGGGTGGTCTCGTAAGCCATCCTTGTTCTTGGCGACCAGTCCCGAGTGGGGTCAGTCATATAGGTATCGTAGACCTCGCGGAGAGTCAGGCTGACGACCGTCTCGTTAGAAGAAGCCTTGGCGCGGATCGCCAGTTTAGCGTCGGCTACCGACAGAATTTTGTGATCGACCGGCAGCCCGGCTTGCGAACGAGCAGCCTCGAAATATCGCTCAATCGAAGCAGCGATTTCGTGGGAACGACGCAGGGCGACCGTGGGGCTGTCCGTCCCCAACGACCGCCAGACCTCTCGCTTTCCCACAATAGACAGCAACGACGTCGGCACTCGTCGCCGGTAGTAGAGCCTACCGCCTCGCCCTACGATGTGAGACCGTTTGTGTAGATCGTTTGTGTAGCACGCGCCCGGCTGTTTTCCCGAGGGTTTACCGGAGCTTGATCCCAGATCGTGGTCGCGATTGTGTAGCAGGTTTGTGTAGCAATCGTCGAAAGACGGTCCCCCAGACGGTGGAACCGTAGTCGTTTCAACGATGCTTGGAGAAATGGCGCGCCCGGAACGATTCGAACGTCCGACCCTCAGATTCGTAGTTCATAATCGTCGCCACCGTCCTGATACGCCATTTTACGCCACAACACCACAATCGTCTGTAATTAAATAGGATTTGCCGCCAAACGTCGTGCGCGCTAGGGTTATGTCGTAGTCCCAAACACAGACTGGAATTTGCAAAACCCCAGTGCAAACCCAGTGCAATTTGAAACCGACGCAGCTTTAGGACCTGTGCATGGCCGATCTGAAGATGGCATTGAGCGACCGAGCGATCGCCCAGCTCCCACCGCCCGATGGCAAGCGGTACACCGTCCGCGACACCGATTTGAAGGGCTTCCAGCTTGTCGTCGGCGCCCGGCGCAAGACGTTCGTGGTCCAGGGCGAATATTGGGAAGATGGCAAGCGGGCCGGGAAGACGGTGTCAATTGGACACGCTGGCGACATGTCGGTGCGCGACGCCCGCGTGAAGGCCAAAGCTCTGCTGGCGAAGATCGCCAGCGGCGAACTGATCCGCGAGGATGAGGCCGTCGCGGCCGAGCAGGCTAAGCCCGAGGAGCCACCCAAGCCGATCGGCGTCACGCTGCGACAGGCCTGGGCTCGATACAAAACGGTGCTGGAGCGCAAGGAGCGCAGCCCCGCGACGATCGAGGGATATGAGAAGCACGTTGAACGGCTCCTGACCGATTGGCTGGACACCCCGCTGCAGGAACTCGGAGAGGATCCGTCCAAGGTCTCGGAGCGTCACGACTACATAACTGAGAACCATGGGCCGAGCGCGGCAAACGGCACGATGCGGACGTTGCGGGCGATCTACAATCACGCCCGGAAAAGCCATCGGTCACTTCCGCCGGAGAACCCCACCCTCGCCGTGGACTGGAATCTTGAGAAGCGCCGCGACACCGCCATGGGCGTCGATGATCTTCCCGGCTGGTTCGAGGAAGCCCGGCTCATGCGCCACCAGGTCCGCCGGGAATTTCACCTTTTCATCCTGCTTTCGGGTAGCCGGCCGGGCGCGATCCTTCAGGCGCGCCTCGCCGACCTAAACCTGCGTGATCGGATCCTGCACGTCCCGCGTCCCAAGGGCGGCGCGAACAAAGCCTTCGACATCCCACTGTCGCGACCGATGATCCTTTGCCTCATCCGCGCCATTCGAGCCGGACGCGCCCTCCTGCCAGAACAGGCCAAAACCTGGATCTTTGTGGGCGACAGCGAGTCCGGCCACATGACCCACCACAAGGAAGATCGCGAGACCCTCAGCAAGTGGGGCAATGACCTACGTCAGACCTATCGCACCCTGGGCCAGGAAGCCGAGTTGTCGGAAGTCGACATGCACCTGCTGATGAACCACAGCCTGCCTGGGGTGAACGCCGGATACATCACCCGGGCCAAGCTGATGAACACCCATCTGCGCCAGGCCCAGGCCAAGTTGTCGAAGCTAATCTTGGGAAAGAGCAAGATCACCGCGCCGAAGTGGCCGTTGATCCCGTCACGAAAGATCGGTGACTCCATCGTCGATCCGACGCTTCCCGATCCGCGGAGCCTCGCCTACCGCATGATGGCCGCTTGACGACGCCGGGATTCAACGACCGGGAAACCGCAAGGCTGGTGCGTCTCTAGGGGTTTTGGCAACCTCACCGGACCTCATGACACAGAAGCCTCCCGAGCCGGCGCCTGTCTTCGCGGCGCAGTACATTCGTATGTCGACCGAGCACCAGCGCTACTCGCTGGAGAACCAGACCGCAGCCTTGAGCCTCTACGCGCTCAGCCACGGCATCCAGGTCATCAGGACCTACCGCGACCACGGACGCAGCGGCCTGACGCTGAAAGGCCGTGCCGGTCTCCAGAGTCTGCTCGCGGACGTGATGTCCTCGCGCGTGCCGTACTCGGCGGTGCTGGTTTTGGACATCAGCCGCTGGGGCCGGTTCCAGGACACCGATGAGTCGGCCACGTACGAGTTCCTGTGCAAGATGGCCGGGGTGCAGATCATCTACACGGGCGAGCCTTTCGACAACGATGGCAGCCCCACAACGTCGCTGATCAAGCACGTCAAGCGCATCATGGCCGGCGAGTTCAGTCGCGAACTAGGGGTAAAGATCAAGTCCGGCCAACAGACCCAGACCCGTCTTGGCAACTATGTCGGGTCACGCGCGGCGTATGGGTTGCGCCGGCAACTGGTTACCGAAGATGGCGCGCCACGGCAGATCCTCGAGCCTGGCCAGCGCAAGGCCGTGGCCACTGAACGCGTGAGGCTGGTCCACGGGCCGGATGAGGAGGTCCAGACCGTGCGAGATATTTTCGCGCTCTACATGGATCAGTCGATCGGCGCCCTGTCCATTGCCCGTAGGATGGCGGCCGAAGGGCGGCCACCGCCCGTCAACGGTTGGACCCAGTCGTCGGTCATGGGAATCCTGCGCTACGAGGGCTATGTGGGCGAGGTCTTCTACGGGAGGACCACCCAGCACCTTCAAAGTGAGGTGACCCGGACGCCCAAGGAGGACTGGGTCTCCGGCGTGAGCTTTCCTCCGATCGTTTCGCGTGAGGCGTTCGACGCGGCCCGGCGCAAGCGAACCTCGCGACGCCGGTACTTTCCCCGCGACGCCTTACTGGAGCGATTGCGCGACTGCCGCGACGAGCACGGCCACCTGTCACTCAAGATCATCGAAAAATGCCCCTACCTGCCGTCATCCTCGGCCATCACGCGGCGCTTTGGCAGCCTGCCGGCCGCCTATGTCGCGGCGGGTTTGCCGCACGCCATCATGGTCAACGGCAAATTCCACCGTGTTCGCCTTCGCCCGCAATCCAAGGAGGCGATCGTGCAGGGCCTGCGGCGACTTTGGGACGAGAAGGGCTTTGTCGGCTACCACCTGATCAACGGATGCGACTACCTCCCGCACGCCGACTCGATCGCCCAACGTTTCGGCGGCCTGCTCAAGGCCTATGAAGCGGCCGGCCTGCCTTATCGCCTCCAGGAGATCACCCGCGCGGCCAAACTGCGTCATGGCCTGGCGGCCAAGGTCGTGGCGGAGAAGCCCGCGCAACGGCCGACGGTCCGCCGCAACGCGGACGGCACGCCGTTCACCGATGCGCAGTTGGTCGAAATCCTACGCCGCCTGGCCGCCGAGCACGGCTATCTGACCGAGCGGCTGATCATGATCACGCCCGACATTCCCAAGCCGAGCTTCTTTCGCACACGCTTTGGAACCCTTGAACAGGCCTACGCGGCCGCTGGATGGGCGCAGTCTCGCGGCGACATCATCCGTTCGGCCATCGCGCGATCCCGAGGCGGCTGCCTGAAGCCCTACGAGCCTTGGGAGGACGAAATCGTGCCTGGCTGCGCCTAAGGGCAGACCAGACCCGCTGCCTCAATGGCGCGCCCTGCGCAGCGCCGCCGCTAACAGCGGCCCGGCGATGATCTCCACCCGCAGGGCGGCGCCGTCGCCGACGGGCGCGGCGCTGCAAACCAGCGCCCGACGGTCCGGCTCCTGGTCCCCGCCTTCAAGCGTGGCGTAGAAGTCCAGCAGGCTGGTGGCCGTTTTCCCGCGAACGGCGAAATACGCTTCGGCGGCCAGATGAAAGATGGGCAAGCTGTCGGCCCACGGCGCTTCGAAGTCCACAAGGGTGATGGCCGCCCCATTCTCAAGCGCGACGATTTCATAACGGAACATTTGGCGTCCTCCCCGCCATAGACGTGTGGGGCGGCCCAGATCCCTGTCCCGCTGTACGACGATTGTCTGTCGATGTTGACCACCCATAGGCGCCCCACCAAAGCCGCCTTCACGCGCAAAACTCAGGCCCGGTGCCGGCGCGCCTGGCCCCGGTCGTCTTACCGCCCGGCGCTCAAAAGCGTCTGGTCGGGCGAGTTGGAAAAGCCGTGCGAAGGGCCCCCAGGGTTTTAGCGCGAGCCTGAACATGCCGCTGAGCTCCCCGACCAGACGCCGTCGATCTTAGAGCCCAGAACGCCCACGTTAAAGGCGCGCCTACGCCAGCGCCTGTCTTTGCCCCCTAGGGCCCGACCGACCTGAAGTCGTTCTGGCGCCGCCCCGCCCGTCTCCTCTTCATCCTGCTCCATGCAGGGTTCGAAGGTCCTCTGGTTGACGGCGATCCTAGTGGCGAGCGTCGCGCTCGGCGCAGTGTGGTGGGCCACCCAATGGACCGCGACCGCGCTCGGCCAACAGCCGGGCCTGGGTCCACCCTGGTTCATTCTCTCCGGACATCCGGTCTATCCGCCGCCGGCCTTCTTCTGGTGGTGGTTCGTCTACGACGCCTATGCGCCGAAGATCTTCCTGCGCGGCGCGCTGATCGCCGCCAGTGGCGGGATACTCTGCGTGGCCCTGGCCATGGCGCTCTCGGTATGGCGGGGCCGCGAGCTCCACGGGGCGACGACCTTCGGGACCGCCCGCTGGGCGAGCGATCAGGAGATCCGCGCCGCCGGTCTCCTCGACGACGACGGTGTCGTGCTGGGGCGCTTCCGCAAGGACTATCTGCGCCACGCGGGCGCCGAGCACGTGCTGTTCTTCGCGCCCACACGCTCGGGCAAGGGCGTCGGCGCGGTCATCCCGACCCTGCTGACCTGGGCCGGCTCGACGATCGTCCACGACATCAAGGGCGAGAACTGGACCCTGACGTCGGGCTTTCGCTCCCGGCTCGGAGCGGTGCTGCTGTTCGACCCGACCAACGCGGGGTCCTCGGCCTACAATCCGCTGCTGGAGGTACGCCCCGGCGAGACCGAAGTCCGCGATGTGCAAAATATCGCAGACATTCTGGTCGATCCGGAAGGTAGTTTAGACAAGCGTAGCCATTGGGAAAAAACCTCCCACGCCCTGCTCGTCGGGGCCATCCTGCACGTCCTCTACGCCGAGCCTGACAAGACCCTGGCGGGCGTGGCGACCTTCCTGTCGGACCCGCGCCGCTCCATCGAACAGACCTTGTCGGTGATGATGCGCACCGCGCACCTGGGCGAGGCGGGAACGCATCCCGTTGTGGCCAGCACGGCCCGCGAGCTTCTGAACAAGAGCGACAACGAGCGCTCGGGCGTGCTGGCCACGGCCATGACGTTCCTGGGTCTTTATCGGGATCCGGTGGTGGCCGCCGTCACCGCCCGTTGCGACTGGCGTATCGCCGACCTCGTGGCCGGACCATGCAGCCTCTATCTCGTCGTCCCGCCGTCCGACGTCAGCCGCACTCGACCGCTGATCCGCCTGATCCTCAATCAGATCGTCCGACGACTGACGGAAAGCCTCGACGGGATCGCTGAGCGGCAGAAGCTCCTGCTGATGCTCGACGAGCTGCCGGTCCTGGGCCGCCTCGATTTCCTGGAGAGCACCTTGGCCTTCATGGCCGGGTACGGCGTGCGGGCTTTTTTGATTACCCAGTCCCTCAACCAGATCGAGCGGGCCTACGGGCCCAATAACGCCATCCTCGACAACTGCCACGTCCGCGTCTGTTTCGCGGCCAACGACGAGCGCACGGCCAAGCGTATCTCCGAAGCCTTGGGCACGGCGACCGAAGAACGCGCGATGCGCAACTACGCGGGGCACAGGCTGTCCCCCTGGCTTGGGCATCTGATGGTGTCCAAGGCCGAGTCCGCGCGGGCGTTGCTGACGCCCGGGGAGATCATGCAACTGCCGTCCGACGAGGAGATCGTCATGCTGGCCGGCGTGGCGCCTATCCGTGCGCGCAAAGCTCGGTATTTCAAGGATCCGCGTCTGGCTGGGCGGATCCTGGACCCGCCAGCCCCAGGTCGGTTCGCGGCGACGGTCGCCAACGGCTGGTCCAGCCGCCTGGCGCTCGCCGCCGCGGCCCCGGCCCAGGTCTTCTCCGAGACCGGGTCGGACGGTGAAGGACCAGATCCTCGCGCCCTGACGCCCTCCCTGGAGCCGCCAGAGCCGGCGCCGGATGTCGACGAGTTCGCCTTCGACGACGGCCCGATCGACGACATGGCCGCGCTGGGAGCGCGGCGCCTCGAGCGGCGCCTGGCCGGCACCCCGCGGCGGGCGGCCATCGAGCCCGACGATGGCGTGGAGCTCTAGCGATGCGGATCAAGCACACCTTCCGTTTGCCGCCAGCCCTTGGGGCGCGTCTGGCCGAATACGCCTTGCGACGGCGGATCTCGCAGGCGCTGGTCGTGGAGGCCGCGCTGGAGAGTTTCCTGTCGCCTGACGGCGCCGAGCAGTTGGAGGCCGCGCTCAGCCGGCGCTTGGATCGCCTGTCGCGGCAGACCGATCGGATCGAACAGGTGGTCGGGATCGTACTGGAAGCGCTGGGCCTGTTCGTCCGCTTCTGGCTCGCCAACACCCTGGCCTTGCCGGAAGCGGCCTTGCCCGCCCAGCAAGCCAAGGGTCGCGAGCGCTATCAGAACTTCCTGACCAGCCTGGGCCGGCGGCTGGCGAAGGGCTCGAACCTGCCGCAGGACATCGCCGCGCAGAACCAGCCGATCGACGAAGAGCCCGAGCGCTAGGCCTCGTCGTCCCGATCAAAGGCCCCTAGGGCGCGCAGACCCTCCAGTTGCTGGACCGCCGCACTGTGGATCACGCCTTCGAGCGCGGTGCAGGCGAGATCCAGCCCAGCGACGTCGTTGCGGTAGCGCACGACCAAGGCCGCTCCCAGCATCTCGGCCAAGCCGTCAATGACTATGGCCAGATCCTTGGGATCGCGATTGGCCAAGGCCAGCTGTGACAGCACCAAGGCGCGAAGTTTCGTCGTGAAATCCATGCGGCACTCCTGAACCCAGGATTGTACAGCGAGCGAGATCGGGCAAGGCGCCGCGTGGCGGGAGCCGGTCACTTTTCGCCAGCGCCTGTCTTTGCACGCCAGCCTACGCCGCGCGCTAAACACCTGTTGCCCCTCATGAATTTGCGTCCTGTCTAGGGAGCCTCACGCCCGGTCCGCCGGGTTTTCCAGAGGCTTCCGACCGTGTCGGCACTCCCTTCAGCTAGCGACGCCCTCGTCCGCGCCGGACGGATGTTGCGAACCGCCTTGGGCGCGGACGTGCGCACCTGGCTCGCCCAGGACGACGTCGTCGAGGTGATGCTGAACCCGGACGGACGGCTGTGGGTCGACCGGCTCGGCGAAGGGCTCTCCGACACCGGCGTCACGCTCGACGCGGCGGAGGGCGAGCGGATCATCCGCCTGGTCGCCCACCATGTCGGCGGCGAGGCCCACGGGCGCAGTCCGCGCATCTCCGCCGAGCTGCCAGACTCCGGCGAACGCTTCGAGGGCCTTCTGCCGCCCGTCGTCGCGGCGCCGACCTTTGCGATCCGCAAGCCGGCCATCCGCGCCGTCAGCCTCGCCGACTATGTCGATCAGGGCGTGATGAGCCGGGCGCAGGCCGATGCGCTGTCGGCCGCCGTCGCGTGGCGGCGCAACATCCTGATCGCCGGTGCGACGGCCAGCGGCAAGACCACCCTGGCCAACGCCCTCCTGGCGGAGCTGGCCGGCACGGACGAACGCGTCGTCGTCCTCGAAGACACCATCGAACTGCGCTGCCCCGCGCCCAACACCGTGGCGCTGCGCAGCAAGGATGGCGTCGCCTCCCTGACCGAGCTGCTGCGCTCGACCCTGCGGCTGCGTCCCGACCGGATCATCGTCGGCGAGGTTCGCGGCCCTGAGGCGCTGGACCTGATCAAGGCCTGGGGCACCGGCCACCCCGGCGGAGTCGCGACCGTCCACGCCGGCACGCCGCTGGGCGCGATGCGCCGTCTCGAACAACTGATCGCCGAAGCCGCCGCGGCCGTGCCGCGCGAGCTGATCGCCGAGACCGTCGAGATCGTCGCCGTGCTCACCGGCCGCGGCGCCGCGCGCCGCCTCACCGACCTTGTCGCCGTCCAGGGCCTGACCGCCGGCGGCTACGCCTTCGCCCCCCTTGGAGATGCTCCATGACGACCCCTCGCGCGGCCGAGGGCCGCATGTGCATGCGCCTTTCCGGCCGTCTCCTCGACCTCTGCAGTCGCGTGACGATCAGCGCCGCTGCTTTCCTCTATGCCGCGCCGGCTCGGGCCGCCGGGTCGTCGATGCCGTGGGAAGCCCCACTGCAGTCGATCCTGGAGTCGATCGAGGGTCCCGTCGCCAAGATCGTGGCGGTCATCGTCATCATCGTCACGGGCCTATCGCTGGCGTTCGGCGAGACCTCCGGAGGCTTTCGGCGGCTGATCCAGATCGTCTTTGGCCTGTCGATCGCCTTCGCCGCCTCCAGCTTCTTCCTGTCGTTCTTCTCGTTCGGCGGTGGCGCGCTGATCGCAGAGGCCACGAACCTGGCCGTCGCGAGCGCGGCGGCATGAGCGGCCAGGATCTGCCGGTCGGCTACTTCGCCGTGGTCCACCGGGCTTTGGTCGAGCCGATGCTGCTGGGCGGGGCGCCCCGCACGGTCGCCATCGCCAACGGGACCCTGGCCGCCGCCGTCGGCCTGGGCCTGCGGCTCTGGCTGGCCGGCCTGGCGCTCTGGCTCATCGGCCACGCCCTGGCCGTCTGGGCGGCTCGGCACGATCCGCAATTCGTCGAGGTCGGTCGCCGCCACCTGCGCTACCCGCCGTACCTGCGGACCTGACGGCGATGCTGGCGCTCAAGCCCTACGGCGATCCGACGCCGCGCCTAGCCGACTTTCTTCCCTGGGCCGCCTTGGTGGCGCAAGGCGTCGTGCTCAACAAGGACGGCTGCCTGCAGCGCACGGCGCGCTTTCGCGGGCCCGATCTGGACAGCGCCACGCCCAGCGAGTTGGTCGCCGTCACCGCCCGGCTGAACAACGCCTTGCGGCGCCTGGGGTCGGGGTGGGCGCTCTTCGTCGAGGCGCGGCGTGATCCGGCGCCGGGCTACCCGTCCGGCCGGTTCCCAGACCCGGCTTCCGGACTGGTCGACCTGGAGCGCCGCGAGCAGTTCGCAGAGGCCGGAGCCCACTTCGAGAGCCGATACTTCCTGACCTTAGTCTGGCGCCCGCCCGCGGAGGACGCCGCGCGGGTCAGCCGCCTGATGATCGAAGGCCGGGCCGAGCGCGGCTTTGACGCCTGGGAGCAAACCGAGAGCTTCGTCCAACGCACCGATCGAGTGTTGCAGCTCGTCGAGGGCTTCATGCCCGAGGCGGCCTGGCTGGGCGACGCCGAGACCCTGGCGTTCCTGCACGGCGCGGCCACGACCACCCGCCAGAGCGTCCGTGTCCCAGAGACGCCGATGCACCTGGACGCCCTGCTGGCCACCGCTCGGTTGTCGGGCGGCTTGGAGCCGCGATTGGGCGATCGGCATCTGCGGGTCCTGACGGTGGTCGGTTTTCCGACCGCGACCTTCCCTGGGGTGCTCGACGACCTCAACCGCCTGGCCTTCGCCTATCGCTGGTCGACCCGGGCGCTGATGCTCGACAAGACCGACGCCATCCGCCTGCTCTCGCGGATCCGCCGGCAGTGGTTCGCCAAGCGCAAGTCGATCGCCGCGATCCTCAAGGAGGTGATGACCAACGAGGCGGCGAG
>CAZRPD010000138.1:0-14607 GCA_964601775.1 uncultured Caulobacter sp. | reverse complement strand
GCGCCCCGGCCGCGCCGGGCCCCCCCCCGCAGCAGGCCGGCCCCGCCGCCGACGACGATGGGGCGGTGCGGCTCCGGAGGGGACCCCCACCGGGCGGCGCTGTCAGGGACTTGGGTGGGGGGACGTCCCAGCAGCGCCGCCAGCTCGAACAGGGCGGCCTGGCGCGCGGTCTGCAGCGGCGGCAGGGCGGCGCGGGCCTGGGCCAGTTGGCCCTCCGGCCGCACTCCACCCATCCCGGCGGCGGACCCGGCGCTGCCCTGCGGCCCGACGATCCGGGCGCTGTCGGCGGCGAGATCGATCGAGGCCTGGGCGGCGCCGATCGCCTCGGCCGTCGAGCAGGCCGCCAGATAGGCTTCCGCCACGGCCGCCACGACGCGAACCCTGACCGCGCCCTCCGCGAAGGCCTGGGCCTGGACGTCCGCGCGCGAAGCCTGGATCGACCGGCTCACGCGCCCGAAGAGGTCGGCCTCGTAGGCGACCTGCAGGCCGCCGGTGAAGCCGGTCTGATCGCCGGGCAGGAAGAACGGCGCCTGGTTGCGGCCATAGGTCCCGCCGGCGCTAAGCGTGGTCTGCGGAAGGCGCGCATTGCGGGCCTCGGCCAAGACGGCGTCGGCCGCCCGCAGATTGGCCGCCGCTGCGCGCAGGTCGGTGTTGGCCGCCAACGCCTGGGTCACCAGGGCCTCCAGCGCCGGATCGTCGTAGAGCCGCCACCAGTGCGCGTCCGGCTCGGCGCGGGCGGCCGCCCCGGGCGGGGCGCTGCCGAACGGCGCCTGCGCGGCGGAGGAACCCTCCGGCGCGCCATAGTCGGGGCCGGCGGCGCAGGCGCCGAGCAGCGCCCCCGCCAGCATGGTCGGGATCAGCTTGCTGGTCATGGGTTGGCTCCCGCCGAGACTTGCGGCGCAATCGCCTGCTGGCGCTCGGACGTCTGGTGGGCGCGATGGTCCCGCGCGATCAGGGTGTAGAAGGTCGGCAGGACGAACAGCGTGAACAGCGTCCCGACCAGCATCCCCATCACCACGACGATGCCGATGGCGAAGCGGCTGGCCGCCCCTGCCCCGCCCGCGAACAGCAGCGGCACCAGGCCCGCGACCATGGCCGCGGTCGTCATCAGCACCGGCCGCATGCGCACGCGCGCGGCCTCGATGATCGCCGCCGCCCGGTCCAGGCCCCTCTGGCGCTGGACGTCGTTGGCGAAGGCCACCATCAGGATCCCGTGCTTGGAGATCAGCCCGATCAGGGTGACGAGGCCGATCTGGGTGTAGATGTTGAGCGTCGTGAAGCCGAGATAGATCGGCAGCAGCGCCCCGCAGATCGCCAGCGGCACGGTGATCAGGATCACCAGCGGATCGCGGAAGCTCTCGTACTGCGCGGCCAGGACCAGGAAGATCACGATCAGGGCGAAGCCGAACGAGATCGTCAGGCGGTTGCCCTCCTGGACGTACTGGCGGCTGTCGGCCAGCCAGTCGATGGTCACGCCCGGCGCCAGGGGCTGGGCCTGCATGAAGGCTACGGCCTGGCCCATGGTGACACCCGGCTTCAGCACGGCCGACAGCGTCGCCGCGTTCATCTGGTTGAACTGGGGCAGGCGGTTGGCGCTGGGCTTGACGTCCACGCTGACCACGGTCGACAGCGGGATCATCTGGCCCGACCGCGCCCGCACCTGGAAGCGGCCCAGGGTCTCGGGCGTCAGGCGGTCGGCCGAGCGCACCTGCGGGATGACGTCGTAGGATCGTTCGTGGAAGTTGAAGCGGTTGACGTAGTTCTCGCCGACCAGGGTGGCCAGGGTGTCGGCGATGGCCTGCATGGTCACCCCGACCTCGCCGGCCTTGGCCGCGTCGACGCGGATGCGGGCCGAGCGGTTGTCGAAGGCCAGGTCGCTGTCGACGAACAGGAACAGGCCGCTTTGCCAGGCCGCGCCCTTCAGGGTCTCCATCTCCTGGTGGATGACGTTGAAGTCCGCCGGCGAGCGCAGCACCATCTGGAACGGCAGGCCCGAACTGGCCGCCGGCAGGGGCGCGGGCTGGAACGGGGTGACCGAGGCGTCGTGGACGCTATTGGCCATGCCGTAGAGCTGTCCCTGCACGGCCGTCGCCGACCGCGAACGGTCTTCCCAGTCCTTCAGCAGCACGCCGCCGAAGCCCGTGTTCTGGCCGTCGTCGCCGTTCGAGAACCAGCTGCCGGTGTATTCCGGGAGGGTGCGGAACAGCTTCTCGACCTGGTCGGAGACGCCGTTGCTGTAGCGGATGCTGGCATATTGCGGCGAGCGGGTCGCGGTGAAGACGTATCCCTGGTCCTCCTGCGGGGCCAGCTCGCGCTGGGAACCCAGGAACAGGGCCACGACGCCGACCAGCATGGCCGCAGCCACCAGCAGCACCACCGGACGCAGGGCGAAGGTGCGCGCCAGGGCCCTGGCGTAACCGGACGATAGCCGCTCGAACACGTGCTCGATCGTCTTGGCCAGGCGGCCTTCGGTCACCTTGTTGTTCAGCAGCACCGAACTCATCATCGGCGACAGGGTCAGGGCGATGATCCCCGACACCACGACCGAGCCGGCCAGGGTGAAGGCGAACTCGCGGAACAGGCTGCCGGTCAGGCCGCCCATCAGCCCGATCGGGGCGTAGACCGCCGCCAGGGTGATGGTCATGGCGATCACCGGCCCGACGATCTCGCGCGCGCCGACGAGGGACGCCTGGATCGGGCTCAGCCCTTCCTCGATGTGACGGTGGATGTTCTCGACCACGACGATGGCGTCATCGACCACCAGCCCGATCGCCAGCACCATGGCCAGCAGGGTCAGGAGGTTCAGCGAGAAGCCGAAAGCCAGCATCAGGGCCGCGGTGCCGACCAGCGACAGCGGGATGGTGATCACCGGAATGATCACCGCCCGGAACGAGCCCAGGAACAGGAAGATGACGATGACGACGATGACGATCGCCTCGACCAGGGTGTGTTCGACCTCGTCGATGGCGGCATTGACGAAATGGGCCACGTCGAACTGGCTATAGATGCGCACGCCGGGCGGGGCGGCCTTCTGGATCTGCGGGATCAGGCCGTTGGCGGCCTTGACGATGTCCAGCGGATTGCCGTCCGGCGTCGGGGTGACGGCGATGATCACCGCGCGCTTGCCGTCGGCGAAGGCCGCGCTGTCGTAGTTCTGACCGCCGATCTCCAGCGTGGCGACGTCGCGCAGGCGCACCAGGCCCTGGCCGCCGCTCTTGATCACCAGGTCGCGGAACTGGTCCAGGCTGCGCAGGTCGGTCGTGGCCGTGATGTCGGTGACCGTCAGGCCGCCGTTCAGCCGGCCGGGGGCGGCCTGGACGTTGTTGCTGCGCAGCGCCGCGACGATGTCGGGGGCGGTCAGGTTGCGGGCCGCCAGCGCCGTCGGGTCCAGCCAGACGCGCAGGGCCAGGCCGCTACCGCCCGAGATGTCGGCCGAGGCCACGCCGGGGATCGAGGTCAGCAGCGGCTGCGCCACCCGCGTGGCGAAGTCGCGCAGCTGCGAGGGGGTGTAGCCGTCGCCGGTGACCGAGATGTACTGCACCGCCGAGGCGCCGTCGGTGATCTTGGTGATCACCGGGTCGAAGGCGCCGGTCGGCAGGCGGTACTTGACCTGCTGCACCTTGGCCAGGACCTCGGTCAGCGCGCGGTCGGAATCGGCGTTGAGGACCAGCTTGGCCTTCACCTGGCTGCGTCCCAGGGTCGAGGTCGAGGTCAGGTACTCGATGCCGCTGGCCGTCGCGATCGACTGGGCGATCGGCTGGGTGACGAAGCCCTGCATCACCTCCTGGGTGGCCCCGGGAAAGCTGGTGTCGACCGTGATCGTCGCGCTCTGCAGGTTCGGGTACTGGCGCAGCGGCAGGGCGAACAGCGCGCTGAGGCCGACCAGCAGGATCAGCAGGCTGACGACGATCGACAGGATCGGGCGGCGAATGAAGAGATCGGTGACGTTCATCGCTTGCTCCTCAGCGGCCGCCGGTCGCGGCGGCGACCTTCACGGCAGCGCCGGGCTGCAGGCGCAGTTGGCCGGTGGTGACGACCACGTCGCCGCTCTTCAGCCCCGTCTCGACGATGGTGCGAGCGCCGACTTCCGACCCGACGGTGACGGGCACGAGCGCGGCCTTGCCGTCACGGACCACGAAGACGCTGTCGCCCGAGGCCGAGGTCTGAATGGCGGTCGTCGGCGCCAGGATCACGCCGGCCCGCGCCGGCTGGGCGATGTCGACGGTGGCGTAGAGGCCGGGCCGCAGCATGCGCTCCGGATTGGCCATCACCGCCTGCACCGCGATGTTGCGGGTCTCGGCGCCGACGGCGGGCTCGATGGCGTTGATGCGGGCGACGAAGTCGCGGCCGGGCGCGGCGTCGCTGCGCACCGTCACCGCGCCGCCGATCTGCAGCTTGGACAGCGACTGCTGGGGCACGTTGAAATTGACGTAGAGCCGGTCCAGCGCCGTCAGGGTCGCCAAGGCGTCGCCGGCGTTGACGTACTGGCCCGGATTGACGCGCCGGATGCCGATCTGGCCGGCGAACGGCGCCTTGACGGCTTTCTGGGCCAGTCGCGCATCGATCTGCTGGATCGCCGCCCTCGCCTGCAGAAGCTCGGCCTCGCGCTGCTGCAACAACTGGCGCGGCTCGGCCCCGGTGGGCTCGAGTTCCTTCGATCGGTCGTACTGCAGTTGGGCGAACGTCAGGCGCGAGACCGCGGCGGCGCGATCGGCGCGCTCGGGGCCATCGACCAGCTGAACGAGAGCGGTTCCCGCCGCGACGTCCTGGCCCGCTTCGAAGCGGATCGCGGCCACGCGGCCGGCGACTTCCGGCGCCAGCATCACCTCGCGCACCGCCTGTAACGATCCCGTGGCGGTCAGCGCCTGGGGCAGGGTTTCGGCCCGCACAATGAGACTGGAGACCTCGGTCGGCGGCGGCGCATAGCTCTGCGCGGACGCGGCCTGACGCAAGCCGCGCCACAGGAAGACGGCGCCGAACACGAGGACGAGCACGACGACCGCGATCGGCAGCGCGGCCTTCGCGCCGAGACGGTCGGGAAACGGATTGGGCATGTCGGCTCCAGATCGAGGAGCCCGCGCAAAGCGACGCGGGCAGCCTGTCAAATCAGGCCGACAGCGCGTATAGGACCTCAACCATAGTTGAGGTCAAGCCCCATGGCGAAGCTCATGCCGCCGTTTGCCAAGCCCAAGCACAAGACCGACGTGCTGACCGTCGGCGAGGTCGCCAAACGCAGCGGCGTGGCGGTCTCGACCATCCATTTCTATGAGGCCAAGGGGCTGATCGAGGGCCGGCGAACGGAAGGAAATCAGCGGCGCTATCCGCGCGCGATCCTGCGGCGGCTGGCCCTGATCAGGGTCGCCCAGCGTACGGGGATCGGCCTGGCCGACATTCGCCGCGCCCTGGAGCACCTCCCTCACGACCGAGCGCCCAGCGCCGCCAATTGGCGCGCCCTGTCCGAGGCCTGGCGGGCGGAGCTGGATCTTCGCATCCGCCATCTGACGGGCTTGCGGGATCAGATCGACGACTGCATCGGCTGTGGCTGCCTGTCGCTGACCGATTGTCCGCTGCGCAATCCCGACGACCAGCTGGCGACGGAGGGCGCCGGCCCGCGCTTGCTGCAGCACGCCGCCGACAGGGGCCCTCGGACAAAGCGCGTTCGGGAGCGGGCTGCGTCGGGGTATGGCCCCGCCAGCAGACGCCCGCCCGCCTGGGGGGGGCGGGGCCGGGCGTCGCTCATGACCGCCCGACTACGAGGCTGGGGTCTGGGCGGCTTGAGACTTGGCCAAGGCCTGGCGCATTTCCTCGTGCGAGAGGCTACCGTCCTTGTTGGCGTCGAGGGCGTCGAAGATGCTGGCGATCAGCGGCGCGACGGCGGCTTCCTGACGGCTGATCTTGCCGTCCTTGTTCTGGTCCATCTCCTGGATGGCGGCCTCGTAGTCCGCCGTCTCGCGGGCTTGTCGCGCCTGCATGAAGGCGTCGTACTCGGCGCGGTCGATGCGCCCGTCCTTGTTGGCGTCGATGGCCCCGAACGAACGGTCGAGATCGGCCTTCGTCGCACCGGCCGCCTGGGTCAGGCCCGGCAGCGATAGGGCTATGGCGAAGGCGGTGATGAGAACGGTCTTCATGGACGCTTCCCTTTCGGATCGAGGCCGCGGCTTGCGACCGTTGCGCCGCCCCCAATCGCGCACCGACATTGCGCCAGCCTGACGCCATGTTGAGGCAATCTCCCGCCCTCACTCCTGACGGCGCATCCGGTTCTGGGTGCTGTCTAAGGGAGTGAAAGTCATGCGTTCACGAGCAGGTCGATGGATGCTCAAGGCCGGCGTCGCCGCCTATGTCCTGGCGTCGGTCGCCGCCACGACGCCCGTCCAGGCGCAGGACTGGCGCCGCGACGCACGGGCCTGCTGGGGCCTGGACGGCCGCGACCGCGCGCGGTGCGAGCGCGACGGCCAGCGCGACGCCGACCGCTTTCGGGATGACCGCGAGCGCGAGCGTCGCAAGGACGCCAAGGCCGAGGGCGTCGTGGCCGGCGTCGTCGGCGCCGCCATCATCGGCGGGATCATCGCCAGCGCCGCCAGCAAGAACAAGAACAAGGAGCGCGAGCGTCGAGAGTACTGCGAACGACGCTACGGCGAGTATGATGCTCCGTCCGACCGGTATCGGGCTTCGAACGGCGCCTGGTATCCGTGCCGCTGACGCGGCGCGCCGGCGACCGGCGGCGAGAAGGCTCGTCGCCGGGATGACCATGGTCGCGAGGGCCTGATGCGAATCCTGCTTGTCGAAGACGAGATCGAACTGGCCGACAATGTGCGCGCCGCCCTCGAGCGCGAGCGATACGTCGTCGACCACGCCGAAGGTCTGGCCACCGCCGAGGAAGCCGCCCTGAGCGGCCAGTACGACCTGGTCCTGCTGGACCGCACCCTGCCCGACGGTGATGGCCTTGGCCTGATCCCCAGAATCCGGGCGAAGAACCCCGGCGTGCCGGTCATCGTGCTGAGCGCGCGCGGCGAGCTGTCCGATCGCATCGCCGGACTGGACGAAGGCGCCGACGACTATCTGTCCAAGCCGTTCGCCCTGGAGGAGATGCTGGCGCGAATCCGCGCGGTGCGCCGCCGCCCCACCGAATTGACCGCCGAGGAGATCCGGGTCGGCCGCCTGCTGTTCGACTTGACCTTCGAAGAAGCGTCGGTGGACGGAGCGCGGCTAGACCTGCCACGGCGGGAGCTTCGCGTCCTGGCCGCCCTGCTTCGCCGCCGCGGCCGCACCGTCCTGCGAGAGTCGCTGGAGCAGGCGGTCTATGGTTTCGACGACGAGGTCCAGTCGAACACGCTGGATTCGCATATCTCTCGCCTTCGCCGAAAGTTGGGCGAGGCTGGCGCCGAGGTCGAGATCCACGCCATCCGCGGCGTCGGCTACCTGCTGCGGGCGGTGTCATGAGATCGCGCCAACCGTCCTTGAAGCGCGCGCTGATCGTGCAGCCGCTGATCCTGCAGCTGGTGTTGGCCCTGGTGGCCTTCACCGCGTTCATGGCGCTGCTGCTGCGCGTCGACAGCGGCGGCCGCTACACCGACCAGACGGTCACCGAGGTCGCCGCCGCCGCCATCGTCCGTCAGGCGGACGGCGGACT
This sequence comes from uncultured Caulobacter sp., assembly GCA_964601775.1. GTDB lineage: Bacteria > Pseudomonadota > Alphaproteobacteria > Caulobacterales > Caulobacteraceae > Caulobacter. Next base: position 6,977 of record CAZRPD010000138.1, on the reverse strand, counting down.
GGCGGTCCGCATGACGCCGAAACTGGCCAAGCTGCGCGGCGAGTCCGCCGACCTATGGTTCGTCGCCAAGGACAACCAGGGGCGCAGCGTCTCGTTCGGGCGGGTCCCCGCGGAGTACGGTTCGGTCGCCGCCTCGCTCGACCACCTGTCCTATGCCGACATCCGAGGAGCGGCGCAGCCCTATCATCTGTCGGCGGTGATCCGCCGGCAGGCTTCGCCCGCAGGCGACCTGACCATACTGGGGCACGGCGGGCTGTCGGCCATGACCCTGGTGACGGCGCTGCTGTCGAACGTGATCATCGCGCCGATCTTCCTGATCCTGGCGCTGGTGACCCTGATCACCATCCCGCTGATCGTGAACCTCTCGCTGGCCGGGGTGGCCCGCATCGCCCGCGAGGCCGAGAGCATCGACGCCGAGCAGCGCGGTATCCGCCTGTCGGAGACAGAGGTTCCGCGGGAGATCGAACCGCTGGTGCGAGCGGTCAACGCCGCCCTCAGCCGGCTGGACGAGGGCTACAACCAGCAGCGACGCTTCATCACCTCGGCCGCGCACGAGCTTCGCACGCCGATCGCCATCCTGCAGGTCAAGATCGAGTCCGCCGATGCGGCCACCCAGCGGCTGCTGGCCGCCGATCTGGCGCGGCTGGCTAATCTCGCCGAACAACTGCTGGACCTCCACCGGCTCGACAACGACGCCCCCAGCGAGCCGATCGACCTGCCACGGCTGGTGCGACGGGTCGCGGCCGACCTGGCCCCGCTGATGATCGCCGCCGACAAGACGATCGAAGTCCAGATCGAGGCGCCGCAGCTGATCGTCGGCAACAGCGGGGCGATCGAGCGGGTCCTGATCAATCTGGTCCAGAACGCGGTCGAGCACGGCGGCGCCCACGTGCTGATCCGGCTGGACGGGACCACGCTGGAGGTCGAGGACGACGGACCCGGCGTGCCGGCCGACGCCCGCGAGGTGGTGTTCGAGGCCTTCCACCGCCTGCGGCCGCGCTCGACCGGCGCCGGTCTGGGCCTGCACCTGGTGCGCCAGGTGGTCGAGCACCATCGCGGCCGGGTGACGATCCTGGAAGCGCCGGGCGGCGGAGCGATCGTCCGCGTCGATCTTCCCGCCGCCGAGGCGCCCAAGGCGTCCCGCAGCTGACGTCAGAGCCGCCGGACGCGCCGCTCGAACGCATCGACGAACGTAAACACCACCGGCACGACCAGCAGGCTCAGCGCGGTCGAGGTCAGCAGGCCGCCGATCACGGCGATGGCCATCGGTTGGCGGAAGCTGGCGTCGGCGCCCAGGCCTAGGGCGATGGGGGCCATGCCGGCGATCATCGCCACCGTGGTCATCACGATCGGCCGCGCGCGCTTGTGGCAAGCGTCCAGCAGCGCCGCGCGCCGTGACAGCCCGCGGTCGTGCAGGCCCACCAAGGCGTACTCGACCAGCAGGATCGAGTTCTTCGATACGATCCCCATCAGCATGACCAGGCCGATCATCGCCGGCATGCTCAGCGAACTGCCTGCCAGCAGCAGAGCCAACAGCGCGCCGCCGACCGACAGCGGCAAGGCGGACAGGATGGTGATCGGCTGCAGGAAGTCGCGGAACAGCAGCACCAGCACACCATAGATGCACAGCACGCCGGCGAGCAGAGCGGTGACGAAGCCGGCGCCCAGCTCCTCGCCCATTTCGGCTCCGCCCGCCGGGGTCAGGGCCACGCCGGATGGCAGGGCGCGGATGGACGGCAGGGCCTCGACCCTGGCCATGGCCTGGCCCAGCGGCATGCCGTTGAGATCGGCGGAGATCATGACATGGCGGCGGCGGTCATAGCGATCGATCTGCGAGGGTCCGCTCTCCAGGCCGATCGCCGCAACGCTGGCCAGCGGGATCGGTCCGTCGCGCCCCAGAATATGCAGATTGGCCAGCATGGCCGGATCACGGCGCACCGCATCGGCGATGCGGGTGCGGATGAAGAGCTGTCGACCGTCCAGATTGAGGCGCGGCGCCTGGGCGTCGAAGTCGCCGGTGGTGGCGATGCGGACCGCCTCACCGATGGCCTGGGCCGTGACCCCACGCTCGGCCGCGCGCTGCAGATCGGGACGGATGACGATCTCCGGCTGTTCCAGGCTGGCGGTGGAGTTGACATTCGACAGGCCCGGGATGGCTCGCATCTCCCGCTCCACCCGCTGGACGCTGGCCTTCAGGACCGCAGCGTCGTCACCCGCCAGGATCAGGTCCAGCCGCGCATTGCCGCCCTCCCCCACCGCAAAGCGCGCGCCAGGCACGGCCTTCAGCGCCTCGCCGATCGCCGCCTCGATGCGGGTCTTGGTCGGGCGCTCGCCGCGCGGCGCCAGGTTGACGATCGCCGCGCCGCGGCGCACCTCGGCCGCGCCGTCGTCCATATCGCCGCCCCCGCCGGCCTGGCCGAGCGTCGAGAACACGCTGCGCACGCCCTCGACCCTGGCGACGGCCTGGCGAACCCGCTCGGCGACGGCGACGGTGTCGGACAGCGCGCTGCCCGGCGGCAACTCGAACGACACCTCGGTGGCGCTGCGATCGTCGGGCGGCAGGAAGCCGGTCGGGATCAGGGGGACCAGCGCCGCCGAGCCGACGAGAAAGGCGATGGTCGCGCCGGCTGTGACCCAGGGATGCGACAGGCACCAGCCGACCGAGGCCAGATACCGCCGCATGAGCCAGCCGTCCTCTGGCTCGTGCGTGACGGCGTCCTTCAGGAAATAGGCCGCCATCATCGGCGTGAGCAGGCGCGCGACCAGCAGCGAGGCCAGCACCGCGATCACCGCCGTCCAGCCGAACGGCTTGAAGATCAGGCCCGCAAAACCCGGCATCAGGGCGGTCGGCAGGAAGACGGCGACCAGACTGAGGGTCGTGGCGATCACCGGCTTGGCGATCTCGGTCACCGCGTCCTCGGTCGCCTGCCGGATCGGCTTGCCCAGCCGCCGGTGGCGCTCGATGTTCTCGACCTCGACGATGGCGTCGTCGACCAGGATGCCGATCACCACCGCCAGGGCCAGCAGGGTCAAGGTGTTCAGCGAATAGCCAAACACCGCCATGGCCGCGAAGGTCGGCAGGATCGACAGCGGCAGGGCCGTGGCCACGATCAGGGTGGCGCGCCAATCGCGCAGGAACAGCCAGACCACGATGACCGCCAGCAGCGCGCCCTCGTACAGCATGGCCATGGAGCCCTCGTACTGCTCGATCGTGTAGTCGATGGAGCCGCCAACCGGGGTCAGGCCAAGGCCTGGCGTGTGGGCCCCCTGCTGGGCCCGCACCTTGACCACGCCCTTGGCGACCTGGGTCTCGTCCGCGCCGCGCGCCCGGAACACCCGAAAGCCGACCACGGGCTTGCCATCCAGATAGGCCGCCTGGACCCGCTCGGCCGCGCCGTCCTCGACGGTCGCCAACTGGTCGAGGCGCACATGGCGGCCGTCGGCCAGCACGATCGGCAAGGCCGCCAGCTCCGAGGCCTGGGCGGCGATGGCGACCGTGCGGATCGACTGCTCGGCCCCGCCCAGCTGGCTGCGCCCGCCCGAGGCCTGCTGCTGGACCTGGCGCAGAGCGCGCGACACCTCGCCGGCCGTGACGCCCAGAGACGCCATCGCTGCCGGATCGACGGTGACGCGCCCCTCGCGGCGCGCCCCGCCCACCCGCTCGATACGGCCGACGCCGGGCACCGCGCGGATGGCCTTGGTCAGGGCGTCGTCGACCAGCCACGACAGCTGGACCTCATCCAGACGCGAGGACTCGACCGCATAGACCAGGGTCGGCGATGCGCCGAAGGTCACAGCCTCGACGGTGGGCGCCAGCATGTCGGCCGGCAGGTCGGCGCGGATGCGGTCTATGGCGTCCTTGGTCTGGATCAACGCATCCGACAGCGGCTTTTCCAACTGGAAGCCGGCCTCGATGCGCACGGTCCCGTCGGTGACCGAGGTCGTAACGTGGCGCAGGCCATCGACGCTAGCCAGCGAGTCTTCCAGCGGTCGGGCGATCTCGGTCTCCAGCTGGGCCGGCGTCGCGCCAGGCAAGGCGGCGGTGATCGTCACCGACGGCAGCGACATGTCTGGCAAGTCCTGGACCGCCAGCGTGTTGAAGGCCCGCAGGCCCGCGAGGCTCAGCAGCACGAACAGCAGGATCGACGGGATCGGATTGCGGATCGACCAGATGGCGAAGTTCATCGGCCGCCCCCCAGAATGACGCGCACGACGTCGCCGTCGTCGAGGAAGCCGGCCCCGTCCAGGACCAGCCGCTCGCCGCCGGTCAGCCCCTCGACGATCTCGACCTGATCCCCCTGCCGGCGCCCGACCGTCACCGGTCGTCGCCTGACGGTCGGTGGCCGGAGTCCTGGCTCGATGGTCATGACGAAACTGCGCCCATCGCGGACCACGACGCACTTGGCCGGAACCGCCAGGGCCGGCGCGGCGCCGACGGCGATCTCGCCCTGGGCGTACATGCCCGACCGCGCGCCACCGGGCGTCACGTCGGCGTAGACAAGGGCCAGCCGCGACTGCGGATCCATGGCCGGCGCCGTCCGCCGAACCACGGCCCGGGCGCGACCGCCATCGGGGAGAGTCAGCATCACCGCCTGGCCGGGTGCGACGGCCTTCAGCTGCGGCGCCGTCAGCTCGCCGCGCCATTCCAACCGGCCCTGGCGGATCATCCGGAAAAGCTCGTGGCCGGCGGGGACGACCGCGCCCAGCGTCGCGGCGCGGGCGGTGATCACCCCGTCGTCCGGCGCCGTGATGGCGGTGTAGCGCAGCTCCAGCCGCTTGGCGGCCAATAACGCCGCCGCGGCCTTGGCCTCGGTCTCGGCGGCCAGCACGTCCTGCTCGCTGACCCCGCCGCTGACTTTCAGATCCAGGGCGCGCCGGTGGTTGGCGCGGGTCTGGGCGTCACGGGCCGCCAGCTGGGCTTCCTCGGCGCGCAGCAGGGCGGGATTGAGCCGGGCCAGGACCTGGCCGCGCCGAACCTGGTCGCCGACCTCGGCCTGCACCGCCACCAACTGATAGCTGCCGATCTGAGCGCCGATGCTGGCCTCCTGCCAGGCGGCGACGGCGCCGGAAGCCGTCACCGCCCGGGGCCAGTCCGCGCGCTGCGGGGCGACGGTGGTGACGGTCAGGGCCGGCGTAGCCTCGGCCGGCTTTTGCGGCTGACTGCAGGCGGCCAGCAGAAGCGCGGCGGTCAGCGCCGGCGCCATGAAATGACGGCTCATGAGTGTACCTTGCTTACGAGGCCGCGCCGGTCGCGCGGACCAGCGCCACCCAGGCGCGGGCCTGGTCGGAGGCGGCGGTGATCGCGCTCTCCTGGGCCCGGTTGAACTGCCGGCGGCTCTCTTCGAGCTCCACCGGAGCGATGGCGCCGGCCCGCCAGCGGGCGGTGTTGGCGTCGAAGGTCAGGCGCGCGGCCTCGGCCGCCTGGCGAGAGGTCTCCTGGCGGGCCAAGGCCGACTGTTGGGCCGCCAGGGCGTCCTCGACATCGCGCACGGCGGTGCGGACCACGCCCTCCAGTCGCGCCGACGCCTCGTCGTAGCGAGCCTGCGCGCCTTTCACCCGCCCCACCCCGGCCCCGCCATCGAACACAGGACCGGCGAGGCTCAGCCCACCCGAGCGGGCCAGGGTCGAGGTCGTCGCCCCCAGCGCCCGGATCCATTGCCCACTCAGCGCCGCGGCCAGGTCGATGCGCGGCAGCCGTTCGGCGCGAGCCACGGCGATCTCGGACCAGCGGGCAGCGGCCTCGCGCTCGGCGGCGACGACGACTGGATGGGCCAGCAGAACGGCGGCCGGCAGCGTCGGCGAGAATGGCGGCGGCCGTGTCGTCGCGGGCTGCGCGATCAACCGTCCGATAGTCGCGTTGTCGACGCCGCTCAGGGCCGCCAGCGCATGGACAAGCCGGCGGCAAGCCTCGTCCTGGGCGATCCGCTCGGTGCGGGCGGCGGCGAGGTTGCTGGCCGCCGTCGCCACGGCGACCGGCGCGAGGCCGCCCGAAGCCAGACGCGCCTGCGCCACGGCCATCTCGACCTCACGCGAGGCGATGTCGGCGTCGCGGGTCGCCAGCACCGCCTCACAGGCCCGCAGCGCCAGGGTCGTGTCGGCGATCTGAGCCGTCAGCGACAGCCGCGCCGCATCGGCCTCGGCGGCTGCGCTCGCCAGGCGACGATCGGCGGCGGCCACGCCTTCGCGGACCCGTCCCCAGAGGTCGAGCTCCCACGACAGGCCCAGGCCCAGGGAGCCCTTGGTCTGGACGAGGGCCGCCTGGCCTGGTGCAGGGCGGTCACGCGCGCCTTGCAGCCCGGCCTCGAGCGAGACGCCGGGCAGGCGCGCGGCGGCCTGGACGTCCAGGACCGCACGGGCCTGATCGACGCGGGCGGCGGCCTCGGCCAGGGTCGGATTGTCCGCCAGACCGGCAGACGCCAGCCGGTCGACCGCGGGGTCGCCCAACTGGGTCTGCCAGCCTTCGCGATCGGCCCACGGGGATGCGGCCGAGGCGACGCCGAACGGGGGGGGCTGATCGGCGGGCTGCGAGGCGCAGGCGCCCAGCAGGAGGAGCGGCGCCAGGGCGGCGCCGAAAATCAATCGTCGCATGGTCAGGGCGTCGGCTTGTCGCCTTGGGTCTCCGGCTCGGCCGGTCGCCCGGCGCCGGACACCGAGGGGGCGTAAAGCCCCGCCCCGAACCCCAAGATCGCGCCGCCGACCGTCCCCCCGGCGTTACGCCGGGGGCCATGGGGCGCTCAGGGGTCGGGCTTGGCGACGGGACGCTTCTTGCGCGCCTTGGTGGCGAAGGCCTGACCCACGGCGTCGGCGAACGGCCCGGCCAGTTGCAGGGCGTCGCCGACCGGCGTCAGCGACGGGTCCATGGTGCTGATGCCCTGGGTGGACTTCGACCAGGCGATGGAGGCCACCTGCCGGCCAACGGCGGCGGCCAGTTTGGGCTCGGCCGGCAGCCCCCCCGAGGTCCCCGGCGAGCGGGACGT
>CAZRPD010000137.1:0-14729 GCA_964601775.1 uncultured Caulobacter sp. | reverse complement strand
AAAGCGGCATACCTCAAAAGGGTATCGAGGGTTCGAATCCCTCCGTCTCCGCCAACCCCCTTTCATCTCCATCCACCGCCGTCCAGGCATTGTCACCAACTCCTTATGTCATAAGGAAAAATCGCGATTATGTGTTTGGGTGCGTCTAGCCGGATCCGGCGGTATCGACGCTCAGGCCGTGGGTAGGAACTGGGGTGGAGATGCCCCGGCTTCATGAACGTTTGACCGTCCGGCAAGTGCGCAGATTCGACTCGCCCGGCCTTCACCCGGACGGCGGCGGCCTCTACCTCCAGATCACCGGCGAGGCCGGGCGCTCTTGGATTTATCGATACTGGGTCTTGGGACCAGAAAAGCAGATGGGCCGGGCCCTCTGCATTCGGTGAGCTCAGCCAAGGCGCGCCACATCAGTTTCAGCGACGCCGTAGACAGCTACATCGCGACCAACAAACCTGACGGCCGCGCGCACCGGCGAGGTGCTGGGTAATGCGACTTATGCTGACCGCGCGCGCGCCTGCCGCTCCAGCTCCTTGCTGAACAGCAGGCTGGCTGGCGACAGGGAGCTGGCGGCATGCGTGATCAGGCCGATCGAGCGCGAGACGGTGGGGCCCTCCAGTCTGCGCCAGGTCAGGGCCGGCGAATCCAGCTGGGCCAGGGTTAGGCGCGGCAGCACGGACACGCCCAGGCCCTCGGCCACCAAGCTGCCGATTGTGGTGGGTTGCTTGCAGTTGAACAGCGGCTGGATGTCGAGGCCGGCGTCCTGGAACGCCGCCTGAATCAGGCCGTGCAAGCTGCTGTCTGGGCTCATGCCGATGAACCGGCGATCGGACAGAACCGACCAGTCGTAAGCTTCGCGCTCGGTCAGCGGGTCGTCAGAGCGACAGACCAGCACCAGCTCATCGGGCATCAATGCCTTGTAACGCAAGTTCTCAGACGGCGGTGGCGGCGTCGCCAGGCCGATATCGGCCTCGCCGGCGGCCACGGCGCGGTGGACGGGGCCGGAGACGTCCTCCCAGATGTCGATCCGGACCTCGGGTTGCTTGGCCTTGAACGCCTTGATCGTGGCCGGCAGCAGGGCGGCGGCGACCGAGGGCAGGGCGGCGATGCGCACGCGCCCCTGTCGGCCGCCGATGAACTGGTCCAGCTCGTCGAAGGCCTCGTCGTAGGACTGCAACAGACGCTGGGCCAGCGGCCGCAGCCGCGCGCCGGCGGCCGTCAGGGTGACGTTGCGGGTGTCGCGGTCGAAGAGGCGCGCACCCACCCGTCCTTCGATCAGCTGGATCGTGCGGCTGAAGGCCGGCTGCGAGACGCCCAGCGCCGCGGCGGCGTCGCGGAAGCTGCCCAGCTCGGTCAGCTTCAGAAAGGCGTCGAGTTGGGGAAGGGTCAGACGGATACGCATGCAGGCCCTTACGATGAGCCCGGAAGGGCGTGTTCGCGGCCAGCCTATCGGCGCGAAAACCCGTGTGTCCAGAACTTGAGCGGTCTTGAGGCGCATTGATCCGGCCGCGGACGGCCCGGCCTTGCGCCCGGCGCATCAATCCATAATCAGCCGTACATTGAAGGGGCCAGGAGGCGGGCGGCATAGAGGATGAGCGCCGCTTTCGGGCCTTGGTCCGGCGGCGCCTTTCGGGCCAGCGGGACGCTAAATGACACCTCTCTTGAGCGGCATCCACGTCCTGGAGCTCAGCGCCGTGGTGATGGGGCCTTTCGCGGGGCAGATCCTCGCGGACCTGGGCGCCGAGGTGATCAAGATCGAGCCGCTGAGCGGCGACATCGCCCGCGCGGCGGCGCCGGTCAGCGGCGGTCGCGGCGCGATGTTTCTCAACAACAATCGTAACAAGAAGGTCATCGCTCTCGACCTGAAAAGCCCCGAAGGGCGGGCCATCGTCGAGCGTCTGGTCCGACGCTCGGACGTGCTGCTGCATAACATGCGGGTCGAGGCGCTGGATCGTCTGGGGCTGGGTTTCGAGGCCACGCGGGCCTTGAACCCGCGCATCGTCCATTGCTCGGCCATCGGCTTCGGGCAGGGCGGACGCTATCGCGATCGCCCGGCCTTCGACGACATCATCCAGGCGGCCAGCGGCTTGGCGGGCCTGTCGACCCGCTTTGGCCAGGATCCGTCGTTCATTCCGACCAACCTGGCCGACAAGGTGGGGGCGCTCTACACGGTCTATGGCGTGCTGGCGGCGCTGATCGCCCGGTCCAGCGGCCAGGCCGACGCCATCCGCATCGAGGCCCCGATGTTCGAGGCCGTGACATCATTCCTGCTCAACGAGCATCTGGCCGGCGCGACGTTCGGCGAGGATGGCGACGGCATGGGCTACAAGCGCCTGTTCGCCCGCGACCGTCGGCCGTACCGCACGCTGGACGGCTGGATCGCGGTGCTGCCCTACACCCACAAGCAGTGGACCCGGTTCTTCCTGGAGACCGAGCGGACGGATATCTTGGAGGCGTCCTGGTTCGCCGACGACATCGAGCGCAATCGCCGGATCGAGCACCTCTACGCCCACCTGGCTTCGGCCCTGGTCGAGCGCACCACGGCGGACTGGATCCAGGTTCTGACCGGCCTGGATATTCCCTGCTCGCCGGTGCGCGAGATCGACGACCTGATCGACGATCCCCACCTGGCCGACGTCGGCTTCTTCGCGCCGAATGGCGACTATCCCGAGGGCGTCACGCGCGCGCTGCCGCAGCCGGTGATCTTCGAGGGCGTCGAGCGCCGCCCTGATCGCGCGGCGCCGTCGCTGGGCGCCGATACGCGCGAGGTGCTGACCGACTGTGGTTTCGAACCCGCCGAGATCGAGCAGATGCTGCGCAGCGGCGTCATCCTCGACGCCGGCGGCCGGAGCGCCTGATCGTGACCCATCCGTTCTCGACCTGGACCGACGCCGACGTCGCCGACCTGATCGCCGCCTATCCGCTGGCCTGGATCGTCAGCGGCGGGCCAGCGGGCTTTCATGCGACGCCCGCGCCGCTGCTGGCCGATCTCGATGAAGAGGGACGACTGGTCTCGCTGACGGGACATCTGGCGCGGTCCAATCCCCACGTCGAAGCCCTTGGGCAGGACGGGCGAGCGCTGGTGCTGTTCACCGGGCCTCACGGCTATGTCTCGCCGTCGTGGATGGCCGATCGCACCCAGGCGCCGACCTGGAACTACGCGGTGCTGCGCATCGAGGCGCACATCCGGTTCGGCATCGTCTCGGTGGAGGAGGCGCTGGAACGGCTGTCTGACGTCATGGAAGCCGGCCGGCCCAACGCCTGGGCGCCGGCCGAGATGGGCGAGCGCTATGGCCGGCTCAGCCGGGGCGTCGTGGCCTTCCGCGCCGAGATCCTCAAGCTGGATGGCCGCTTCAAGCTGGGTCAGGACGAACGCGAGGACGTCTATCCCGACATCATGGCCGGGCTGGGCCAAGCTGAACCGGGCCAGGGCGACCTCACCGACTGGATGCGCCGCTTCAATCCCGCCCGCTGATCCGCGGGCGGGCTTTTCACTCACGTCTATTCGCCGAAGCGCTGCTGGCCGCCGACGATGGTGCGCAGCACCTGGGCTGTGGCGATCCGCGCCGGGTCAACGGTCAGCAGGTCGGTGTCCATGACCACGAAGTCGGCCAGGAAGCCGGGCGCGAGCACACCCAGGCGATCGTCCTGGAAGCCGGCATAGGCGTTGGCCCGGGTGTAGGCGGTCAGGGCCTCCTCGATCGAGATCTTCTCCTGCGGCTGCCAGCCGCCAGGATTGGCCCCGTCGATCGTCTGGCGCAGCACGGCCGCGACCAGGCCCAGGCGCGGGTCAAGCGGGGCTACCGGCCAGTCCGAGCCGAAGGTCACCCGCGCCCCGGCGTCCAGTAGCGAGCGGAAGGCGTAGGTGCCCTTTAGCCGCTCGGCGCCGATGCGGTTGATCGCCCAGCGGCCGTCGTCGATGGCGTGATAGGGCTGGACCGAGGCGATGACGTCCAAGGCCTTGAAGCGAGCGACCGCGCTGGGAACCAGATGCTGGGCATGCTCGATGCGGAAGCGACGGTCGCGCTTGCCGTTCAGGCGCTCGACGTCCTCGTAGATGTCGAGGATCTCGTCATTGGCCGCGTCGCCGATGGCGTGCACCGTGATCTGCAGCCCGGCCTTGTCGGCGCCGGTGACCCAGTCCTTGAGGTCGGCCGGGCGGGTGACGACGATGCCCTTGGTGTCGGGCGCGTCGTCATAGTGGTCGTGGAAGAGGGCGGTGCGCGAGCCCAGCGAGCCGTCGACCAGCCCCTTCATCGCGCCCCAGCGCACCCAGTCGTCGCCGCGCCCGTCGGTCCGCACGATCTCGGCCATCTTCTCCCAGTCGACCAGCGGCACGAACGAGTAGAAGCGCATGCCGGTCTCGCCATGGCTGCGCAGGCGGCGCAGGCCGTGATGGGTGACCCAGTCGATCTCGGTGACATGGGCCTGGGTGACGCCCAGGCTCAGGCCGTACTGGACGCCGCGCGCCAGGGCCTGCTCGACCTCCAGGTCCGTGGGCGGCGGGATGATCCGCTGCACCAGGCGGCGAGCCTTGTCCTTCAGGATGCCATTCGGCTCGCCTTGAGCGTCGCGCACGATGACCCCGCCCTCGGGATCGGGCGTGTCGCGGGTGATGCCGGCCAGGTCCAGGGCCAGGCGGTTCAGCAGCAGCATATGCTGGTCCGAGCGGGTCACGGCGACGGGCGTGTTGGGGGTGACCGCGTCGATCCAGGCGTGGGTCGGCAGCTCGCCGCCCCAGCGTTCGTGGTCCCAATTGCCGCCCAGCAGCCAGGCGCCGGGCTTCAGCTTGGCGGCCGAGGCGCCGATCTGGTGGGCCAGCTCGGCGCGGCTTGCGGCGTTGCGCAGGTCGGCGGCCGACAGCGCCTGGGAGGCGCGCAGGAAATGGGTGTGGTTGTCCGTGAAGCCCGGCAGGACGAACGCGCCCTTCAGGTCTACGACCCGCGTGCGCTTGCCGGTCAGGGCGCGCACCGGACCCGCGCCGACGGCGGCGATGCGGTCGCCGATCACGCCCAGGGCCGTGGCCCGCGCCGCGTCCGGGGCGCCGGTCCAGACGACCGCGTTGACATAGGCGGTGTCCAGCGCCCGCCCGGCCGCCAGGGCCACGCTCGGAAGCATCAGGCCGCCAGCCATCCCGGCCAGCAGCTGTCGTCGATCATAGAAGCTCATCTCGTCCCCCTTAGCGCGGTTTAGCGAGCCTGCGGGCTGTTCGCGGCGCGCGTCCATGCGAAAGGCGGTATCTGTCGATGCGCCTGGATTATCAGTCGGGGTTCGGGCGCGGTTCCGGCCAGCGCATCAATCCATGACCATCCAGTCATTGGTCGCCGGCGAGGCGGTGGCTAGCGTAGCTGAAAAATCGCCGGTTCGCCGTGGGGGCGGACGGGGCCGGCATCAACAAGAATAGGGGAGGGCGTAGTGTCACGTTCCAAGACCGGCGTTGTCAGCGCCAAGAGCGACGCATGACCGTGCAACAGGCCGATAGCGCCGGCGCCCTGACGCGTGGGCAGCGCATTCGCGCGATCATGGCCGGTTCGGCCGGCAATTTGATCGAGTGGTACGACTTCTACGTCTACGCCTTCATGGCGCTGTACTTCGCGCCGCTGTTCTTCCCGCAGGGCGACCGCACGGCGCAGCTGCTGAACGTCGCGGGCATCTATGCCGTCGGCTTCCTGATCCGGCCGTTGGGCGGCTGGTTCTTCGGACGCTACGCCGACCGTCGCGGACGCCGTGCGGCGATGGTCGTGTCGGTGCTGCTGATGGGCGCCGGCTCGCTGCTGATCGCCGTGCTGCCGACCTATGCCCAGATCGGCGCCGCGGCCCCGCTTCTGCTGCTGGTCGCGCGCCTGGCCCAGGGCTTCTCGACCGGCGGCCAGTATGGCGCGGCCGCCACCTATCTCAGCGAAGTCGCCGCGCCCGAGCGCCGGGGCTTCTACGCCGCCTTCCAGCACGTGACCCTGATGGGCGGTCAGCTCAGCGCCTTGCTGGTGCTGATGCTGATCCAGACCCTGTTCGCCGAAGAGGTCATCCGCGACTGGGTCTGGCGCGTGCCGTTCGCGCTGGGGGCGGTGATCGCCACGGCCGTCCTGCTGCTGCGCGGCCATATGCACGAGACCGTCACCCCGGCCGGCCAAAGGAGCGACAAGGTGGCGCCCGACAACGACGCCGGCAGCCTGAAGGCCCTGGCCCGCCACCCGCGCGCCCTGTTTGTGGTCGGCGCCCTGACGGCCGGCGGCGCGGTGACCCTCTATACCTTCACCACCTACATGCAGAAGTTCCTGGTCAATTCGGCCGGCATGGACGTCAAGACCGTCAGCGGCGTGATGACCGGGGCCATGGTCGTGTTCATGATCCTGCAGCCGTTCATCGGCGCGCTGTCGGACCGCATCGGCCGGCGCACCTGCCTGCTGATCTTCACCGGCGTGATGACCCTGGCCGCCGTGCCGCTGATGACCGCGCTCGGTCGCGTCGAGCAACCCGTTGTCGCCTTCGGCCTGGTGCTGACGGGGCTGGTGATCCTCAGCTTCTACACGGCGATCAGCGGCCTGTTCAAAGCCGAGCTGTTCCCGCCGCACGTGCGGGCCCTGGGCGTGGGCCTGGCCCACAGTGTCTCGGCGGCCGTGTTCGGCGGCTCGGCCGAGTACCTGGCCCTGTGGTTCAAGCAGGTCGGGCACGAGGGCTGGTTCTTCGTCTACGTGGCGGGCCTGTGCCTGCTGTCCTTCCTGGTGGCGCTGACGACCAATATGCCGCGCCGCACCGACATGACGACCTGACGCGCCTTCACGGGAAAGCTCCATGACCGGCAAGACCTATGACGCCCTCGTCGAGGGCGAGACGATCACCCATGCCTTGCGCCGGACGGTGACCGAGACTGACAACCTGACCTTCTGCGTGTTCACCCATAACCCGCAGCCGCTGCACCTGGACGCCGAATATGCGGCCAGCACCGAGTTCGGCCGGATCGTCGTCAACGGCCTCTACACCTTCTCGCTGATGGTGGGGGCGTCGGTGGGCGACACGACCCTGGGCACGCTGGTGGCCAATCTGGGCTACGACGCCGTCGTCATGCCCGCGCCGGTATTCCTAGGCGACACCCTGCGGTTCGAGACCACGGTGGTCGAGCGCCGCGAGAGCAAGTCCCGCCCCCAAGCCGGCGTCGTCGTCTTCGAGCACAAGGCCTTCAACCAGCGGGACGAGCTGGTCTGCCGCTGCCGGCGCACGGCCTTGATGCGGAAGGCCGCCTGATGCGCAGCCTGCTGTTCGCGCCCGCCAACGCGTCGCGCAAGATCGCCAAGGCGCTGGAGAGCGGCGCCGATGCCGTGATCCTGGACCTGGAGGACTCCGTCCCTGATGGCGAGAAGGAACAGGCGCGTGATCTCGCCGCCGAGGCCCTGGCGCGATCGCCGGCCTGCAAGGTGCTGGTGCGGATCAATCCGCTGTCCACGGCCTGGGCGCTGAAGGACCTGGCGGCGGTTGTGCGCTGGGCGCCCGACGGGATCGTATTGCCCAAGGCCGACAGCGGCGAGGACGTCGCGCGCTTAAGCTTCTATCTCGACGCGCTGGAGGCCCAGGCGGGCTTACACCCCGGCGCGATCCGCGTGCTGCCGATCGCCACCGAGACGCCCGCCGCTCTGTTCGGCCTGGGGACCTACGCCGCCCACCGAAGTCGCCTCCTGGGCCTGACCTGGGGCGCGGAGGACCTGCCGGCGGCGCTGGGGGCCAGCACCAACCGGGGCGAGGGCGGCGGCTACAGCGACATCTGCCGGCTGGCGCGGTCGCTGTGCCTGGCCGGGGCGGCGGCGGCCGGCGTGGGGGCGATCGAGACGGTGTTCCCGGCCTTCCGCGACCTGGAGGGGCTGGATGCCTATGCCCAGCGCGGCCGGGCCGAGGGCTTTGTCGGCATGATGGCGATCCATCCCGACCAGGTGGCGGTGATCAATCGCGCCTTCACGCCCTCGCAGGTCGAGCTCGACTGGGCGCGGTCGGTGGTGTCGCTGTTCGAAAACAGTCCGGGGGCAGGGGCCTTGAGCCTGGACGGCCGGATGCTGGACCGCCCGCATTTTGAGCAGGCGCGCCGCTTGCTTGAGCGTGCGGCTGTAGCAGCCGAGACGGCGTCGGAGCGCGAAGGCCCCGTCGGCCTTGGCGCATCGGGGTGATGACCCGGCGGCTATCAATTGATCAGCCAATTGTCATTGCCCGCCGATCGGGTCGCCCCAATCGTGAATGCAGAGGGGAAGAGCAGCGGGACTGCTCTCAAAGATAAAAACGGGGATTTCTTATGTCTAGCATGCGCGGAATTCTGACGGCCACGATCTCGATCGCGGCGATCTCGACGGGTTGCTCGTCGATGGCCTTTGCTCAGGACCTGAAAGCGGCTCCAGCCGCGTCCGATGACATCCAGATCGAAGAGGTCATCGTCACCGGCAGCCTGATCCGTAATCCTAACCTTCAAAAGTCCACGCCCGTGGCGGTGATCGGCGGGGCCGAGATCGCCATGCGCCAGGTCAACGCCGCCGAGGAGGTGCTGCGCACCCTGCCGGGCACGGCCCCCGGCGTCGGCTCGGCCGTCAGCTTCGGCAGCCGCGGCGCGGCCACCGTCAACCTGCGGGGTCTGGGCGCTAACCGCAACGTGGTCATGCTGGACGGTTCGCGCATCGTGCCGACCGACCTGGGCGGCTTCGCCGATCTCAACAACATCCCGCTGGCCCTGGTCGACCGGGTCGACGTGCTGACCGGCGGCGCCTCGACCACCTACGGCGCCGACGCCGTCTCGGGCGTGGTCAATTTCATCACCAAGAAGGACTTCCACGGCGCGCAGCTGACCGCCAGCCACCAAGTCACCGAGCAGGGCGACGCCAAGGTCTATCGCATTGACGGCGCGATCGGCGGCAACTTCGACGATGGCCGCGGCAACGCCGTGCTGGGCCTGGGCTACCAGAAGTCCGACGCCCTGTTCCAGGACGCCCGCGACTTCGCCAGGATCAACATCAACTCGGTGACCGGCGCGACCTCGGGCTCGACCTTCACGACGCCCGGCGCCTTCTCGATGCCGGGCCTAGGCACCCGCCAGATCAATCCGACCACCGGCGCCTTCTCGACCGCCCCCGCGCCGGAGGGCCTGGCGCGCACACTGTTCAACGTCAATCCGTACCAGCTCTTCCAGACGCCGCTGGAGCGCTTCAACGCCTTCGGCTCGGCCCGCTACAAGATCAACGACCACGTCGAGGCCTATGGTCAGGCGCTGATGTCGCGCAACATCGTCACCCTGCAGCTGGCCCCGTCGGGCCTGCAGGGCGAGACCTATACGATCCCGTACAGCAACCCCTACCTGCCGGCGACCGCGCGGAGCCAGTTCTGCGCCGCCAACGGCCTGAGCGTGGCCCAGTGTTCGGCCGCCGCCGCGGCGACCAGCGCCAGCGATCCGAACTACCGCACCTTCAATACCACGGGCGTGCGCCGGTTCTCGGAAGGCGGTCCGCGCGGCACCGAGGTCACCACCAACTACTTCCAGTATAAGGGCGGCCTGCGCGGCGCGATCACCAGCAGCCTCGACTACGACGTCTACGCCACCTACGGCGAGAGCGAGGTCATCAGCCGCAACGAAGGCCTGCCGCGCTTTTCGCTGGTCCAGCAGGCGCTGCTGGCCACCAACACCACGACCTGCCTGACCAACACCAATGGCTGCGTGCCGCTGAACGTGTTCGGGGCCGAGGGCTCGATCACCCCGGCCATGCTGAGCTTCCTCAACACCACGACCGAGCAGCGCACCAAGACCTCGCTGGCCACGGTGCACGGCCTGGTCAGCGGTGACCTGGGCGTGACCAGCCCCTGGGCCGACAATCCTGTCGCCGTCGCGCTGGGCGGCGAGTACCGCAAGTACACCGCCTCGACCGACGCCGACTCGCTTAGCAAGGTCTCGGGCGAGATCCTGGGCCAGAACGTCACCATCCCGGTGCATGGCCAGTACAGCGTTACCGACGTCTTCGGCGAGCTGATCGCCCCGCTGGTCGAGGGCCGCCAATATATCGAGAGCCTGACCCTCGAGACGGGTGTGCGCTATTCCGACTATTCGACCTCGGGCAAGAACTGGACGTGGAAGGCCGGCGGCAGCTGGTCGCCGGTGTCGGGCGTCAAGCTGCGCGGCAACTACCAGAGCGCCTCGCGCGCCCCCAGCATCTCGGAACTGTTCGCAGCCACCACCACGACGACAGGGCAACTGGTCGTCGATCCCTGCCAGCTAGCCCTGCCGGTCAGCAACGCCGCGCTGCGGGCCATCTGCCTGGCGCAAGGCGCGCCGACCAGCCAGATCGGCTCGATCAACCCGCCGGCCGCCGGCTCGGTCAACGTCACCAGTGGCGGCAATCCGAACCTGGGCGTCGAGCACGCCAAGACCTGGACCCTGGGCGTGGTGCTGCAACCGCGCATCGTGCCGAACCTGACGCTGACGCTCGACTATTACAGCATCAGGATCACGGACGCGATCACGGCCCCGACCATCGGCGACGCCGTCGACGCCTGCTTCGGGTCGATCAATCCCAGCCTGTCCTTGACCGCCGCCTGCGCCGCCATCCGCCGCAACCCGCTGACGGGCCAACTGTCCGGCCCGGTCAGCAACACCGCCGGCCTGCCGCTGCAGCTGTCGAACCTGGGGGTGATCGAGACCGACGGCGTCGACCTCAGCGTCAACTACCGCCACGACCTGGGCTTCGGCCGCCTGGACCTGGCGTTCAACGGCAACTGGACCAACTCGTCGAAGTTCCAGGCCACCCCGACCTCGGCCGAGCGCGAGTGCGTCGGCTACTACAGCACCAACTGCAACGCCTTCGGCTTCAACGCCACGACCAACGGCTCCATCCAGCCCAAGATCAGCTGGAACCAGCGCACGACCCTGACCGTCGGACGCTTCGACGCCTCGCTGCTGTGGCGCTACATCGACGCGGTCAAGTACGAGCCGCTGGGGTCGACGGCGGTGCTGCCGCAGTTCGCCCGCATCAAGGCGGCGAACTATTTCGACCTGACCGGACGGGCCACGGTGCGGGAGAACCTGGTGCTGACCCTGGGGATCCAGAACCTGTTCGACCGCCAGCCGCCGATCGTTGGCGCCAACGCTGGTCCGGCCTCGTTCAACGCCGGCAACACCTATCCCTCGACCTACGACGTCCTGGGCCGGCGTTTTGCCATGACCGCCAGCGTGAAGTTCTAGGATGGCGTGGATGATCACCAAACTGTCAGCGGTCTGTGCGGCCGCCCTCACGCTCGCCGTTGGCGCCGCTCAGGCGGCTGAAGCGTTGGACCCGGCCGTGACCTATGTGCTGGCCGGGGCGCTGCTGGACCGTCCGGGGCAGGCGCCGCGCGGGGCCTCCACCCTGGTCATCAAGGACGGCAAGGTGGCTGAGGTTCGCGACGGCTTCGCCACGCCGCCCGAGGGTGTCCGGGTCGTCGACCTGCGCGACCGGTTCGTGCTGCCAGGCCTGATCGACGCCCACGTCCACCTGAACGGCCGGGGCAACCCCCTGTTGGCGCGGATGGATTCCTCCAGCCGCGACGTACAGGACGTGTTTGTGACCATGGAAGTCCATGCGCGGGCCACGGTCGAGGCGGGCTTCACCACGGTGCGCGACCTGGGCTCGGACCCGCGCAGCATCCGCGCGCTGCGTGACGCCATCGACCGGGGCGACGTCTCCGGCCCGGGGATCGTCAACGCCGGCCAGATGATCTCGGTCACCGGCGGTCACGGCGACGGCCGCAACGGCCTGCGCGAGGAGATCGCCGAGACCGTCGAGCTGCACCAGATCAATGTCTGCGACGGTCCCGACGACTGCCGCCGCGCGGTGCGCCGACAGATCGCCCTGGGCGCCCTGGCCATCAAGTTCGCGGCCACGGGCGGGGTGACCTCCAACGTCGCTGGCGGCCTTGGCCGGCAGATGACTCCGGAGGAGATGGCCGCGATCGTCGACACCGCCCACGCCTTCGGCCGCAAGGTCACGGCCCACAGCCACGCCATGGAAGGAACCAAGGCGGCGCTGCAGGCCGGGGTCGACTCCGTCGAGCACGGCACCTTCCTGGACGATGAGACCATCCGTCTGTTCAAGGAAAAGAACGCCTATCTGGTCCCGACCATGCTGGCCCCGGTCGCCACCCTGGCCCAGGCTCGCGCCGGCCAGCTGGGCGCGGCGGCGGCCGCCAAGGTGGGGCAGGGGCGTTCGGCTGTTCCCAATCACGAGCGCGCCATCAAGGCGGGCGTGAAGATCGCTTTCGGCACCGACAGCGGCGTCTCGGTCCACGGCGAGAATGCCCGCGAGTTCGCCCTGCTGGTCGAGCGCGGTCTGACGCCGACCCAGGCCATCGCGGCGGCGACGGTCAATGCGGCGACCCTGCTGGACCGCCAGGACAGCATCGGCGCGCTGAAGCCCGGCATGGACGCCGACCTGATCGCCGTCGAGGGCGATCCGCTGAAGGACGTCACGCGCCTGGAGCGGGTCGATTTCGTCATGCACCGTGGAGCCATTGTCCGCCAGGGGGGACAGCGTGCGGCGTTCCCTCCAAAGCCCATCCCTTAGCGTCGGCGCGTTGGGGCAGAGGGCGTCTTCACCTCACGCTGGTAGACGCTCAGTAGACTGTCACAACAAAGCATAGCCCGCGCCCTGCGCCCACGAATCCCCCGGTTGGTCGGCGGTCTCATCGAGCCCCCAGCCTGGCTTTGATCGCCAGCGCGGTGTCCGCTGACGAGCCGCCAACCGCGATCGCATACTCGCCTGGCGTCAAGGTCCAGCCTTTGTCGGTGTATTCCGAGTAGGCGCGCGGCTCGGCGACGATACGAACGGTCTTGCGCTCGCCCGCCTTGAGCGGAACGCGGGCCCAACCCGCAAGGCGCGCAGTCGCACCGGGCGGGGTGACATAGAGCTGAGCGATCTCCACCCCATCGCGGGAGCCGGTGTTGGCGACCTCGACGGAGACGGTGAGCGGGGAGCCAGGAACCACGGTCGGCTTGTCATAGGCGAAGCGCGTGTAGGACAGCCCATGGCCGAACGGGAAGAGGGGCTCAGCCTTGGTGCGGGCGAACCAGCGATAGCCGACGTCCGCGCCTTCCTCATAGCGCGCCGAGAACGGCTGGAAGACGCCAAAGAACGGTACGGTCGGCATGGCCGAGCCGTCGATCGTGGGACGCGGCAACTGCGCCTCGCTGGCCGGGAACGTCATCGGCAGCTTGCCCGAAGGATTGACCTTGCCGGTCAGGACATTGGCGATGGCCGCGCCGCCTTGCGAGCCCGGGAACCAGGCTTCGACCACGGCCCCGACCTCGGCTAGCCAGGGCATGGCTACCGGATTGCCCGTCTGCAGCACGACCACGACCTTGGGGTTGGCCTGGGCCATGGCCGAGATGAGGGCGTCCTGGCCGTCGCCCAGCGACAGGTCGGCAGAGTCGTCCCCTTCGCTCTGCCAGCGGCCTGCGAACACGATCACGAGATCCGAGCGGGCGGCCAGGGCGGTCGCTTCGGCCAGATCCTGGCCGCTGGCGAACGCGACTTGGGCGGTGGGCGCGGCCTCGCTCAAGGCCTTCAGTGGCGCGACGCCGCCATAGGTGACCTTGGCGAAAGCCGCCGCGACGCCCTTTGTCACCGGTTGCTCCAGCGTGGCGCCGCCATAGGGGATGACCTGGGACGAGCCGCCGCCGGACAGGACGCCAATGTCGGCATGACCGCCGATCACGGCGATGCGCTTGGCCGAGGCCGTCAGGGGCAGCAGGCCGCCGTCGTTCTTCAACAGCACGATGCCCTGCTCGGCGGCGCGCCGAGCGATGTCGGCGTGGGCGGCGCGGTCGATCGCGCGTGGCGTGGCCGGATGATCGATGACGCCCTTGTCGAACATGGTGCGCAGGATGCGGTGAACCATGTCGTCGAGCCGCGCTTGAGGCACCGCGCCGCTGGCCAGCGCCTCGCGCAGGGGCGCGCCGAAGAAGTCTGCTTGGGCCGGCGTGGTCGCGCCGCCGACCTTTTGCCAGATGCCGGCGCGCAGTTGGTCGAAAGCCTGGCCCGACTGCTGGTCCAGGCCGGCATTGGCCGCCGCGACCGTGCTGTGCAATCCGCCCCAGTCGGACATGACCCAGCCTGGGAAACGCCAGTCGCCCTTAAGCACCTTGTTCAGCAGGTAGGGGCTTTCGGACGCGTAGAGGCCGTTGACGCGGTTGTAGCCGGTCATCACGGACCCTGGCTGGCCGCGCTCGATGGCGATCTCGAAAGCCAGAAGGTCGGACTCGCGTAGCGCCTTCTCGTCGATGTCGGAGGAGACGACGTTGCGGCCCGTCTCCTGGGCGTTGATCGCGAAATGCTTGGTGGTCGAGATGACGTGGGCGCTCTGCACCCCGGCGATGGCCTCGCCGACCATGACGCCCGACAGCAGGGGATCCTCGCCGGCGTATTCGAAGTTGCGGCCATTGCGCGGGTCGCGGGTCAGGTTGACCGCGCCCGCAAGCAAGACGTTGAAGCCCTTGGCGTGGGCCTCGGTCCCGATCATCACGCCGGCCTCACGGGCAAGGGCCTGGTTCCAACTCGCCGCCGTGGCCAGGCCTGACGGCAGCCCCGTGGCCTCGTCGCCGGGACGCATATGACCGCCATTGGCGACGCCAAGGCCCGCGTCGCTTTCCTGCAAGGCGGGCAGGCCCAGACGCGGCACGCCCGCCACATAGCCGGCCGAGCCGAGCGCGCCTTCAGGCTTGACGTCCATCGGCGGCGGCGCGC
>CAZRPD010000136.1:0-14769 GCA_964601775.1 uncultured Caulobacter sp. | reverse complement strand
GGTCTTTTGCCTCTCCTTCATCTTCCCCGCGCCCCCGGAAGTCGTGCGGTGGGTCGAGGCGACGCCGGTGTTCGTCGACATTCTGCCGGACACCTTCAATATCGATCCGGCCAAGCTGGAGGCCGCCATCGCCGGGGTGAAGGCGCAGGGCAATCTGACCCCGAAGGTGGTGATCGCCGTCGACCTGTTCGGCCAGCCGGCCGACTATCCGGCCATCAAGGCGATCTGCGACCGCGAAGGTCTCAAGCTGATCGCCGACAGCGCCCAGGGCTTTGGCTGCACGCTGGACGGCAAGCATCCGCTGCACTGGGCCGACGTGGCCACCACCAGCTTCTTCCCGGCCAAGCCGCTGGGCTGCTACGGCGACGGCGGCGCGGTGCTGACCAATGACGCCCGTCTGTGGGACCTGATGGACAGCTACCGCGTCCACGGCAAGGCGGTCGGTCCCGACCTTGAGGGCAAGACCTTCGACCACGACCCGAAATATCTGAACACCCGCATCGGCATGAACTCGCGGCTGGACACGATCCAGGCGGCGATCCTGATCGAGAAGCTGGCGATCTTCACCGAGGAAATCACGCTGCGCCAGGCCGTGGCCGACCGCTATGCCGAGGGCCTGAAGGGCGCGGTGCTGGCGACGCCCGGCGTCATCGACGGCGGTGTCTCGGTCTGGGCGCAGTACGTGATCGAGCACGAAAACCGCGACGGCCTGGCCGCGCACCTGAAGGCGCAGGGAATTCCGACGGCGGTCTACTACCCCGTCCCGATGCACGCGCAGGCGCCCTATGCGGCCTTCCCGCGCGGCGCCGGCGGCCTGCCCGTCACCGAAGCCAAGGCGCAGACCGTGCTGGCCCTGCCGATGCACCCCTATCTGGGCGAGGCCGACCAGCAGACGATCATCGACGCCATTCCCGCCTTCACCGGCTAGGCCGCGCCCCGCGCGCGGCGGTGGAGCAGGTTCACCGCCTGCCGCGCCGTCGCCGCGGCGGTCAGGCTGATGCCCAGGGCGCAGACGCCGGTCCAGCCGGCCGACTTCCACAACATCACCGCGATGGCCGAACCGGCCGTGCCGCCGATGAACATGCCGCCCATGAAGACGGTGTTGATCCGCGCCCTGGCCTCGGGCCGCAGCGCGTAGACGATGTGCTGGTTGGAGACGAGGACGATCTGGACGGCGAAATCCAGCAGGATCACCCCGACGACCAGCCCCGGGATCGCCGCCCAGACGCCGAAGATCAGCCACGAGACCAGGGCCAGGATGGCGCCCAAGAGGATGGTCGGCCGCGGCCCGCGCTTATCGGCCACGCGGCCGGCCAGGGGCGCCGCCAGGATGCCGACCGCGCCGATCACCCCGAACAGGCCGGCGATGTCGGCGCCCAGCTGGTAGCTCTGCAGATGCAGGGCCAGCACGGTCCAGAAGGCGGTGAAGGTGGCGAACAGCAGGGCCTGGGTGATCACGGCCAGGCGTAGCGAGCCGAACTCACGCCACAGCTGGCCCAGCGAGACCAGCAGGCTGACATAGGAAAGGCCGCTCTGAGGACGGCTGCGCGGCAGCTTCAGGGCCATCCAGCCACCGGCGGCCAGCACCACCGGCGCGCCCAGCCAGAACATCGCCCGCCAGCCGGCATGGGTCGAGACGAAGCCGGCCAGGGTCCGGCTCAGCAGGATGCCGCACAGCAGGCCCGCCATCACCGTGCCGACGGTGGCGCCGCGCTTTTCCGGCGTGGCCAGGTGGGCGGCGAACGGCACGATCTGCTGGGCCACGGTCGCGGCCGCGCCCAGCAGCAGCGAGGTGACGATCATCAGCCCGGCGGTCGGGGCCAGGGCCGTGGCGACCAGCGCGATGGCCAGGGCCAGGAACTGCACGACGATCAGCTTGCGCCGCTCGATCAAATCGCCCAGCGGCACCAGCAGGAACAGGCCCGCCGCATAGCCGGCCTGGGTGGCGGTCGGGATCAGGGTCGTGGCGCTGCCGGGCAGGTCGCGCAGCATCAGGCCCAGCATCGGCTGGCTGTAATAGATGTTGGCGACGGCGATCCCGGTGGCGGCGGCCATGGCCAGGGTCAGGCCGCGGCTCAGCACGACAGGTTCGGAAGGCGTGGTCATTCGGCGCCTATATAGGCCGTTCCGGGCTTTATGCGATGGCCCGGCGTTGGCTTGATCCTCGACAAGCTCTATATCGCCCTCATTGCGTCTCGCTGTGCCGCGGGTGTCGCACCGCGAGAAACGCCCATGTCAGACACCGCGCCTTCGCCGCATCCCGGCATGGGCTTCAAGCAGTTCGTCGCCTTGATCGCGGCGATGATGGCCACCAACGCCCTGGCCATCGACTCCATGCTGCCGGCCCTGCCCAATATCGGCGACGCTCTGGGCGTGACCGATCCGAACGCACGCCAGTGGGTGATCACCGCCTATCTGCTGGGTTTCGGCGTCGCCCAGCTGGTCTATGGCTCGCTGGCCGATCGCTATGGCCGCAAGCCTGTGATCCTGGTCGGCCTGGCGCTGTACACGGTGTTCGCGGCCCTGTGCGCCTTCGCCACCACCTTCGACATGCTGCTGCTGGCCCGCTTCCTGTGCGGCCTGGGCGCGGCGGCGACGCGGGTGCTGACGGTGTCGATCGTCCGCGACTGCTATGCCGGCCGCCGTATGGCGCAGGTGATGTCGCTGGTGTTCATCGTCTTCCTGGCCGTCCCGATCATCGCCCCGGCCCTGGGCCAGGCGGTGATGCTGTTCGCTTCGTGGCGCTGGATCTTCGGCGTGCTGGCGCTTTCGGGCGTGGCGGTCATGATCTGGACGTTCCTGAAGCTGCCCGAGACCCAGCATGCCGAAGACCGCATCCCGATCTCGGTGAAGGGCGTGACCTCGGCCTTCAAGGTCGCCCTGACGGATCGCGTGGCCATGGGCTACACCATCGCCGCGGCCCTGGTGCTGTCGGGGCTGTTCGGCTTCCTCAATTCGGCCCAGCAGGTGTTCGACCAGGTGCTGCACGCCGCCGACATCTTCCCGCTGGTCTTTGCCGGCATCGCCGGGACCATGGCGGTCTCGTCGCTGCTGAACGCCCGGATCGTCGAGAAGCTGGGCATGCGCAAGGTCTCGCACTGGGCGCTGATCGGCTTCATCGGCTTCGCCGCCGTGCACGCGGTCATCGCCATCAGCGGCCACGAGACGCTGTGGACCTTCGCCATCATGCAGGCCGGGATGATGTTCTGCTTCGGCCTGGTGATGTCGAACTTCGGGGCCATCGCCATGGAGCCGCTGGGCCACATTGCGGGCGCCGCCGCCTCGGTGCAGGGCTTCATCACCACGATCGGCGGGGCGATGGCCGGCTTCTTCATCGGTCAGATGTTCAACGGCACGGTCGTGCCGCTGACCTTGGGTTTCGCCGGTTTCGGCCTGGCGGGCCTGCTGATGGTGCTGGTCACCGAGAAGGGCCGCCTGTTCCAGAGCGGCAAGATCGCCTCGGCCGGGTCGGCTGCCTCCTAGGCGTCGACCTTGGTCGCGGCCGCGCGGTCCAGGGCCGCGTAGAGGGCGCGGATGTCCAGCGGCTTGGCCAGCCAGTCGGTCATGCCCGCCTCGCGACAGGCGCGCACCTCGTCGTCGGCGACGCCGGCGCTGAAGCCGATGACGGGAATGTCGCGGTTGGGGCCGCCGCCCGCCCGCAGGCGGCGGGTAGCCTCGCGGCCGTCCATGCCCGGCATGTTGACGTCCATCAGCACCACATCGAAGGCCTCGGCCTCCAGGCGCTTCAGCGCTTCGATGCCGTCGGTGGCGGTGGTCAGGCGCACGCCCAGCGGCTCCAGCACCAAGGCCAGGGTCCGGCGGTTCACTTCGTGGTCGTCGGCGGCCAGGACCCGCATCGCGCCGATGTCGGGCGTGGAGGTCTCGATGGCCAGGGTCCGGCGCGGCGTCTCCTCTTCGCGACCGACAGGCAAGGTCAGGGTCAGACGGAAGATCGCGCCGCGTTCCGCGCCAGGGCGGGCGTCCAGCTCGCCGCCCATCAGCCGCGCCAGCTGGCGGCTGACGGCCAGGCCGAGGCCCGTGCCGCCATAGGTCCGCGCCGTCTCCTGCGAGGCCTGGGTGTAGGGGGTGAAGAGCCGGTTCATGACGTCGGCGGCGATGCCGGGGCCGTTGTCCTGCACCTCGATCTCGACCCGCACCTGGTCGCCGTCGAGCGGCGTCGTGGTCAGGGAAAGCGCGATGACGCCCTCCTCGGTAAACTTCACCGCGTTGGACAACAGGTTGTTGAGGATCTGGCGCAGGCGGAAGGGGTCGCCGCGAACCCAGGCGCAGGGCTGCTCGCCGGGCGGTTCGCGCAGGGTCAGGCCCCGGGCCTTGGCGTTGGCGCCCCAGAAGCGGGTGGCGTCGCGGATCGCGCCTAGCACGTCGAAGTCGCGGTCTTCCAGGCTCATGGCGCGGGCCTCGATCTTGGCCTGGTCCAGCATGTCGGTCAGCAGGCCGGTCATCAGGTGGCCGGCGTCGATGATCAGGTCGGCGGTGGCGTGGGTCTGGGTCGGGCTGGTCCCGGCGCGGATCAGGTGAGCCCCGGCCTGGATCGCCGACAGCGGCGTGCGCAGCTCGTGGGAGACGATGGCGGCCATGGCGGTGCGGTCCGACAGGGCTTCTTCGGTCTGGATGCGGCGGCGGTCGGCCTCCTCGCGGGCGGCGACTACGGCGCGACGGTCGTTATGCATCCGGCCCCAGATCGTGTGCAGGGCCAGCAGGAAGAAGGCGACGCAGACCGACAGCACCGCGACCTGCTCCTGGGCCGAGCGCCAGGCCATGACCGGCATGCTGGTCAGGGCGACCGCATAGGGCGCGGCGCCCAGATAGAACAGCGGCCGGCTGTCGACGCCCGAGCCGACATTGTTCAAGGCCCCGCCGACCACGACCATCAGCGCCAGGGCCATCAGCGCCGGCTGGCCGCTGCGCCAGAAGATCAGCACCACCCCGGCATGGACAGCGGCCATGGCGATCATCGCGAACAGCATGAAGACGACGCGCGCCTCCAGATGGCGGGTCGGGAAACGGCCCTTGGCGAACGGCCGCACGGCGACGAACTCCAGCAGCTGCACCGACAGGCTGACGGCCACCCACGGGGCGATCAGGTCGGGGCGGCCGATCAGGCTGAACGCCCAGGAGAGCAGCACGGTGAGGCCGACGCGGGAATAGACCTGCCGATAGCGTTCGTTGGCGTTGACGGCCAGATGCGGCGTCAGGGACGCTAGAAACGAAGACATGGGCGTAAACTCCCTCGCAACCTTGCGTAGGAGCACAAGGCAAACGAGTTGTGAACGCTACCGTCTCAGTCCAGCATGGCTTCTAGCGTTTTGAGTTCGTCGGCCTCGCGCGCGGGCTTGTCCCAGCGGATGCGGTTGATGCGGGGAAAGCGCATGGCCACGCCCGACTTGTGGCGGGTCGAGCGTTGCAGGCCCTCGAAGGCGACCTCGAACACCAGGCCGAACTCCAGGTCGGCGCGCACCGAGCGCACCGGGCCGAAGCGCTCGAGGGTGTTGTCGCGGACGAACTTGTCGATCAGCTTCAGCTCCTCGTCGGTGAAGCCGAAATAGGCCTTGCCGACCGGGGTCAGGGCGCGGCGGCCCTCCTCGTCCTCGCGCCAGACGCCGAAGGTGTAGTCGGAATAGAAGCTGGAGCGCTTGCCGTGGCCGCGCTGGGCGTACATCAGCACCGCGTCGATCAGGTGCGGGTCGCGCTTCCACTTGAACCACGGGCCCTTGGGCCGGCCCGGCTCGTAGACGCTGTCGCGGCGCTTGAGCATCAGGCCTTCCGACAGCCGGGCGTCGCCCTCCGGCGGGTCCAGGCGGAGAGCGGCCAGCTCTTCCCAGGTCGCGAATGGCTGCAGGGGCGACAGATCGATACGCGGTGTCGTCAGCCGGGCGACGAAGGCCTCTAGCCGCGCCCGGCGCGCGACGAAGGGCAGGGCGCGCAGGTCCTCTTCGCCGTCCAGCATCAGGTCGTAGGCGCGGATACCGGCCGGGAAGCTGGCCAGCTGCTTGCCGTCGACGGTCTTGCGGTTCAGCCGCTGCTGCAGATCGCCGAACGAGGCCAAGGCGCCGTCGCGCAGGACGAGGAGCTCGCCGTCGATCGCGCCTTCGAAGTCCATGGCCTCGACCACGTCGGGGAAGGCCGCCGAGATGTCGTCGCCGGTGCGGGTGTAGAGCCTGCGTTCGCCGCGCTCGGACACCGCCTGCACGCGGATGCCGTCCCACTTCCATTCGGCGATGTAGGCCGCCGGATCCAGCTTGGGGAAGTCGACGTCCTCGTCGATCGGCTGGGCCAACATGACGGGCCGGAAGCGTCCGGGCGCGTCGGGCGAGGGGCGTTCGGAGCGGCCTTCCAGCCAGGCGAACAGATCGCCGTAAGGCGGCTCCAGCGCATGCCAGATCTCCTCGATCTCGCCGATCTCGACCTGGCCGAAATGGGCGCAGGCCTGCTTGGCCAGGCGCGAGGACACGCCAACTCTCAAACCCCCGGTCATCAGTTTCAGCAGCGCCCAGCGGCCGTCGGGGTCCAAAGCGTCCAGCCACCCCTCGATCAGCCGCTGAACCTCGGGCCGCGAGGCCGAGCGCAGGGCCTCGATCACTTCGGACAGTTCGGGCGGCCGGTTGGCGCCAGGACGCTCGGGCCAGACCAGGGCGACGGTCTCGGCCAGGTCACCGACATAGTCGTAGGACCAGGCGAACAGCTGGGCGTCCATCCGCGCCTCGACCGCCTTGCGGATGAAGGCCGGCTTGGCGGCATTGAACGACAGCGCCCCGGTCAGGGCCGCCAGGGCGTAGCCGCGATCCGGATCCGGCGTCTGGCGCAGATGGTCCTGGATCAGGGTCAGCTTGGCGTTGCGCGAGGCCGTCAGAGACAGCCGGTCGAGCAGGTGGGCGAAGGCGCGCATGGACATGGAATGTCGGACAGCCCCGGTTCGTTCAGCTCAGACTCGCGCAACCCGCCCTGCGATGCTAGATTAAAACAAATGTTTGAATCTGAAGTCGAGGCGACGATGACCGACGACGCGATCCCTGAAGGCTTTGCGCTCCACACCCGCAAGAGCCCGATCACCACGCCATGGGAGCCGCTCTACGCCAGGGCCGAGCTGGACCGGCTGGTGCTGGCGACCCGGATCCGCGAGGCGCACTGCAATTCCCGCAGCATGCCGCACGGCGGCTTCCTGGCGGCGCTGGCTGACAACGCCATGGGGCTGTCGCTGGGCGCGAACTTGGCGACTGCAGGCTTCCCCGCCGCCGGCCTGGTCACGGTGTCGCTGACCTTGGACTATCTCGGCTCGGCGAAGCTGGGCCAATGGCTCGAATTCGACACCGACTTCATCAAGCTGGGTCGGTCGATCTGCTTCGCCGAGGCGACGGTGCGCGCGGACGGGGTCCCCGTCGCGCGCGCCCGTGCAACCTTCAAGGTGCTCGAAGCGAAGGCAGCGGCTTGATTCTGGCGCGCATTTGGCGGGCGAAACCGCCCACACTTTCGCCCAATGCGCTTATGCCCGCTCGTGCACCGCTTCCTCGGCCGCCAGCGGCTGAGGCAGGCGGCTGATCATTTCCTTCGGGCAGACCTGCCAGAACTGATCCCGCACGCGGTCCCAATCCCGCAGCAGCGACGCCGCAAAAGCCGAATCCGTTTCGCGGGCGTGCTCGGCGATCAGCGAGCGCAGGACGCCTTCCCAATACGGCGAGGCCAGGCGCTGCACGACGATGCTTTCCGGGTTGGTGTTGTCCTGGAAGCGGTCGTGCTGATCGAGCACGAAGGCCATGCCGCCGGTCATGCCGGCCCCGAAGTTGCTGCCCGTCGGGCCCAAGATCACCACCTGGCCGCCGGTCATGTACTCGCAGCCGTTGGCGCCGCAGCCCTCGACCACCGTCACCGCGCCCGAGTTGCGGACGGCGAAGCGTTCGCCGGCCTGGCCCGCCGCGAACAGCCGGCCCGAGGTGGCGCCGAACAGCACGGTGTTGCCCAGCAGAGCGTTGGTTTCCGGGGCCGCGAGACCGCGGGCCGGCTTGATGACGATCGTCGCGCCCGACAGGCCCTTGCCGACATAGTCGTTGGCCTCGCCGGTCAGCTCGATACGCAGGCCCTGGACCGCGAAGGCGCCCAGGCTCTGGCCAGCCGAGCCCTTGAGCTGGACGGTCAGGTGGCCGGAAGGCAGGCCCTTCATGCCGAACTTGCGGACGATGTGGCTGGACGTGCGCGTGCCGATGGTGCGGGCGGTGCTGCGGACCGTGTAGGTCAGCTGCATCTTCTCGCCGCGCTCCAGCAGCGGGGCGGCGTCGCGGACGATCTGGGCGTCCAGCGTGTCCGGCACCGCGTTGCGGCCGACGACCGTGTTGTACGGCTTGTTCGCGCCCGGATCGGCGCGGACCAACAGCGGGTTCAGGTCGAGGTCGTCGAGGTGTTCGCCGCCGCGGCTGACCTGGGCCAGCAGGTCGGTGCGGCCGACGATTTCCTGCAAGGACTTGAAGCCCAGGCCCGCCAGGATCTCGCGCACTTCTTCGGCCACGAAGGTGAAGAGGTTGATGACCTTGTCCGGCGTGCCGGTGAACTTGGCGCGCAGGGCCTCGTCCTGGGTGCAGACGCCGACCGGGCAGGTGTTGGAGTGGCACTGGCGCACCATGATGCAGCCCATGGCCACCAGCGAGGCGGTGCCGATGCCGAACTCCTCGGCGCCCATCATCGCGGCGATGACCACGTCGCGGCCCGTGCGCATGCCGCCGTCGGCCCGCAGGACCACGGAGTGGCGCAGGTTGTTCAGGGTCAGCACCTGGTTGGCTTCCGACAGGCCCATCTCCCACGGACCGCCGGCGTACTTGACCGAGGTCTGGGGCGAGGCGCCCGTGCCGCCGACGCCGCCGGCGACCAGGATCACGTCCGCCTTCGCCTTCGCAACGCCGGCGGCGATGGCGCCGATGCCGGTGGCCGCGACCAGCTTCACCGTGACGCGCGCGACCGGGTTGATCTGCTTCAGGTCATAGATGAGCTGGGCCAGGTCCTCGATCGAATAGATGTCGTGGTGCGGCGGCGGGCTGATCAGCATCACGCCGGGCGTCGAGTGACGCAGGCGGGCGATCATTTCCGTGACCTTGAAGCCGGGCAGCTGGCCGCCCTCGCCGGGCTTGGCGCCCTGGGCGACCTTGATCTCCAGCTCGACGCATTGGTTCAGATATTCGGCGGTGACGCCGAAGCGGCCCGAGGCGACCTGCTTGATAGCGCTGTTGGGGTTATCGCCGTTGGGCAGCGGCTTGTAGCGCGCGCTGTCCTCGCCGCCCTCGCCCGAGACCGAGCGGGCG
The DNA here is from genome assembly GCA_964601775.1 of uncultured Caulobacter sp. Classification (GTDB taxonomy): domain Bacteria; phylum Pseudomonadota; class Alphaproteobacteria; order Caulobacterales; family Caulobacteraceae; genus Caulobacter. The sequence goes on along the minus strand of CAZRPD010000136.1, from coordinate 5,464 downwards.
CCGATGCGGTTCATGGCGATGTTCAGGGCGCCGTGAGCCTCGGGGCTCAGCGCGCCCAGGCTCATACCCGGCGTGACGAAGCGCTTGCGGATCTCGTTGACGCTCTCGACGTCGTCGGTCGAGATCGGGTTGCGGTCCGAGCGCCAGTCCAGCAGGTCGCGCAGCTGGATCGGCTTTTGCGTGCGCAGGCCGTTGGACCAGCGGCGATACAGCTCGAAATCGCCGGTGTCGCAGGCCGTCTGCAGGGTGTGCATCAGGCGGGCTTCGAAGGCGTGGGCCTCGCCCGAACGGCGCAGCTTGTAGAGACCGCCGACCGGCAGGGTGACGGCGGCCGTGTTCCAGGCCTTGCGATGCAGCTCGACCGTCTTGCTCTCGATGCCGGCCAGGCCGATGCCCGAGATGCGCGACGGCATGCCGGGGAAGAACTCGGCGGCCATGGCGCGCGACAGGCCGACGGCTTCGAAGTTGTAGCCGCCGCGGTACGAGGAGATGACGCTGATGCCCATCTTCGAGATGATCTTCAGCAGCCCGCCCTCGATGGCGCCCTTGAAGTTCAGGCAGACGTCCTTGAGGGTCTTGTCGCCGATCAGGCCGCGCTCCAGGCGATCCTGGAAGCTTTCCTGGGCCAGATAGGCGTTGACCGCCGTGGCCCCGACGCCGACCAGCACCGCGAAGTAGTGGGTGTCCAGGCACTCGGCCGAACGGACCACGATCGACACGTACGAGCGCAGGCCCTTGGCGACCAGGTGGGCGTGGACGCCGCCGGTGGCCAGGATCATCGGCAGGGCCACGCGGCCCTCGTCGCTGGCCTCGTCGGTCAGGACGATGGCGCCGCAGCCGCGCAGGACGGCGTCCTCGGCTTCCGCACGGATGCGGTCCAGGTTGGCGCGCAGGGCGTCGCCAGCCCGGGCCTCGGCGGCCGGCAGCGGCATGGTGCAGTCGATGACCGCGACGTTCTTCTCACCCAGCAGCTCGTGGATGCGGATGTACATGCCGGTGGTCAGCACCGGGCTTTCCAGCACGTAGACGTCGGCCTGGGCCGCGTCTTGAGCGAGAATGTTGCCCAGGTTCTTGAACCGGGTCTTCAGGCTCATGACGCCGGCTTCCCGCAGGGGGTCGATCGGCGGGTTGGTCACCTGGCTGAAGTTCTGGCGGAAGAAGTGGCTGAGCGGACGGTACTTTTCCGACAGCACCGCCAGCGGGGTGTCGTCGCCCATCGAGCCGATGGCTTCCTTGCCCTCCTCGACCATGGGGGCCAGGACCATTTCCAGGTCTTCCAGGCTGTAGCCGGCGGCGGCCTGGCGACGGGTCAGTTCCTCGCGGCCGTACTTGCGCGGCTCGGGACCGGGCGCGATCTCCTTTTCGAGATCGACCATGTTGCCCAGCCACTCGGTGTAGGGGTGGCGGCCGGCCAGTTCGTCGATGATCTCGTCTTCGCCGTACAGGCGGCCCTCGGCCAGGTCGATGGCCAGCATACGGCCGGGCGCGATGGCCAGCTTGCGGGTGATGCGGCTTTCCTCGACGCCGCACATGCCCGCTTCCGAGCCCATGATCACCAGGCCGTCGTCGGTATAGGCCACGCGCAGCGGACGCAGGCCCGAGCGGTCCTTGCCGGCCACGACCCAGCGGCCGTCGGTGGCGCACAGGGCGGCCGGACCGTCCCACGGCTCCATCACGGCGTTGCAATACGAATAGAGCGCCTTGTGGGCGTCCTTCATCTTCGGGTTGGACGCCTCGGGCACCAGCAGGGCCTTGGCCATCGGCGCGTCGCGGCCGGCGCGGACCAGCACCTCGAAGGTGTTGTCGAGGTTGGCGCTGTCCGAAGCGCCCGGCTGGATCACCGGTTTGACGTCATCCCCGAACTCACCGAAGGCCTGGGCGGCCATCTTGATCTCGTGGGACTTCATCCAGTTGATGTTGCCCTTGATGGTGTTGATCTCGCCGTTATGGGCGAGCATCCGGAAGGGCTGGGCCAGACGCCACTGCGGGAAGGTGTTGGTCGAATAGCGCTGGTGGAAGATCGCCACGGCGGCCGTGAAGCGCTCGTCCTTCAGATCGGGATAGAACTCGTCGATCGCCTCGGCCAGGAACATGCCCTTGTAGATCAGCGACTTGGCCGACAGCGAGCAGATGTAGAAGTCGGTGATGTTCTGGGCGTGGACGCGCTTTTCGATGCGCTTGCGGCACAGGAACAGGGCGCGCTCCAGCGCCTCGCCTTCCAGGCCGGCCGGACCGGCCAGCATGATCTGCTCGATTTCCGGACGGGTGGCGTTGGCCTTCTCGCCGATCACCGAGGTGTCGACCGGCACCTGGCGCCAGCCATAGATGTAGAAGCCAAAGCGCAGGGCCTCGGCCTCGACGATCGTGCGGCAGGTCTCCTGGGCGCCCAGGTCGGTGCGCGGCAGGAAGATCTGGCCGACGGCGATCGGGCCCTGGCGCAGGGCGTGGCCGGTGCGGCGCACCTGGTCGATGAAGAAGTCCTGCGGAACGCTGACCAGCACGCCGGCGCCGTCGCCGGTCTTGCCGTCGGCGTCCACGGCGCCGCGGTGCCACAGGGCCTTCAGGGCCTTGATCGCCAGCTCGACGACCTCGCGGCGCGGCTGGCCGTCGATGGCGCAGACCAGGCCGACGCCGCAGGCGTCGCGCTCGGTGGTCGGGTCATAGGCGTGACCGTCGATCAGCGCCTGGCGGTTCTTCAGATAGAGGTCCATCTCGCTCATGTGTCGGGTCCTCTTCTTATTCCGCCGCGATCAGCGCGGGCGCGCCGACCTTGGCCTGCAGGTAGCGGTGGATGGCGTCGGCGGCGTCGCGGCCGTCCTTGATCGCCCAGACGACGAGCGAGGCGCCGCGCACGATGTCGCCGGCGGCGAACACGCCGTCCAGATTGGTCATCTGGTTGCGGACGTCGGCCTTGACCGTGCCCCAGCGGGTGACCTTCAGGTCGGGGGCCGACCATTGCTCGGGAAGGTTCTCGGGCTCGAAGCCCAGGGCCTTCAGCACCAGTTGGGCCGGACGGTCGAAGTCGCCGCCGGGAATTTCCTCGGGGCTCTGGCGGCCCGAGGCGTCCGGGGCGCCCAGGCGCATGCGGATGGCGCGCACGCCGGTGACGGCCTCGGCCTCGCCCGACAGGGCGCGCGGGGCGGCCAGCCATTCGAAGGCCGCGCCTTCCTCCTCGGCGTTGGCGACTTCGCGCATCGAGCCGGGCATGTTGGCCTTGTCGCGGCGATAGAGACAGGTGACCGAGGCCGGGCCCTGGCGCAGGGCGGTGCGGGCGCAGTCCATGGCGGTGTCGCCCCCGCCGATCACCACGACGTCCTTGCCTTCGGCGTTCAGCTCGCCCGACTCGAAGGCCGGCACGGTGTCGCCCAGGTTCAGGCGGTTGGAGGCGATCAGATAGTCCAGCGCGGGCGAGACGCCCTTGCTGCCGCCGCCGGGGACGGTCAGGTCGCGGGCGGCATAGACGCCGACGGCGATCAGCACGGCGTCGTGCTTTTCACGCAGGTCTTCCAGCGTCGCGTCCTTGCCGACCTCGAAGCCCAGCTTGAAGACGACGCCGCCGTCGGCCAGGCGCTGGGTGCGGCGTTCGACGACGTCCTTTTCCAGCTTGAAGCCGGGGATGCCGTAGATCAGCAGGCCGCCGGCGCGGTCGTGGCGGTCATAGACGGTGACGTCATAGCCGGCTTCGCGCAGCTTCTCGGCGGCGGCCAGGCCCGCGGGGCCCGCGCCGACGACGCCGACCGACTGGCCACGAGCCGGACCGGCGACGAGCGGCTTCACCCAGCCCAGCTCCCAGGCCTTGTCCGACAGGTAGCGCTCGACCGAGCCGATCGTCACGGTGCCGTGACCCGACTGCTCTATGACGCAGTTGCCTTCGCACAGGCGGTCCTGGGGGCAGATTCTGCCGCAGACTTCCGGCATCGAATTGGTCGCCTGCGACAGGGCGTAGGCTTCTTCCAGGCGGCCCTCGGCCGTCATCCGCAGCCAGTCGGGGATGTTGTTGTGCAGCGGGCAGTGGGTCTGACAGAACGGCACGCCGCATTGCGAGCAGCGCGAGGCCTGCTCGGTGGCTTTGGCGTCGATGAAGTCGGCGTAGATCTCGTGGAAGTCGCCCGAACGCTCGGCGGCCGCGCGCTTTTCAGGCGTCGTGCGGGCCACCGTGGTGAATTTCAGCATGCGCTCGGCCATGCGACTTTCCTCGTCTCCGCCCAACGGTTTCCATTGGGAGAAAAATTGCTCTGACCGGCCTCTTACGGACTCTTGGAGGCAAGAAAAATGTGTTGGTCAAATATGTAGACCTATATATCCGCGTCTTGGGTGGGGTCTTTGAGATCGACTCGCAGCTAAGACTGAAATTGGTCCACTTTGTGGATTAACGACGTATTTACCGTAGAAGGCGCACGCCGAAGTCAACGTCCAAGGGACAAGCGTCTCAAGCGCAGGTGGGGACCTCCATGCCAGATTGGCTGATCGCGATCGTACTGGGCCTGATCGAGGGCCTGACCGAATTCATCCCGGTCTCCTCGACCGGTCACCTGCTGCTGGCGGGTCACTTCATGGGTTTCCACAGCCCGGGCAACACCTTCCAGGTGCTGATCCAGCTGGGGGCGATCCTGGCGATCATCAGCGTCTATTTCGGACGCCTGTGGGGTCTGCTGACCACGCTCCACACCGATCCGGGCACGCGCCGGTTCGTCGCTGGCATCCTGCTGGCCTTCCTGCCGGCGGTGTTCGTCGGGGTTCTGGCCCACGACTTCATCAAGACGGTGCTCTACGAGAGCCCGACTCTGGTCTGCGCCACCCTGATCGTCGGCGGCTTCATCCTGCTGGGCCTGGACCGCATGAAGTTCGAGCCGCGCTATACCGACGTGTCGCAATATCCGCTGAAGACCGCCTTCATCATCGGCGTGTTCCAGTGCTTGGCCCTGGTGCCGGGCGTCTCGCGCTCCGGCGCGGCGGTCGCCCGGGCGCCGCTGCTCAAGTGCGACAAGGGCTCGGCCGCCGAGTTCAGCTTCTTCCTGGCCATGCCGACCATGGCCGGCGCCTTCGCCTACGACCTCTACAAGAACATCGACCAGCTCAGCGCCAAGGATCTGAACCTGATCGCCCTAGGCTTCGTCGCGGCGCTGATCTCGGGCGTGTTCGTGGTCAAGACGGTGCTGAACTTCATCACCCGCCACGGCTTCGCGCCATTCGCCTACTGGCGGATCGCGGTGGGCGTGGTGGGGCTCGCGGCGCTGTACATCCCGCGCTAGCGAAATCCGATCTTCCCGGCGAAAGCCGGGACCCAGATCCTAGAGCTCAGAGTTGAACGCAAAAACGCCCGCGATCCATTCCGGACCGCGGGCGCTCTTGCATCTGGGCCCCGGCTTTCCCCCCGGGAACGGGTCTGCTTTTGACGCCCCCGCCCGGGTCTCGGCGTACTGGCCCCCCTTGCGATAGCGGGTGAGGGAAGACGGGAACACCG
>CAZRPD010000135.1:0-15080 GCA_964601775.1 uncultured Caulobacter sp. | reverse complement strand
TGGGCCTGACCGCCGGCCAGCCGATCTCGGAAGCCCGCATCGACCCCGTGTTCATCGGGTCGTGCACCAACAGCCGCATCGACGCCATGCGCGCCGCCGCCGCCGTGGTGCAGGAAGCCTTCCTGCACGGCCGCCTCGTCGCGCCGCACGTCAAGGCGATGGTGGTGCCCGGCTCGGGCCTGGTGAAGGAACAGGCCGAGGCCGAGGGCCTGGACGCCATCTTCAAGGCCTCGGGTTTCGACTGGCGCGAGCCGGGCTGCTCGATGTGCCTGGCCATGAACCCCGACAAGCTGGCCCCGCAGGAGCGCTGCGCCTCGACCAGCAACCGCAACTTCGAAGGCCGCCAGGGCCGCGCCGGCCGCACGCATCTGGTCTCGCCGGCCATGGCCGCCGCAGCGGCGATCGCTGGCCACCTGGTGGACGTGCGGACGCTGCTGTCGTGACCCTGCTGCTCGTTCTCGCTCTCGCGGCGGAGGCCTACGCCGCCCCGCTGACCCTGCCCAAGGCGGCCAAGGTCGAGATGCGGGTCGAGCGGTCGCGCGAGGACGTCCGGGCCGGAAAGACCACCAAGGGCCAATCGACGGCCGTCTACGACAAGACCATCGAAACCACCGCCGACGGCTATCGCGTCACCCTCAAGCCGACCTCGGTCACCCAGCCGGCAATGGGCTCGGCGACCGACCAGGCCAAGCTGGCGGCGGCGATCGAGCAGGTCAGCCAGCAGACCTTCGTCTACACGGCCGACGCGAACCTGCGCCCCGAGGCGATGCAGGACTGGCCCCAGGTGGTGGGCACGATCCGCGCCGCCCTCACCAAGATCGTTGGCGACAAGCCCGAAGGCGCCCAAGCCATCGAGATGGTCACGACCATGTTCTCGCGCATGACGCCCGAACAGGCCGCCGGCGTCATCCTGCGAGAAGACGGCTTCCTGTCCCTGCCGGTCAATCTGGAACTGGCCGCCGGCCAGTCCAAGACCTGGCAGGAGGGCCTGCCCAATCCGATGGGCGGTCCGCCGATCATCGCCGACGGCAAGATCGTCGTCGAGACGATCGATGCGGCGCGCGGCGTCGCCGCGCTGCGCTGGACCCAGGCCCTGGACCCGGCGTCGGCCCGCGCCAGCATGACCGTCGCGCTCAAGGCCATGGCCGCCCAGCTGGGCAAGACCGACGCGGCCCCGACGATCGAAAAGCTGAAGCTGGAACGCACCAGCAGCTGCCTCTACGAGATCACGCTGAAGACGGGCCTGCCGACCAAGGCAGACTGCACCTCGCTGATCGCCGGCTCAGACCCGACCTCGGGCCAGACCGCCACCCGCACCGAACGCTGGGTCATCACCCAGACCCTGAAGAACTGAAGGAGGGCGCCATGAAAGCCTTCACCCGCCTCGACGGCCGCGCCGCTCCGCTGGAGCTGGCCAATATCGACACCGACCAGATCATTCCCAAGCAGTTCCTCAAGACCGTGGAGCGCGAGGGGCTGGCCAAGGGCCTGTTCTACGATTTCCGTTTCGACCCCGATGGCGTCGAGAACGCCGACTTCGTGCTGAACCGGCCGGAGTACAAGAACGCCAGCGTGCTGATCGCCGGCGACAATTTCGGCTGCGGCTCCTCGCGCGAGCACGCGCCGTGGGCGCTGATGGACTTCGGGATCATGTGCGTGATCTCCACCAGCTTCGCCGACATCTTCTTCAACAACTGCTTCAACAACGGCCTGCTGCCGGTGATCGTGAAGCCCGAAGAGCTGGCCGCCCTGATGGACGAGGCCAAGGGCGGCAACCACATGGTCAGCGTCGATCTTGCGGCCCAGACCGTGGTCTCGCCGTCGGGCAAGACCTTCACCTTCGAGATCGACCCCGTCCGCAAGGAAAAGATGCTCAAGGGCCTGGACGCCATCGGCGAGACCCTGCAGCACGGCGGCGACATCGACGTCTTCGAGAGCAAGCGCGCCCTCAGCCAGCCCTGGATGGAGGCGTAAGCCTCTTCCCATGACCCTGATCCTCGCCGGCTCGATCCGCATCCCGCCCGAGCGCCTGGCGGAGCTGCGCCCGCACCTGGCCGTCCAGGTCGCGGGTTCTCTCGCCGAGCCGGGTTGTCTGGCCTACGCCCTCTCCGAGGATCCGCTTGAGCCGGGTCTGATCCGGGTGTTCGAACACTTCACCGACGCGGCGGCGCTGGAGCACCACCGGGCCAGCCCGCACATGGCGGCCTGGCGCATGGCTCTGGCCGACCACGGCGTGCATGACCGCCGCATGTCCTCCTTCGACGTTTCCGACTATCGCGAGATCTAAGATGGCTACGCTTCTCCTCCTCCCCGGCGACGGCATTGGTCCGGAAGTCTGCGCCCAGGTGCGCCGCGTGGCGGCCGCCCTCACCCCGGACCTGACGATCGAAGAAGCTCCCTATGGCGGTGCCTCTTACGACGCGCACGGTACGCCGCTGCTGGACGAGGTCCGCGACCAGGCCATCGCCAGCGACGCGGTGCTGATGGGCGCCGTCGGCGGTCCGCAATGGGCCAACGCCCCGCGCCACCTGCGCCCGGAAGCCGGTCTGCTGAACCTGCGCAAGGCGATGAACGTCTATGCCAACCTGCGTCCGGCCTATTGCTTCGAGGCTCTGGCCGGCGCCTCCAGCCTGAAGCCGGAGCTGGTCTCGGGCCTGGACATCATGTTCGTGCGCGAACTGGTCGGCGGCGTCTATTTCGGCCAGCCGCGCGGCATCGAGGACCTGGCCGACGGCCAGAAGCGCGGCTTCGACACCCAGACCTACACGACCAGCGAAATCGAGCGCGCCGGACGCGTGGCCTTCGAGCTGGCCCGCGGCCGCAAGAACAAGGTCCACTCGGCCGAGAAGTCGAACGTGATGGAGTCGGGTCTTCTGTGGAAACAGGTGATCACCGACCTGCACGCCCGTGAGTATCCGGATGTCGAGCTGGAGCACATCCTGGCCGACAACTGCGCCATGCAGCTGGTCCGCGCGCCCAAGCAGTTCGACGTCATCGTCACCGACAACCTGTTCGGCGACATCCTGTCGGACGCCGCGGCCATGCTGACCGGCTCGCTAGGCATGCTGCCCTCGGCGGCGATCGGCGATCCGGAGAAGCCGGGCCTGTACGAACCGATCCACGGCTCGGCCCCCGACATCGCCGGCAAGGGCCTGGCCAATCCGCTGGCCGCCATCCTGTCGTTCGAGATGGCCCTGCGTTGGTCGCTGAAGCAGCCGGACGCCGCCGACGCCCTGCTGGCCGCAGTCAAGAAGGCCCTGGACGCCGGCGCCCGCACCCGTGACCTAGGCGGCGAACTGACCACCGCTCAGATGGGCGACGCCGTTATTTCAAACCTCTAAACCCGTATCGAGTACATCGTACTTAACATAACGTTGTTCGATCTCAACTTTACAATGAGTTCTTAAAAGTTATCCCCGAATTCCTCAGTTCATCTGACAGGGCTGTGCAGGATTCGGGGATATGCGTTTTCAAGACCTCAAAATACCGGTGAAACTGGGCGTCGCCTTCTGCGCGTTGATCCTGGCCTCGGCGATCTCGTCGGGCATCGTGTTCACCAGCCTGCAAAAGATCGACAAGGCGTCGGCCAGCGCCCAGCACACCCTGACCCTGTCCGCCCAAGGCGAGCAGATCATGACCCTGGTCCTGGAGCAGCAGAACGCCCTGCGCGGCTACGTGACCATGGGCAATCCGGAGTTCGCGGAAACCTATCAGAAGTCCAAGGCCGACTTCGACACCGCCCTCGACGCCTTCGAGAAGAAGACCATCCTCGCCGAGCAGCGTGAGCGCATCCAGACGCTGCGCGCGGCCATGGGCGAATGGCGCCAGACGATCGGCGAGCCGGTCATGGCCCTGATGGCCAATCCCGAGACCGGTCGCGCCCAGGCCGTCGAGCTGACCGGCCGCAAGAGCCTGTCGAAGATCCGCGCCGCCCAGAAGGACCTGATCGAAGCCGCCCGCGCTCGCGTCGCCCAGCGCCAACAGGAGCGTGAAGACGCCCAGGCCATGGCCAACTGGTCGCTGATGATCGGCGGGGCCGCGTCCCTGGTGATCGCCGCCCTGATGGGCGGAATGCTGTCGCGCACGATCGGCGCGCCGGTCGCGGCCATGACCCGAGCCATGGGCCGCCTGGCCGCCGGCGACAATAACGTCGACGTCCCGGCCATGGGCCGCAAGGACGAGGTCGGCGAGATGGCCGACGCCGTCGCCCACTTCAAGACCGCCGCCATCGAGAAGCTGCGCGTCGAGGCCGAAGCCACCGCCCAGCGCGCCCGGGCCGAGGCCGAACGCGACCAGCACGAACGCGAGAAGGCCGCCGAGGCCGCCGCCGACGCCTTCGCCATGGACAGCCTGGCCCAGGCCCTGGACCACCTGGCCTCGGGCGACCTGACCCACCGCATCACCGCCCCGCTGGCCCCCAAGACCGAGCGCCTGAAGCGCGACTTCAACGCCGCCGCCGACCGTCTGCGCGACGTGCTGCGCGGCATCAACGGCGCCACCGGCGGCATCCATGCCGGCTCGGAAGAGATCGCCCAGGCCTCCGACGACCTGTCGCGCCGCACCGAGCAGCAGGCCGCCAGCCTGGAAGAGACCGCCGCCGCGCTGGACGAGATCACCGCCACGGTGCGCAAGACCGCCTCGGGCGCCATCGAGGCTTCGCAGGTCGTCGCCCAGGCCCGCGCCGGCGCCGAACGCTCGGGCCAGATCGTGCAGCAGGCGGTCACCGCCATGAACGAGATCGAGACCTCGTCGGCTCAGGTGAACCAGATCATCGGCGTCATCGACGAGATCGCCTTCCAGACCAATCTGCTGGCGCTGAACGCCGGGGTCGAGGCCGCTCGCGCCGGTGAAGCCGGTCGCGGCTTCGCGGTCGTCGCCCAGGAAGTCCGCGCGCTGGCCCAGCGCTCGGCCGACGCCGCCAAGGAGATCAAGACCCTGATCTCGACCTCGTCGCAGCAGGTCGAGGCCGGCGTCAGCCTGGTGGCCCAGACCGGCCAGGCCCTGCGCGCCATCGTCGACCAGGTCGCCTCGATCGACAGCCTGGTCAAGGAGATCGCCGCCTCGGCCCAGGAACAGTCGACCGGCCTGCATCAGGTCAATGTCGCGGTGAACCAGATGGACCAGGTCGTCCAGCAGAACGCCGCCATGGTCGAGGAAGCCACCGCCGCCACCCACTCGCTGAAGGGCGAGGCGGGCGAGCTGGCCGGGCTGGTCGGCCGCTTCCGCACCGAGGAAAGCCGTCCCGGCGCCGCCAGCCGCGCGGCGTAACGCCTTCCACACAAGACCCTTCCCGATCTAGGCTCCTCCCAACGATAAAAGTTGGGAGGAGCCGATGATCCCGGGGCTCATGCAGACCACGCCGCTGATGATCAGCGGCATCCTGACCTATGCCGCCCAGGCCCACGGCTCGCGCGAAGTCGTCTCGCGGCGGATCGACGAGCCGATCTGGCGCTCGGACTATGCGGGCCTGGCCCGCCGCGCCGCCCAGGCCGCCCACGCCCTGCGCCGCCTGGGGATCGCGCCCGGCGATCGGGTCACCTCCCTGGCCTGGAACACCCACCGGCATCTGGAGCTGTTCTACGCCGCGCCCGGCATCGGCGCGGTGCTGCACACGGCCAATCCACGTCTGTCGGACGAGCAGATCGTCTACACGATCAATCACGCCGAAAGCTCGGTCCTGTTCTTCGAGCGCAACTTCGCCGCCCTGGTTGAACGACTGACCCCGCAGCTGACCACCGTGAAGACCTTCGTCATGCTGTCGGACGCCGCGCGCACACAAGGCGACGCCCTCAGCTACGAGACCCTGATCGCGGGTGAACCCGAGACGATCGACTGGCCGGTCTTGGACGAGAACGCCGGGGCCTTCCTCTGCTACACCTCGGGCACGACGGGCGATCCCAAGGGGGTGCTGTATTCGCACCGCGCCGTGGTGCTGCACGCCATGGCCGGCGGCCTGAACAGCGCCTTCGGCTTCACGGCCTTCGACGTCGCCATGCCCTGCTCCAGCCTCTACCACGCCACCGCCTGGGGCGTGCCGTTCAGCGCTCCGCTGTGCGGCGCCAAGCTGGTGCTCCCGGCGGACAAGATGGACGGCGCCAGCCTGCACGACCTGATCGAGACCGAGGGCGTCACCTTCACCGGCGGCGTGCCGACCATCTGGACGATGTATCTGGACTGGCTGGAAAAGACCGGCCGCACGCCCGCCAGCCTGAAGCGGGTCGTGATCGGCGGCAGCGCCGTGCCGCGCGCCATGGCCGAGGCGTTCAAGCGCCGGCACGGCGTCCAAGTCTTGCAGATCTGGGGCATGACCGAGACCTGCCCGATCGGCGTCGTCGCCACCCCGACGCCGGCCCTCGCCGCCCTGGGCGAGGAGGCGATGGACGAGGCCATCTGGACCCGCCAGGGCCGGCTACAGTTCGGCATCGAACTGCGCATCGAGACCGAGGACGGCCAGGACGCGCCCTGGGACGGCGAGACCTCCGGCGCCCTCTTGGTGCGCGGCCCCTGGGTGGTGCGGCGCTATTTCCGCAAGGATCAGGACGCCGCCCGCGCCGACGGCTGGTTCGACACTGGCGACATCGCCACGCTCGACGTCCACGGCTTCATGCGCATCACCGACCGCCAGAAGGACGTCATCAAGTCGGGCGGCGAGTGGATCAGCTCGATCGACCTGGAGAACGTCGCCGCCGGCTGCCCCGGCGTGAAGGTCGCCGCCGTGGTCGGCGTGCCGCATCCCAAGTGGGAGGAACGCCCCCTGCTGGTCATCGAGGCCCATGACGGGGCGGATCTGAGCAAGACCGCCGTGCTCGACTATCTCGCCCCGCGCATCGTCAAATGGTGGACGCCCGACGACGTGGTCTTCGCGACCGTGCCGCTGACCGCCACCGGCAAGATCGACAAGAAGGTCCTGCGCGAAGCCTGGCGCGGACATCTGGGCGGCGCCTAGCGCATGCCCGCGCCGCAGCGTGCTGCTCGTGATTTCGTGAAGGCCGAACGTCCAGCCTAGACCGGCAGCGGCCGCGGCTTGCGGTCCTCGCCGATCGCCACGAACGTGAACACGCCCTCGGTCACCTTGTGGGCTTGCTCGGCGTCACGGCGGCGGCGCCAGGCCTCGACCTGGACCTTCAGCGAGGTGCGGCCGGTGTGGACCACGCGGGCGAACAGGCTGACCTCGTCGCCGACGAACACCGGGCTGATGAAGGTCATGCTGTCCACGGCGATGGTGGCGCAGCGGCCGGCGGCGCGGTGGAAGGCGATCGAGGCCGCGGCCAAGTCCATCTGCGACAGCAGCCAGCCGCCGAAGATGTCGCCTTCGGGGTTGGTGTCGGACGGCATGGCGATGGCGCGCAGCACCGGCGCCTCGTGCGGCCACTCGGCCTTTTCCCAGGCCTTGGCGAGAGTCTCGGCGCGCTGTTCGGCCGGAAAGGTGTCCGCGGTCACCTAGTGGCCGCCAGCGCCTTCGTAGACGCCCGGCGCCAGGATTTCGTTCTCGTCGCCCTCGCCCGTGGCGGCCACGAAGCGGCGGTCGCAGTACGAGCAGTCGACGAAGCCGGCCGCGCCCATCTCCAGCCACACGCGCGGATGGCCCAGCGCGCCGCCGACGCCGTCGCAGGCGATGCGGTGCGAGTGAACCATGATCGTTTCCGGCGCGGGGCCGGCGATCGCGGCGGGATCCATGGCCGTCGGAGCGGTCGCGGGGGTCTTGGCCATCTTTGGGAAGTCCTTGATTTCGGAACGCGACAGCTGAAAGTGGCTGCCGGTTTCAGCGCTTGTCGCGCTCCAACCAAGAGACCGGAGCCTTTCTTACGAAAGGCTCTGGACGCGGCCTTGGCGCGGGCGCGAACGAGGCATACCTATGCGACGCCGAAAGGCGCCGTCAATCAAAGGGGCGCCCGATAAGGCGTTTCCGCGCCGTCCTGTTGCCGTTTGCCCATCTTGGAATGTTCATGGACCTGCCCGCCTACGCCATCGAAGCCGAGGGGCTGTACAAGACCTATGCTGGCACGAAGACCTCGCCGGAAAAGCGGGCGCTGAACGGCATCGACCTGAAGATTCCGCGCGGCTCGATCTTCGGCCTGCTGGGTCCCAACGGCGCGGGCAAGTCGACCTTCATCAACATCCTGGCCGGGCTGGTGCGCAAGAGTTCGGGCACGGTGAAGATCTGGGATCGCGACATCGACACGCGACCGCGCGACGCCCGCGCCGCCATAGGCGTGGTGCCGCAGGAACTGGCCGCCGACGTCTTCTTCACCCCGCGCGAGTCGCTGGAGGTCCAGGCCGGCTTCTATGGCGTGCCCAAGAACGAACGCCGCACCGACGAGCTGCTGAACGCCCTGGGCCTGGGCGACAAGGCCAACGCCTATGTCCGTCAGCTGTCGGGGGGCATGAAGCGCCGCCTGATGGTCGCGAAAGCCATGGTCCATCAGCCGCCGGTGCTGATCCTGGACGAGCCCACCGCCGGCGTCGACGTCGAGCTGCGCCGCCAGCTCTGGCAGTACGTCACGGGCCTCAATGAGCTGGGCGTCACCATCGTGCTGACCACCCACTATCTGGAAGAGGCCCAGGAGCTGTGCGATCAGATCGCCATCGTCAACCGCGGTGAAGTGGTGGCCTGCGAGCCGACCGCGACCCTGCTGAAGCGGATGGACAGCCGCAATGTCGTCGTCACGCCGGAGGAGCCGGTGACGACCGCTCCGGCCCTGGCCGGCTTCGACACCAAGCTACGCAATGGCGGGGCCTTCCAGGTCAGCTATCGCACCGGCCAATCCAGCGTCGAACAGGTGCTGGCCGCCGTCCGCGCCAGCGGCGTCCACATCAAGGACATCGCCACCGAAGACCCGGATCTGGAGGACGTCTTCCTGGCCCTGACCTATGGCGACCCGAACGCGGCCGATCCGACCAAGGACTGAGCGACGCATGACGAACAAGCCCGAAGCGCTGCGGCGCCTGATCGACCTCCCCGGCGTCAACGACCTGGAATACCGGGCCCTGCTTAAGCGTGACTTCGCCGACCCCGAAGCCCGGGCCGAGTTCCCGGAGATCGACGCCTGCGTGGTCGCTCTGTTTGGGTTGAGCAACGACGCGGCTGAAGCGACGGAGCGACCGTCAGGCTGGGACGATATCGAAAACCAGTCGCCGGCGGCTCAGGTCGCGGCTTTCGAGGCGGAGGGCTGGGACGTCACCGACGACAAACGCCGACCGTTGCGCATGTTAGGGCACTTTTCCGCGCCGCTGTGGCTGGCGGTGCGCGGCGTGGCCGGAACGCTGCCCTTTCAGCCGGAAAGCACGGAGCCGGAAGAATGGATGTCCAAGCTCGAGGCCGAGGCCAAGCGCTTTCGCAAGCGCTAGAAGCTGAGGACACGTCAACACCGGTAGCGCCGACCTGGAGCTTGCGTTCCAGGGCGCGCCGGCCAAACTGACCCGACCTTTTCGGGCGCGCGTCGGGGGGCGCATCGCATGACTTTTCTGGAAAAGCAGTTCGGGCTGAAGGCCCAGGGCACGTCGGTGCGCACCGAGGTGCTGGCCGGCTTCACCACCTTCCTGACCATGGCCTATATCGTGATCGTCAATCCGACGATCCTGGGCCAGGCCGGCATGCCCGTCGCGGCCGTGGCGGCCGCCACCTGCCTGGCGGCGGGCTTCGGCAGCATCCTGATGGGGCTGATCGCCAACTATCCGATCGCCCTGGCCCCCGGCATGGGGCTGAACGCCTATTTCACCTACACCGTCGTGATCGGCATGGGCCTGCCCTGGCAGACGGCGCTGGGCTGCGTCTTCCTGTCGGGCGTGGCGTTCCTGATCCTGACCGTGGCGGGCATCCGGCAGCTGATCGTCGGGGCCATCCCGCGTCCGCTGTTCTCGGCCATCGCGGCGGGCATCGGCCTGTTCATCGCCTTTATCGGCTTCAAGGAAGCCGGCATCATCGTCGCCAATCCCGCCACTACCGTGGCCCTGGGCGACCTGACCAAGCCGACCGCCGCCTTGGCCATCCTGGGCTTCGTAGTCATGGCCGGCCTGATGGTCTGGCGGGTCAAGGGCGCGATCCTGATCGGCATCCTGGTCGCCGCCGTCGCCGCCTGGGCCCTGGGCCTGGCCAAGTTCACGCCCGGCGACTACGGCCTGGCCGCCCTGGCCGCCACCGCCTTCAAGCTGGACGTGCCGGCCGCCCTGCACCTCAACGGCGCGATGGGGATGGCCCTGGCCGAAGTCGTCTTCGTCTTCCTGTTCGTCGACCTGTTCGACAATGTCGGCACCCTGGTCGCCGTGACCAAGAAGGCGGGCCTCGTGCAGCCCGACGGCACGATCCCCCGCCTGAACCGCATCCTGACCGCTGACAGCATCGCCACCATCGGCGGCTCGCTGGCCGGCACCTCGACCGTGGTCAGCTATATCGAGAGCGCCTCGGGCGTCGCCGCCGGCGGTCGCACGGGTCTTACGGCCATCATCGTCGGCCTGCTGTTCCTGCTGACCCTGTTCTTCGCCCCGTGGGTGCAGGCCATTCCGGCGGCCGCCACCGCCCCGGCCCTGATCATCGTCGGCTCGATGATGCTGGGCGCCCTGACCGACATCGACTGGGACGATCCGGCCGTCGCCATCCCCGCCTTCCTGACGGTGATCGCCATCCCACTGACCTTCTCGATCGCCAACGGCCTGGCGTTCGGCATCACCGCCTATGCGGGCCTGGCCTTGCTGCGCGGCCAGGCCAAACCCAAGGACTGGCTGCTTTTCGTCCTGGCGGGCCTGTTCGTCGTGCGTTTCATCTACATGAGCGCGGGATAGGCCTCGCGAACCCGTTTGCGCCCGCGCCGCCTTTCAGCTAAGAGGCGCTTCCCGCAAGGGACCAAGCACCCGTAGCTCAGCTGGATAGAGCGTTGCCCTCCGAAGGCTCGCGTCCAACGCGAGAGCAGCGATTTTATACAGTATTTACGAGGGTTTAGGAGGACGGAAGAAAGGACGGACGAAAAAACTCACCAAATTCTCACCGCGCTCGGACTGTCGGATTCGATCGCGGATTGACCTACCCCGGCGCAAATCTTACGGCTCCAAGCCATACGCACCCATAGCTCAGCTGGATAGAGCGTCGCCCTCCGAAGGCGAAGGCCAGAGGTTCGAATCCTCTTGGGTGCGCCAAAACTCCCAATGAAATCAGTGAGTTAAGACTGTCGCAGCAGCCTTGGTGCGCCGCCTCTCGAAGTCCAAAACTCACCACGCTGGCGGCGGCGCGACGCGAAGCCCCTGCATTTCCGCGGAAAACTTGTCGAACCGAACTCACCACGCCCTTTCGCGGCTGTGATGATCCGATGGGGGCGTCCTAATTCCGGGCTGGATGAAACGCATGGTCATCGGCAATCGAGACCCCGCGGATTGCGGCCGGCCAAGCGGACCATCGACGCCGGCTAAATGCTGTGTTGGCGAAGGGCAGAGAGGGCAGTAACGACCCCTTGTACGAATTCGCGTTACACAGCGAATCACCGACGCTAGATTCCCGAAAAGTTCTCCAACCCGAGGCCGGAACATTGAACTGACCTATGACAACCGCGCGCCACATCGTTGCACTGCTGCAAAGCCATATAGACGGGGATGAGGACCGCGTCCTCTCCGTCGAGATGCAACTAGCCGAGCACCAGGCGAGGCAGGGTCATGGGAAGCTCGCGCAGGAACTGCGCGAGTTGGTCGATGCCGCCAAGGGCAAAAGCGCGACGGTGGCGCGGCGCGGAGCCGGCCCCGTGCCGTTGGCGCAGCCGAAGGGCGAACTCGCAGGGCTTCTGGAAGCCCGCTATTCCGATGTCCGGCTGTCCAGCATGGTGCTCAAGCCCGAACTTGATGAGCGGCTTGCGCGCGTCCTTCGGGAACAGCGCCAGCAGGAGCGGCTCCGCGCGCGGGGGCTCGCCCCGCGCCGCAAGCTCTTGCTTGTCGGCCCTCCTGGCGCAGGCAAGACAATGACCGCCGCCGCCTTGGCCGGTGAGTTGAAGCTGCCCCTTTTCACGGTTCTTTACGATGGATTGATCGGCAAGCTCATGGGCGAGACCGCCACACGGCTTCGGCTTGTCTTCGACGCCGTTGCCATGCAGCGCGGTGTATACTTCTTCGACGAGTTCGACGCGATCGGCGCGCAACGGGCCGGGCCGAACGACGTTGGGGAAATTCGCCGGGTGCTCAATTCCTTCCTCCAGTTTCTCGAAAATGACGATGGCCCGAGCCTCATCGTTGCCGCGACCAATCACCCCGAATTGCTCGACAAGGCGCTCTATCGACGGTTCGACGATGTCATCAGCTACGATCTTCCTGATCCCTCGGTTGTGCAGGGCATCCTCGAAGCCCGGCTCGCGACCTTCGATCTCAAGCCGATCGAATGGGCGCCTGTTCTCGAATCCGCCGCCCATCTCTCCCAAGCCGAAGTCGCCAGAGCTGCCGACGAGGCGGCAAAAGTCGCGGTGCTGGATGGCCACGATGGCGTGACGACCGCGACGCTGCTGACCGCTCTGACGGAGCGGCGCGCGGCCATCCTCTAAGCAACGAGGCCCGATGGCTGTACCTCCCCGCGACCGCCCCCATTTCCACGTCGAAGGCGGCGGCCAAAGCGAGGCGTACACGTCACCCCGCCTGGTCATCAGCGGCCTCCCTCCGGCGCGGGCGCGTGCCGCGCACGCTGCACGGTTGGAACAGGCAATCGGAACGGCGCTCGCCGCCGGCCGCCAACGGCTCGCAGAGCGGGAAGACGGCGTCGCCGAGGGCAAGCCAGGCTTCTATCTGGAGTTCGATATCCCCGTAGCCGAGCGCGCCGCAG
Organism: uncultured Caulobacter sp.; assembly: GCA_964601775.1. Classification (GTDB taxonomy): domain Bacteria; phylum Pseudomonadota; class Alphaproteobacteria; order Caulobacterales; family Caulobacteraceae; genus Caulobacter. The sequence continues at coordinate 2,293 of CAZRPD010000135.1, read as the reverse complement.
TCGAAGCCTTGGAGAATAAGCCCAAGGCTATCGAGCTGGTAGCGGTTCGACCTACGGCGGAGGGCGACGAGATGGTCTCGGCCACTGTATTCGTTCCGGAAGCTGCTGCCGATTTCTTCGTCAAGAAGATCGAAGCCTATCGCGATGAGGAGACGCGCACCGGCAAGCCCAAGAACGAGGCCCTGATCGCTCGGATCGACGACATCAGGGTCGCGGTCGCACGCTCGCTATTTACCGATGAAGCGCAGCACTTTCCCGCCGACGGCCGTCAGGTGTGGTGGGAAGTCTGGCTTCGGGATGGCGGTCTCGCGATCTTCCAGTCTGTCGCCGCCAAGCTCGATGTCGCGATCAAGGAGCACGTCATCAGCTTTCCCGAGCGCGATGTCGCGTTGGCGCTCGCCGATGAAGCGACGATGGATCGGCTGATACGCAATTCCGACGCCGTGGCTGAACTGCGTCTCGCCAAGGACACTCCATCCCTCTTTCTCGAAATGCGCACGGTCGATCAGGCCGCTTGGGCGAACGACTTGGCTGATGGGATCGCACCGCCGCCCCCCTTGGCACCGGCAGTCTGCATACTGGACAGCGGAGCGACCCAGGCCCACCCCCTGCTCGCGCCGGGCCTCGATCCTGCCGATCAGCATAGCTACGACGGTGACTGGGGCGTCGGCGACAGCGCCTTCTGGAATGGTCACGGCACGTCGATGGCTGGCGTCGCGCTTTATGGCGATCTCGAAGCGGCGCTTTCCCACGGCGAGCCGGTCGCACTTGGTCATCGCCTCGAAACGGTGAAGATCCTGCCGCCAACCGGGCAGAACGAGCCGCGACTTTACGGAGCGATCACGGCCACCGGTATCGCTCGTGCCGAAGACCATGCTCCCCGTCGCCGGCGCGTGTTCTGCATGGCCGTGACCAGCGACGTCGGCTTGCGCCGGGGCCGGCCGTCCTCCTGGTCCTCGTCAATGGATCAGCTCTGCTATGGCGGCGGTGACAGGCGACGCCTGATGGTCCTAGCGGCGGGCAATCTTCGCGGCGACATCAATCCGGCCGACTATCCTGACCGCAACGACCTCGAAGAGGTCGAAAGCCCGGCGCAGGCTTGGAATCCGCTCGTCGTCGGGGCCAGCACCGACAAGATCACGATCACCCATCCCGACTATGACGGATGGACGCCCGTCGCCCCGGCCGGCGACCTCTCGCCGGCAAGCCGAACGTCGGCCATCTGGGATCGGCAATGGCCGATCCGTCCGGATGTCGTGTTCGAAGGCGGCAACTTCGCGCATGACGGTGCCAACCCGGCCTCGGCGATCGACGACCTCCAACTCCTCACGACCCACTATCGTCCCAACATGCGCCTGTTCGAAGCGTTCGGCGACACTAGCGGCGCTGCCGCGCTCGGCGCGAACCTCGCCGCCGGCGTTATCGCAGCCCGTCCGACACTCTGGCCGGAAACGGTGCGCGCGCTCATTGTCCATTCCGCCGAATGGACGCCGGCGATGCGCCAGCGCTTCGACGCGGCCGGCTCGCAAGCTCAGAAGCTGGCCATGCTACGCCGCTACGGCTGGGGCGTGCCTGACCTTGGCCGGGCGCTGATGAGCGCGTCCAACGACGCGACTTTGATGGTCGAGGACGCCCTGTTGCCATTCCGCAAGGACGGCTCGACGATCAAAACACGCGATATGAATCTGCATCGACTGCCCTGGCCGCGCGCCGAACTGGCTGCGCTTGGCGATCTCGATGTGGAGCTGCGGATCACCCTGTCCTATTTCGTTGAGCCCAATCCCGGTGAACGGGGCTGGACGCGGCGCCACCGCTACGCTTCGCACAATCTCCGCTTTGCGGTGAAGCGGTCGCTCGAAGGCTTGGAAGCGTTCCGGCAGCGGATCAACAAGGCGGCTCAGGACGAAGAGGCTGGCGCTGTCGGCGCTGCCGCGGGCGGTGACTCCTGGGTTCTGGGTACGATCCGTGACCGCGGTTCGATCCATAGCGACATTTGGCGTGGCAGCGCGGCCGCCCTCGCCGAGCGCGACGCGATCGGAGTCTTCCCCGTCAGCGGATGGTGGAAGGAGAAGCCTTCGCTCCAGCGCTGGGATCGTTCCGCCCGCTACGCATTGTGTGTGTCGATCCGCGCGCCCGAGGCCGACATCGACCTCTATACCGCCATCGCCAATCAGATCGCGGTCCCGATCCCGGCGGCTTAGCGGTCAGTCGAGCCAAGCGGCAGAAGCGACCACGTCGGTCATCGGGACGGTCGCGCTCGCCTGAAGGCGGGAGATGAGGTCGAGCAGGAACC
>CAZRPD010000134.1:0-15100 GCA_964601775.1 uncultured Caulobacter sp. | reverse complement strand
TATAGGCCGGCGCGTGCGGGATCGGGGTGGCCGGGGTCCAGCCGCGGATTTCACGGACCGTCTTCACGTCGATGCAGAATTCCTGCTCGCCGATGCAGAACGAGATCAATTCCAGCGCGGGCGCGGTGTTGTCGGTCATGCGATATCCCCGGGTCGAATTCAGCGGTCCCGGGGCGGCGTGTTCGACGCGCTCTCGGGCTCCCGCCTACAAGAGCCCGAAGGGCCTTTAACAACCGTTAAGGCTGAGCTCGAAGGGGCGCGCCGGATTGTCGCGCCCCCACAAACCGAGTCCCTACGGCTCCGACAGGCCCTCGTCGCCGTCGTCCGACAGGTTGAACTCGTACCAGACGCCGTTCAGCACGCCGAAGGCGACGGCCAGGCCCAGGCCCAGGATCCAGGTGAAGTACCACATGGCTCTCTACCTCCTCAGTACAGGTCGGGGTTGGTGGTCAGGGCGCCGGTCGTGCTGCGGCCCCAGAGAACTTTGTAGACCCAGCTCGTGTAGATCAGGATCAGCGGCAGGAAGAACGCCGTCACCACCAGCATCACGAACAGGGTCAGGTGGGTCGACGACGCATTCCACACCGTCAGGCTGGAGCGCGGGTCGACGCTGCTGGGCAAGATGAACGGGAACATCGACAGGCCCACGGTGGCGACGATGCCCACCGTCGAGGCCGAGGAGCCGGCGAAGGCCATCCAGTCCTTGCGGAACTGCAGGCCGGCCAGCGCCAGGGCGGCGCCGGCGAAGCCCAGGATCGGCGCAATCATCATCCAGCCGTGACGGCCGTAGTTGTCGAGCCAGGCGCCGGGCGCGCGCACGGCCGAGGCGCCGCGCAGCGGGTTCGACGGCCCGGCCGCATCGGCCAGCCCCTCGATCCGGAAGCCGAGGCCCCCGAACGCCACCCAGAAGCCGCCGGCCGCGAACAGCACGATGCTGGCCAGGCCGGCGATCTCGCCAAAGCGGCGGGCGCGCTCGGTGACCGGCCCTTCCTCGGCCTTGACCACGATCCAGCCCGCACCGTGCAGCACCAGCATCGACACCGACAACAGGCCGCACAGCAGGGCGAACGGCGAGAACAGGCCGATGAAGCTGCCGTCGTAGAAGGCCCGCAGGTCACCATCCAGGCGGAAGGGCGCGCCTTGCAGCACGTTGCCCAGGGCGACGCCGAAACACAGCACCGGCACTAAACCGCCCACGAACAGGCCCCAGTCCCAGAACGACCGCCAGCGCGGGTTGGGCCGCTTGGACCGATACTTGAAGCTGACCGGCCGCAGGATCATCGCCCCCAGCACCACGAACATGGCGAGATAGAAGCCCGAGAAGCTGACGGCGTAGACGAACGGCCAGGCCGCGAACAGCGCGCCGCCGCCCAGGATGAACCACACCTGGTTGCCTTCCCAGGTCGGGCCGACGGTGTTGATGATCATCCGCCGCTCAGCGTCGTTCTTGGCGACGAAGGGCAACAGCGCCCCGACGCCCATGTCGAAGCCGTCGGTCAGCGCAAAGCCGATCAGCAGGATGCCCACCAGCGCCCACCACAGGACGCGAAGGGTGGCGTAGTCGATTGGGAGTTCCATGACTGTGATCTCCTCTAGGCCGCGGCCGTTTCGGGCTCGGACGGCTCACCGTCCGGGACGGGGTCGTGCTGAGCGAACGGGCCTTTCTTGATGGCGCGCAGGATCAGGCCGACCTCGACCACGGCCAGCGCGCCGTACAGCAGGGTGAACACCGCGATGCTGGTCAGCAGCTGCGGGACGGAGAGACTGGAGGCCCCCAGGAAGGTCGGCAGCACGCCCTCGACCGCCCAGGGCTGACGGCCGACCTCGGCCAGCACCCAGCCCAGCTCGGTCGAGATCCACGGCAGCGGCAGGGCCGCCACGGCGATGACCAGGAACCACTTGGTGTCGTGCTTGCGCAGGGTGACCAGCAAGAAGGCGGTGGCGAACAGGGCGATCATCAAGAGGCCGATGCCCGCCATGATCCGGAACGCCCAGAACATCACCGGCACGTTGGGCACGGTGTCCCAGGCGGCCTTGTGGATCAGCTCGGGCGAGGCCTGGCGCGGATCCTTGACGTAGCGCTTGAGCAGCAGGCCGTAACCCAGGTCGCGACGGTGCGTCTCGAAGATCGCCCGTACGGCCAGATCGTTGGGGTTGGTCTTCAGATGCTCGACCGCGCCATAGGCGACGATGCCGCTTTCGATGCGGTCCTCGGCCTTGGCGACCAGCTGGAAGATGCCCTCCACCGGCTTGTCGATGCTGCGGGTGGCGATCAGCCCCAGGACATAGGGGATCTTGACCTCGGCGTGGGTCTTGCGATCCGCCAGGCTGGGGATGCCGAAGGCGGTCAGGCCGGCCGGCGCGGGCTCGGTCTCCCACATGGCCTCGAGGGCCGCGAGCTTCATTTTCTGGTTGTCGGTCAGGGCGTAGCCGCTCTCGTCGCCCAGCACGACGACCGACAGCGAAGACGCCAGGCCAAAGGCGGCGGCCACGGTCATCGAGCGCTTGGCCACGCCGATGTGCTTGCCCTTGAGCAGGTACCAGGCCGAGATCCCCAGCACGAACACCGAGGCGATCACGTAGCCGGCGCTGACCGTGTGGACGAACTTGGCCTGGGCGACGGGGTTGAACAGCACGTCGCGGAAGCTGGTCACCTCCATGCGCATGGTGTCGGGATTGAAGGCCGCGCCCATCGGGTTCTGCATCCAGCCGTTGGCGACCAGGATCCACAGCGCCGAGAAATTGGTGCCGATGGCGACCAGGAAGGTCACGCCCAGGTGGCCGACGCGGGACAGCTTGTCCCAGCCGAAGAACATCAGCCCGACGAAGGTGGCTTCCAGGAAGAAGGCCATCAGCCCTTCGATCGCCAGCGGGGCGCCGAAGATGTCGCCGACATAGTGCGAATAGTACGACCAGTTCATGCCGAACTGGAATTCCATGGTGATGCCGGTGGCTACGCCGAGGGCGAAGTTGATGCCGAACAGCACACCCCAGAACCGCGTGACCGTGCGCCAGATCGGGCGCTTGGTCATCACATAGATGCTCTCCATGATGACCAGCAGGAACGACAACCCGATCGTCAAAGGCACGAACAGGAAGTGGTAGAGGGCCGTGAGTGCGAACTGCAATCGCGACAGGTCGATGACCGTGGGATCCATGACCTACTCCGTGACGAACGGCGAAGAACGCGCCGGTCCAGAGCCAAGCCCTAGATCGACTACCCCCTCGAAACCTTGATTCCGATCAAGGAATGATGACCGACAGAGCCTACACTCAATCCATGGCCTCCCGCACAGCCCCGTTTGATCCCCCTCAAGCCGACCCCGGCAAGGCCTGGCTGGCGCGTCTGTCGCGCAGCGGCGGGCCGGCCATGGGCCGCGCCCGCGCCGCCGGCCTGCTGGACGGCCTGGCCGCCGTCGCCTTCGCCGCGGGCCTGGCCTTTTCGGTCGATGCGGTCGCCGCCCACAAGGGTTCGGTCGTCATCGCCGGCTGGCTGCTGCTGGTCGTGGCCGCGTGCGCCCTGCGCGCGCTCCTCGCCTATGTCGGCGCCGAGGCGGGAGCCCGCGCCGCCGCCCAGGCCAAGGCGGCCTTGCGCGTCGATCTGGCCCGCTCGGTGTTCGGCGGTCCGCGCCGCGCCTCGGGCCAGGCCATGACCGCCCTGGTCGAGGGGGTCGAGGCGCTGGACGGCCTGTTCGCCCGATTCCTGCCGACCAAGCTGGCCGCCGCCGTCCTGCCGCTGGTGCTGATCGGCGCGGCCGCCTTCGCCAGCCCGATCGCGGCGGCGATCATGCTGGCCACGCTCATTCCCTTCATCATCGCCATGATCTTCGCCGGCACGGCCGCGGCCGCCGAAGCCCGCGCCCAGTTCCAGGCCCTGGAGCGTCTGTCGGGCCTGTTCCTCGACCGCGTCCGCGCCCTGCCGGTGGTGCTGGCCTTCCAGGCCGAGGGCACGACGACCAAGGCCCTGGCCCGCTCGGCCTCCGAGCTGGCCGAGCGCACCATCCGCGTGCTGCGCGTGGCCTTCATCTCCTCGGCGGCGCTGGAATTCTTCGCCGCCCTGTCGGTGGCGCTGGTCGCGGTCTATTGCGGCTTCAACCTGCTGCGCCTGCTGCCCTTCCCGGTCCCCGAGACACTGGACCTCAAGCGCGCCTTCTTCGTCCTGGCCCTGGCGCCGGAGGTCTACGCCCCGATGCGCCGCCTGGCGGCCGCCTATCACGACCGCCAGGCCGCCGAGGCCGCAGCGTCGCGGCTGGTCGCCTTCGAGGCCCCGCTGGCCAAGCCCGTGGTCGCACCTCTGGCAAAGGCTCCCAGCCTCCAGTTCGAGGGCGTCACGGTCCGCTATCCCGACGCCGACATGCCGGCCCTGGCGAAGTTCGACCTCACCGTTCCCGCCGGCGCCATCGTCGCCCTGGTCGGGGCCAGCGGCGCGGGCAAGAGCTCGCTGCTGAACCTGCTGCTGGATCTGGCGCCCCTGACCGACGGCCGGATCCTGATCGACGGCGAGGCCCGCCCGAACCTGTCGGCCGACATCGCCTGGGCCGGCCAGTCGCCGCTGATCCTGCCGGCCTCGATCGCCGACAACATCGCCCTCGCCCGCCGCGACGCCCCCCGCGCCGAGATCGAGGCCGCAGCTCAAGCGGTCGGCCTGATCCTCGACCGCCCCGGCGGCCTGGACTTCGTGCTGGACGAACGCGGCAGCGGCCTGTCCGGCGGCGAGCGTCGGCGCCTGTCCCTGGCCCGCGCCCTGCTCAAGCCCGCCCCGATCCTGCTGCTGGACGAGCCGACCGCCAATCTGGACGCGGCCGCCGAGACCTTGATGCTCGACGCCATCCGCGCGGCCGCGAAAGGCCGCACCACCCTGATCGCTACCCACTCCGAAGCGGTGGCGGCCCTCGCCGACAAGGTCGTGCGCCTATGACTGAGAAATTCGGGAGCCCGCTGGAAGACCTGATCCGCGCGCAGCGGCGCGAGCGCGCCGAGGCCCTGGGCCTGGCCACGCTGAGCGCCGTCGTAGTGGGCGCGGCCTCGACCATCCTCTTGGGCCTGTCGGGCTGGTTCATCGTCGCCAGCGCCGTCGCCGGCGCGGCGGGCCTGGCCGTGGCCCACACCTTCAACGTGCTGATCCCCAGCGCCATGATCCGCCTGCTGGCCATCCTGCGCACCGCCGCGCGCTACGGCGAGCGTCTGGCCGGACATACCGCCGCTCTGCGCGCCCTGGCCGCCATCCGCCCGGCGGTGTTCGAGAGCCTGGCCGCCGCGCCGCCGTCCCAGTCGCTGACGCTGTCGTGCGGCGAGGCCTCGGCCCGACTGGTGCAGGATGTCGACGCCGTCGAGACCCGCTTCGTGCGCCTGTCCGCGCCGTGGAGCGCCGGCGCGGGCCTGTCGGCCGCCGTCGCCATGGCGGTGCTGGCCGGCTGGCTGCCCGCCCTGGCCATCCTCAGCGGCGCGACCGGCGCAATGCTGGCCGCCCGCGCCATCGCCCGCCGCCATTCGGCCCCCGCCCGCGCCGCGGTTCAGACCCGGGTCGGCGCGCTGAAGGAGACCACCGCCAGCCTGGTCGCCGCCTCGGCCGAACTGCGCGCCTACGGCCTGGAAGCCTGGGCCGGCGAGACCCTGAACGCCCGCGCGGCCGACCTGGAAGACGCCCGCCTGGCCGCCGCCCGCGCTCAAGGCCTGATCGCGGCCAGCCAAGCGGCGATCACGGGCCTGACGGTCGCCGCCGCCATGGCCGCCGCCATCCCCTCCGGCGCGGCGCTGGCCGCCTTGGCGGGCCTCGCCGCGGCGATGAGCATCGAGGTCCTGGGAAGTCTCGTCGCCGCCCTCGACCAGGACGGCGCGGCCTGCGCGGCCCACAAGCGCCTGGACGCCATCCTGCAGCACCGCCCTCAAGCGCCCAGCGCGCCCAGCGCGACGCCCAGCCTGCTGGGCCAGGTCCTGCGTCCGGGCGAGCGCCTGGCCATCGTCGGCCCCTCGGGTTGCGGCAAGACCACCGCCGTCGAGACCCTGCTGGGCCTGCGCGGCGAAAGCGCCCCCGCGGCCCGCAGCCTGTTCGCCTGGCTGCCGCAGGACGCCGGCCTGGTCGCCGGCACGGTGCGCGACAACCTGCGCCTGGCCGCCCCCGCCGCGACCGACGACCAGCTGTGGGCCGTGCTGGAAGACGCCGCCCTGGCCGAACGGGTGCGCTCAGCGCCCGGCGGCCTGTCGGCCTTCCTCGGCGACGACGGCGAGCGGCTGTCGGGGGGCGAGCGTCGCCGCCTGGCCCTGGCCCGCGCCTATCTGCGCGACGCCGCCTGGCTGCTGCTGGACGAGCCCACCGAGGGCCTGGACCCCGTCACCGAGGCCCGCGTCGTCGAACGCCTGGAGCAACGCCTGGACCGTACCGGCCAGGGTCTGGTGCTGATCAGCCACCGCCCCGCGCCGGCCGCCATCTGCGACCGCGTTCTGGCCATGAGCGGCCAAGAAAAAGGCCCGGCGATCTGGCCGCCGGGCCTGGTTTCCACGTCATGAGGACGGGCTATTTCATGTTCACTCGAATATGGACGGTGAACAGAACCACCGCAAAGGCCGTGAAAGCCGCAATCACCAGGGCGAGATAAGCCGTTTGACCGCCAGTCATGAAACATCTCCATTGCTTGAAGACCCGACCGTGTTCTCTCGCTCGCCCCCTCGCCTTGACCTTCGTCAATTGCGCTCGGCTATAAAGGCTCCAAGTCCCTCCGACGCGGCACCCTTGGAGACGCCCCGCCGATGACGCCGACCCGGGGCCTGTCCTCGACCCTGTACAGCGACCCGCATCCGACCGCGTACCTGGCCGCCTTCGCGGCGGTGATGGCGACGGCGACCGCGCGCCTGTACCTGCCCGAGGCCTTCACCGCGCCGTCGTCGTTCCTGCTGTTCGTGCCGGCCGTTCTGGTCGCCGCGGCGCTGGGCGGACTGGGGCCGGGCATCTTCGCCACGACCTTCGCCTGGGGCACGGTCTGGTGGGTGACGCGCGACATCCCGTTCGACCTGGTCAGCGGCCTGTCGGCGGCGATCTTCCTGTCGGTCGGCTTCGGCATGGCCATCGGCGGCGGCTGGGTCCACGCCGCGCGGCGGCGGGCGGCGGCCATCAACGACCATCTGCGCTCGATCCTCGACACCGTGCCCGACGGCGTGGTGGTCATCGACCGCGCCGGGATCATGACCTCGTTCAGTCCCGCCGCCGAGCGGATGTTCGGCTGGACCGCCCGCGAAGTGATCGGCCGCAACGTCGACATGCTGATGCCCGAACCCTACCGCTCGGCCCACGACGGCTATATCGGGCGCTATCACCGCACCGGCGAGAAGCGGATCATCGGCGCTGGCCGCGTCGTGGTCGGCTCGCGCAAGGACGGCACCACCTTTCCGATGGAGCTGGCGGTCGGCGAGACCAAGGGTCCCGTCCCCTCCTATACCGGCTTCGTCCGCGACCTGACCGAGACTCAGGAGACCGAGACCCGCCTGCAGGAACTGCAGAACGAGCTGGTCCACGTCTCGCGCCTGACGGCCATGGGCGAGATGGCCTCGACCCTGGCCCACGAGCTGAACCAGCCGCTGTCGGCCATCGCCAACCTGCTGACCGGCTCGCGCCGTCTGATGGATCGGGGCCGCGAGGCCGACCAGGTCAAGATCCGCGACGCCATCGACCGCGCCGCCGCCCAGGCGCTGCGGGCCGGCGAGGTCATCCACCGCATGCGCGACTTCGTCCGCCGCGGGGCCAGCGAGCGCGCCGTCGAGAGCCTGTCCAAGCTGATCGAGGAGGCCAGCGCCCTGGCCCTGATCGGCGAGAAGGAGCGGCAGGTCGATGTGCGCCTGAACCTGTCGCCCCAGGCCGACGCGGTGTTCGCCGACCGGGTCCAGGTGCAGCAGGTGCTGCTGAACCTGATCCGCAACGGCATCGACGCCATGCAGACCGAGGAGCCCCGCAAGCGCGGCCTGCTGATCAGCACCAGCCTGACCGACGAGGGCTGGTCGCGGGTCACGGTCGCCGACAAGGGCCCTGGCATCGCCGACGAGATCCTGGAGCGCCTGTTCCAGCCGTTCATGACCACCAAGCCGCAGGGCATGGGGGTCGGTCTTTCCATCTCGCGCTCGATCATCGAGGCCCATGGCGGCCGGATCTGGGCCGAGGCCAATCCCGGCGGCGGCGCCGTGTTCCACTTTACCCTGCCGCCTGCCGCCCAATTCGAAGAGTCTAAGGAGACAGACGATGAGTGATGCGCCGCAAGTCGTGCATGTGGTCGACGATGACGAGAGCGCTCGCGAGTCCCTGGCCTTCCTGCTGGAGTCCGCCGACTTCGAGGTCGTCGCCTATGCCAGCGCCCCGGCCTTTCTGGAGGCCCTGGCCGCCGCCACGCCGGGCGTGATCATCACCGACGTGCGCATGCCCGAGATGAGCGGCCAGGAACTGGTCGTCCGCCTGGGCGCGCTGAAGGTCAAGATGCCGATCGTGATGATCACCGGCCACGGCGACATCCCTATGGCCGTCGAGGCCATGCGCTCGGGGGTCGTGGACTTCATCGAGAAGCCGTTCTCGGAATCGCGGATGCTCGACGCCCTGGCCCGGGCGTTCAAGTCGGTCGAGGCCACGCCGGCGTCCAACGACCAGGCCCAGGTCCTCAAGCGCATCGAGACCCTGTCCGAGCGCGAACGCCAGGTGCTGGACGGCGTCGTCGCCGGCCACGCCAACAAGGTCATCGCCCGCGAACTGGGCATCAGCCCGCGCACGGTCGAGATCTACCGCGCCAAGCTGATGACCAAGATGCAGGCGGACAACCTGGCGGCCCTGGTGCGGATGACGCTGTCGGCGCGGGGGGATTAAAACACCTTCCGTCATTCCCGCCCCTGTGGCGGGAACCCCTCGGTCCGCCGCAAGGGCGGGAGGAGCGGACTGCTCAGCAGTCCGCTTGCATCTCACGTTTCAGCTGAACCAGGGGTTCCCGCCACAAGGGCGGGAATGACGGAGCTTTTTGGTTAGCTCGCTCCTACCCCCGCGCCACCAAGTGCGACAGCTCTCTTGCCAGCGCGTCGTCCAGCAGCGGCTTTTCCACCACCGTCACCCCGACCACGCCCCGGCGGACCAGCCGCTCGGGATCGCCCGTCAGCACGATCGTTGGCCGCCCCGCAGCAGGCGGCGGCAGAGGGCTCAGACCATCGTCGATGACCACGCAGGCCGCAGCCCGGCACTCCAGGCAGGCGGCGCAGGCGTCGACGCAATCGGGGGCGTTGACCGCGTAGCCGTCGGTCTCCAGCGAGAACTTCAGGGCCTCGCGTAGAGGCTCGTCGTCCACCAGCAGCAGGATCAGGGGACGGACCGCATCGCCGTCCGACGGGACGGACCGGTCGCACATGGGTTGCATGTTTCGCCAGCCCCGCACGTCACGCCTTGATCCGGATCAAACCTGAAGGGGCCTCCGCAGCCCCGCCTAAGGGGTTTCCCTTAGCGGTAGCCTCCCTAGGGGAGCCCCCCGAATTTCGCGGCATTTGCTTTGGCGCAATAACCGCATGGTCACAGGGGGTTTCCATGTTGTCTCCGATCCGCACCGCTAAAGCCTTTGAACAGACCGCCGCCGTCACCGGCCTCGACGCCGTCTTCGGCATGCCGGGCGCCTGCCCGCGCTTCGCTCGCGACGAGGAAATCTTCGGCGAAGGCGAGTCCGCAGACTACGTCTATCAAGTGGTGTCGGGCGCGGTGCGCACCTACCGCATCCTGCGCGACGGCCGCCGCCAGATCGACGAGTTCCACTTCGCCGGCGATCACTTTGGCCTGGAGCTGAGCGACCTGCATCGCGTCACCGCCGAGGCCATGACTGACACCACCGTGCGGATGATCCGCCGCGGGGCGCTGAGCGAGATGGCCTCGCAGCGGGGCGACACCGCCCGCGCCATCTTCCGCCTGACGGCCGAAGGCCTGCAGCGCAGCCAGGACCACGTGCTGATGCTGGGCCGCCGCTCGGCCTGCGAGCGCGTCGCCGGCCTGCTGCTGGACATCGCCGAACGCACCCACGCCAAGGCCGAGCTGGACGTGCCGATGAGCCGCCAGGACATGGCCGATTATCTGGGCCTGACCATCGAGACGGTGTCGCGCACCCTGACCAGCCTGCAGGACGAGGGCCTGATCGCCCTGCCCACCGTCCGTCACGTGGTGCTGCAGGACCGCTCGGCCCTGGAGCGCATGACGGCTTAGGCTGCTTTAGCCTTGGCCGGGGCCGCCTTGCGCGTCACCAGCCAGATGCCGCCGCACACCAGAACGAGCGCGGCGGCGTTCTTCCAGGCCAGCACGGGCTCGTGCAGGAACAGCGCCGACAGCAGCACCCCGAACACCGGGATCAGGAAGTTGAACACCGCCAGCAGCCCCACGGGGTTGTGCTTCAGCAACAGGCTCCACAGCGCGAAGGCGGCCGCCGACAGGCCGGCCATGTAGGCCATCAGGCCCAGCGACCGGACGTCGAAGCCTTCCAGCGCTCCGCCGCCGGCATAGCCGATGGCCAGGAGGCCCAGGCCGCCGATCCCCAGCTGCCAGCCGGTCATCACCATGGCGTCCATCGTCTGCGAGATAGTCTTGCCCCAGATCGAGGCGGCGGCCAGCACGAAGGCGGCGATGACCACGAAGCCCTCGCCCAGCAGGGTGAAGTCGAAGTCCAGCCCCTTGCCCCCCAGATTGACCACCACCACGCCGGCGAAGCCCAGCAGGCAGCCCAGCACCTTGCGCCGGTTCAGGCGGTCGTTGGCGTAGAGGAAGTGGGCCAGGATCACGCCGAAGAACGCCCCGGTGGCGTTCATGATCGACGACTTCACGCCCGTCGCATGGGCCAGGCCGACATAGAAGAACACATACTGCAGCGTCGTCTGGACGACCCCCAGGCCGACCACCTTGGCGATCTGGTCGCGCGGCGGGACCAGCGGCTTGCGTCCGATCGCGGCCAGGACGAGCAGGATCAGGCCCGCCGCCAGGAACCGCCAGCCGGCGAACAGCATCTGGGCCGCCGTATCGCTCTTGGCGACGTGCAGCAAGGCATAGCCGCCCTTGATGGCCGGGAAGGCGCTGCCCCACAGGAAGCAGCACAGCACCGCCATGCCGATCACGAAGCGGCGGTCTTGATACAGATTGACGCGGGGAGAGGACAAACGCGGGCTCGCTTCAGGGGCGCAAGCGCTGCTTCTAGGCCGAGGTCCGCCGCGCAGCAATGACTGCGCTGCCAACGGTTCGGCCAGTCCTCGCAATATTCGTCGGACAAATTGCACGTAACGGCGTTCTTAGTCCCACATTCTGCCAGAGTTGAGAGAACGTCGAATACCCGCCACAAGTCTTTTGAAGAATCTTCCCAAGGTTGTTCACGAACGCTAAGCCTCACTGATATCGATGTTTTGTCTTGCCGCCGTTGCGTCAGGACTTTTTTGCGTCAGCAAGGATTTCGGTCACGATGACCACCGGCGAGACTCTGCCCGTTGATGTCAGCGCGTTCTTCGACGTCTCCCTGGATCTGCTGGTCATTCGCGACATCGAAGGCCGAGTGCTGAAGGCCAGCCGCTCCTGGCTGGCCAAGCTGGGCCACCGTCCCGAGGACATGGAGGGCCAGCCGCTGCTGCGCCTGGTTCACCCCGACGACATGCCCGGCACCGCCGGCAGCGTGGTCGAGGTCGAGAACCGCAAGGACGGCGACCCGGTCCTGGGTTTCATCAACCGCTATCGCCATGCCGACGGCCACTACCTGACCCTGGAATGGCGCGCCCAGCGACAGGGCGAGCGCATCTACGGCGTGGCCCGCGACGTCACCGAGCGGGTGGCGGCCGAACGGGCGCTGCTGGAGGCCAAGGCCGCGGCCGAGGCGGCCAACCGCGCCAAGACCGACTTCCTGGCCAATATCAGCCACGAGATCCGCACCCCGCTGAATGGCGTCATCGGCATTGTCGACGCCCTGGCGCGCACCACGCTGAATCCCGACCAGGCCGAGATGGTCGACCTGATCCGCAATTCGGGCGCGACGCTGGAGCGTCTGGTGTCCGACTTCCTGGACGTCGCCAAGATCGAGGCCGGCCAGCTGCGCCTGGAGCAGCGGCCGTTCGATCTGGAGCAGGCCCTGCGCCCCTGCGTCGAGATCATGCGCCACCGCGCCGAGGAGAAGGGCCTGTCGTTCCAGGTCGTGGGCGACTTGAAGGGCCGCTATCTGGGCGACGGCACGCGGATCGGCCAGGTGGTCGGCAATCTGCTGTCCAACGCCATCAAGTTCACGGAAGCCGGCGGCGTCACCCTGCGCATCGCCGACGAGAACGCAGGACTGGTGCTGGCGATCGAGGACACCGGCATCGGTTTCGACGCCGAGCACGCCGCGGGCCTGTTCGCCCGCTTCCACCAGGCCGACGCCTCGATCAGCCGCCGCTTCGGCGGCACCGGCCTGGGGCTGTCGATCTGCCATTCGCTGGTCGAGATGATGGGCGGCGAGATCTCGGCGGCCTCGACGCCGGGGGCCGGCAGCCGCTTCGTGGTGGCCCTGCCCCTGCCGCGCGCCCTGCCCGAGCATCCGGAGATCCGCGACGCCCACGCCCCGCCCCTTCCGCGCACCGACGCGCCGCTGCGGGTGCTGCTGGTCGAGGACCACCCGACCAACCAGCGCGTCGCCCAGCTGATCCTGGCCGCCCAGGGCGCGGCCGTCGTCACGGTGGCCGACGGGATCGAAGCCCTGGACGCCTTCCGGGTGGCCACGTTCGACGTGGTGCTGATGGACATGCAGATGCCGCGCATGGACGGCCTGGCCGCCACCCGCGCCATGCGGGCCTGGGAGATCGAGATCGGCGCGGGCCGCACCCCGATCATCATGCTTAGCGCCAACGCCCTGACCACCCACCGCGAACAGACCCTGGCCGCCGGCGCCGACCTGCACGTGGCCAAGCCGATCACCGCCGCCAACCTGCTGGCGGGGATCCAGGCGGCGGTGGGCTAGCAGGCGCCATCTTTCGGCCTTCGAAGACCCACGTTATGCCGGCCCTGCGCCATGGCGACGCTTGGGGGATCGGATGGAGAAGGCGACGTCGATACCGCGGTGGCCTGCGACATTGGGCGCGGCCATCGCCGCCTGCCTGCTAACCGCCGCGCCCGCCTCGGCCGAGAGCTTCGCCGGGCGCAAGGCGCACAGGCTGGACGCCGCCCGGATCAAGGCCCTGACCGACTTCGTCGAGACCTCGCGCCAGGCGCTGGGCGTGCCGGGGATCTCGGTCGGCATCGTTCAGGACGGCCAGACCGTCTTCGCCGGCGGCTTCGGCGTCCGGGAACTGGGCCGCCCTGAGACGGTCGACGCCGACACGCTCTATCTGGCGGCCTCCAACACCAAGCCCCTGACCACCCTGATGCTGGCCAAGTTGGTCGACGAAGGCAAGCTGAGCTGGGAGACGCCGGTCGCCGCCCTGGAGCCCCGGTTCCGGCTGGCGGACGCCGAGACCACGCGGAAGATCCAGGTCAGGCACCTGCTGTGCGCCTGCACCGGCCTGCCCTATCGCAACCTGGACTGGGAGCTGGCCCCGCCCAACGCCCCCGCGACCCTGGCCTTCGACATCCTGGCCCGGATGCGACCGACGGGAACGTTCGGCGCGACCTATTCCTATTCGAACCCGATCGCGGCGGCCGGCGGCTTTGTCGGCGGCCATGTGGCCTATCCGGACCTGGAGCTGGGCGCGGCCTATGACAAGGCCATGGACAGCCGCGTGTTCGGCCCGCTGGGCATGGACCGGACGACCTTCGACTTCGACAAGGCCATGCAGGGCAACTACGCCCGCGCCCATGGCGTGAACCCGCTGGGCGACCTGGTGGCGATCGACCCGGCCCGCAATCGCCAGATGCACGCGGTGCGGCCCACGGGCGGCGTCTGGACCAATGTCGACGACCTGCTGGCCTATGTCCGCATGGAGCTGGCCGGCGGCCTTCTACCCGATGAGGCGCGCTACATCTCGGCGGCGGCGCTGAAGGCGCGGTCGGACGCCCAGGTCAGCACCGGCGCGCAGTCCTGGTACGGCATGGGGCTGGACACCAGCGTCGCCAGCGGAACCACCGTGCGCTACCACGGCGGCCGCCTGTACGGCTTCCGGGGCGACACCATCTGGCTGCCCGAGCATGGCGTCGGCGTGGTGATCCTGGCCAACGCCAGCACCGCCAACGTGCTGATGGAGGCCCTGCCCCGCAAGCTGCTGGAGGTGCTGTTCGACGGCGAGCCGAAAGCCGACGCCATGGTCGCCGCGGCCGCAGCCGCCGACCGCCAGCGCCGCGAGACGTCCCGCGCCTCGGTGCGCTATCCGGCCGCTGGCGCAGGCCTGGCCCAGCGCTATCGCAATGACGTGCTGGGCGATCTGACGGTGGCGACGTCGGACGGCCAGACGCTGTTCGAATTCGCCGCCTGGAAGACGTCCGTAGCCTCGCGGACCATGCCCGACGGCGCCGCCGCCTTCGTGGCCATGGCCGGCAGCCCGACCTTCCCGTTCGTGGTCGGGGCTTCGGGCGAGCGGCGAACCCTGACGATCCGCGAAGGCCAGAACGCCTTCACGTTCGTCGAGATCGACTAGGCCGCGCGGGCGCCGGGACGCGAGGCGGGACGGGCCGGGGCGGCGTCCTGCCCCAGCCGGAAGCGGGTGGTCAGGGCGGCGATGTCGCCGGCCTCCTTGGCCAGGGACTGGCTGGCGGCGGTCGACTGCTCGATCATGGCGGCGTTCTGCTGGGTGGCCTGGTCCATGTGGTTCAGCGCGACATTGACCTCACGCAGGCTGGTGGCCTGTTCGCGCGAGGAGCCGGCGATGTCGCCGACCAGGCGGCTGACCGCGCCCACCTGCTCGATGATCCGTTCCAGGGCCTGGCCGGTCTGCTCGACCAGGCCGACGCCGTCGGCGACCTCGCTGGTCGACTTGCCGATCAGGGCCTTGATCTCCTTGGCCGCGTCGGCCGAGCGCTGGGCCAGGGCGCGAACCTCCTGGGCCACGACCGCGAAGCCGCGACCGGCCTCGCCCGCCCGCGCCGCCTCGACGCCCGCGTTCAGGGCCAGCAGATTGGTCTGGAAGGCGATCTCGTCGATCACGCCGATGATCCGGGTGATCTGCTGCG
>CAZRPD010000133.1:0-15233 GCA_964601775.1 uncultured Caulobacter sp. | reverse complement strand
CCGGCGTCTTCCGCCCTGGGACGTGTTGCCGTCCGCGGATGGGGCTGCGGAAGTCGGGGCGGCCCTGGTCATCGACATCGATGGCTATGAAGGACCGCTGCACGTCCTGCTGGCCCTGGCGCGCAGCCAGAAGGTCGACTTGCTGCAGCTGTCGATCACCCGCCTGGCCGAGCAGTACCTGTCCTTCGTCCAGCAGGCGCGTCGGGTGCGCTTCTCGCTCGCGGCCGACTATCTCGTCATGGCCGCCTGGCTGGCCTATCTGAAGTCGCGCCTGCTGCTGCCCAAGCCCGAGCGCGCCAAGGCCGAGGAGCCGCCGGCCGAGGAGATGGCCGCGCAGCTGGCCTTCCGCCTGGCCAAGCTGGACGTCATGCGCAAGGCCGTCGAGGCGCTGAAGGAGCGGCCGATCCTGGCCCGCGACGTCTTCATGCGTGGCGACCCCGAAGCGGTGAAGATCGTCTCCTCGACCCGGCTGGAGGGCGACCTCTACAGCCTGATGAGCGCCTACATCACCCAGCGCAAGAAAGAGCACAGCCGCCACTACGCGCCACGCCCGCCGACGGCCTATCCGCTGGAAGACGCCCGCGACCGCCTGCGCAGCCTGCTGCCGAAGATGGACGACTGGACGGTGCTGGCCACCGTTGCCCCGCTCGAGAAGGCGCTGGAGGACGAGGATGGCCCCACGCCCGCCTCGTACCTGGCCTCGACCCTGTCGGCCTCGCTGGAGCTGGTGAAGGAGGGGATCCTGGAGGCCCGCCAGATGGGGGCGTTCGAGGACATCTACTTGCGCACCCGGGCCGAGCCGTTGGAAATCACCGAATGACCGCCGCCCTGGATCCGCTCTTCGTCGAACGCTGCATCGAGGCGCTGCTATTCGCGGCCGCCGAGCCGCTGAGCGACGTCGACTTGGCCAAGCGCCTGCCGGAGGGCGCGGACGTGCGGGCCGCGATCGCCGGCCTGATGGCGCGCTATGAGGGCCGGGGGATCGAGCTGGTCTGCGTGGCCGGCCGCTGGCGGTTCCAGACCGCCCACGACCTGGCGTTCCTGATGACCGAGGAGCGCGAGGAGCCGCGCCGCCTGTCCAAGGCCGCCCAGGAGACCCTGGCCATCGTCGCCTATCACCAGCCGGTGACCCGGGCCGAGATCGAGGCCGTGCGCGGCGTGCAGGCCAGCCGGGGCACCTTGGACGTGCTGCTGGAGCTGGGTCTGATCCGCATGCGCGGCCGCCGGCGCACGCCGGGGCGGCCGGTGACGTTCGGGACGACGGACGCCTTCCTGGAGCACTACGGCCTGGCGCACTTAAGCGACCTGCCGGGAATCGCCGAGATGAAGGCGGCGGGCCTCTTGGAAATGAACCTGCCGCCGGGCTTCACCGTGCCCGATCCGCTGGGCCTGCGCGTGGGCGAGGAAGAAGATGTGCTGGATCTGGAGGACGGCGAGGCGCCGGAATTCGCCCAGGACTTCCTGGGCGAGCCGGAGAAGGCCGACAGCTAGGCCAGGATGTCGGCGATCTGGCCGGTCTTGCTCTTGCCGTCGGGATCGTTCTCGACTTCCTGCTTGATCATGTCCTTGAGCTTCTGTTCCACCTTCGCCCGTTCCTCGGGCGACATGGCCTTCAGCTCTTCCTCGGTGACGCCCAGCTTGGCCAGCATGGAGGCCCGCATCTTCTCGGCGGGCGTCATGGCGGCGTATTTGAGGAAATCCTCGCGAGCCGAGCTGACGCTCTCGGGCTTGGCGCTGCTGCCGGTCAGGCCCTGATAGGGGCCGGTGACCGCGTAGGGGGAACCGATGGAGGAAATCGACATGGCGCGCACGCTCCCGAAAGGCTGGGTGCGACATTGTGCGCAAGGTCCATGCCACAGCTGGAGGTCAAGCTTTACAGAGTCTTACGCTCCGCACCCGCCAGGCAAGGCGCGCGAGGCGGTCAACCTCGCCGAGCAAAACTTGCCGGCCAGCTTGGCTTTAGGGGACTGGAGGCGGGGTGCGACGCAAATGGTCCAGCCGCCACGCTTGGCTCGCCGCCCCGCGCGCGCCTATATTCGTTGAAGACATTGTAACGACACGCCACAGGGGCTAAAGCGCCGCTGTCGCAAGGAGCACCGTCGTCATGGGTAGCATGAGTTGGATTCACTGGGTGATCGTCATCGCGATCGTCGCCCTGTTGTTCGGTGGCCGCGGCAAGCTGTCGAGCGTCATGGGTGACGCCGCCAAGGGCATCAAGGCGTTCAAGGACGGCCTGAAGGACGACACCAGCACCGAAGTGGCCGACAACAAGTCCAAGGGCGCCCTGCCGCGCACCGAGGCCGAGGCCGAAGAACTCCGCAAGTCGTAAGACTTTAAGGTGACGCGCGCGGGGAGGGGTTTCTCGCGCGCGACGATTCATTTCTCGCGTGGGACCGTGGTCCCGCTGCTCTAAGGCGCGTCCATGCTTCCTGATATCGGCGGCACCGAACTTCTCGTCATCGCCGCCGTGGCCCTGATCGTCGTCGGGCCCAAGGACTTGCCGGTCCTGCTGCGCAAGCTGGGTCAGTTCGTCGGCAAGATGCGCGGCATGGCGTCGGAATTCCGCGCCAGCTTCGACGAAATGGCCCGTCAGTCCGAGCTCGAGGAGCTGCGCCGCGAGGTGCAGGCCATGCGCGAGGGCCAGTACAGCAATCCGGTCAGGGAGGCGGCCGACGCCGCCAAGGACGTCGGAGTCGACCAGGTGTTCGCCGACATCGACGCCTCGCTGTCCAGCGGCACGACCCAGATGCATCCCTATGCCGGGGCCGAGATCCACAATCCGGCCCTGACCACCGACAATTCGATCGCGCCGGCCGAGGCTGAAAAGCCGAAGCGCGCGCCGCGCAAGAAGGCCGCCCCCGCTGTCGAGCCGGTGGTCGCCAAGGCTCCGGCCAAGAAGGCCGCCGCCAAGAAGGCCACGACCGCGAAAGCCGCCGCGGCTCCGGCCGCAAAGGCTCCGCGCAAGCGCGCCGCCAAGGCTGGCGCCTCCACCGCTTCGGATATCGCCTCGTGAGCAATATTGGATACGACCCAACTGATGGGCACGAGGATGAGATCGAGTCGTCGCGCGCGCCGCTGCTCGAGCATCTGGTCGAGCTGCGCACCCGCCTGATCATCTGCGTCGGCGCCATCGCCGTGGCCTTTGGCGTCTGCTTCGCCTTCGTGAAGCCGATCTTCCTGTTCCTGGTGAAGCCCTTCACCGTGGCCGAGGGCCTGAAGGTCATGCAGGACACTGGCGGCGTGCATGGTCATTTCGACCTGCTGCTGGCCCTGGTCGGCCTCAAGGAGGTCCCGGCCAGCGCGCTGAAGGACATCACCCTGCAGGCCACCGCGCCGCTGGAGCAGTTCTTCACCAACATCAAGCTGTCGGCGTTCGCGGCGATCGTCATCGCCTTCCCGATCATCGCCTGGCAGCTGTACCGCTTCGTCGCGCCGGGCCTGTACAAGAAGGAGCGCAACGCGTTCCTGCCGTTCCTGATCGCCTCGCCGGTGCTGTTCCTGCTGGGCGCGGGCCTTGTCTACTACGTCATGCTGCCGTTCGTGCTGTGGTTCTCGCTGAGCCAGCAGATCAACGGCGACGGCGTGAAGGTGGTGCTGCAGACCCGGGTGTCGGAATATCTGACCCTGGTCACCACGCTGCTGCTGGCTTTCGGTCTCAGCTTCCAGCTGCCGGTGGTGCTGTCGCTGGGCGGTCTGGCCGGCCTGATCTCGTCCCAGATGCTGCGCACCGGCCGTCGCTACGCCATCGTCGCGGTCTTCGTGCTGGCGGCCGTCGTCACCCCGCCGGACCCGATCAGCCAGATCACGCTCGCCGTGCCGCTGTGCCTGCTCTACGAAGTCTCGATCTGGTGCGTGTGGCTGATCAACCCCCCCCGCAACCACCAGGCCGATGAGACCAAGCCCGCCAGGAACACCCCCCCCCCCTGAAACAAAAGGGCCCCGGCAACTGTGCCGCGGTTCCCTTTGTCTTTTTGCCTTGCGCGGGACTTAAGCGGCGTCGCCGACGCGGGCCTGCAGCTGGGCCTTGGCGTTGCGGACGGTGTCGGCCACGCAGGCCTGGTAGCTGATCACCGTGGTGCGCTGGCCGGCCTTGCAGACGGTCTGGGCGGCGCTGCGGATCTCGGCGTGGACCTGATCGCGGGTCTTGCCCTTCAGCGCGATGCGGACGACCGAGACGCTCTGGGCGGCGACGCCGCCGGCCTGGCGGGCGCGGTGGATCTGGGCCAGCTGGCGGCGGGCGTTCAGGATCGCGCCGTCGACGCAGGTGGTGTCGTAGTCGCCGCAGACGGCGTCAGCGGCGGTCTTGATCTCGCTCTGGACCTGAGTGGCGCTCTTGCCGGTGACCGACACGCGGACTTCCGAGGTGGCGGCTGCGGCCGGGGCGGCGAGGATGGCGGCGGTCGCCAGGGCGGCGATGGCGGCGAGGGTCTTCATGATCGTGAAAATTCCTGGGATGGCCCCCGGACGGGACCCGCTGAAAAGGAACGCGTACTGACTTGGGCGCGGCTTTTGCGCTCCGGCGATTAAGTCCGTGTGACAAAGCGCGGCTAATTGCCGTTAGGAATTAGGTCGTTCATGCGATTTTGGGTTTGATGTAGGGCAACCCCGTTCCTTTCGAGATGGATCCGCCGAAAACAACGTTCTCGTTCGGCGTGTTTGGCGCAATGTGCAGTGCAGCAAGCGGCCGCCCGCCTGGATCACGAAGCCGTGGAGACGCCGCGCGCCGATCCGGAAAGCTTGGCGCCC
Source organism: uncultured Caulobacter sp. (assembly GCA_964601775.1). Taxonomy (GTDB): domain Bacteria; phylum Pseudomonadota; class Alphaproteobacteria; order Caulobacterales; family Caulobacteraceae; genus Caulobacter. Next base: position 10,487 of record CAZRPD010000133.1, on the reverse strand, counting down.
CCGCCGACGCGCCTTAGAGAGAGCGTTTCTCCAGACTCTCCGAGCTAGCGTCCGATGCACGACATCAAGGCCATCCGCGACAATCCCGAAGCCTTTGACCTGGTCTGGTCGGCCAAGGGGCGCTCGGGCGCGGCCGCCGAGGCGGTGAAGCTGGACACTCAGCTGCGCGCGGCCCAGACGGCGCTGCAGGAAGCCCAGGCCAAGCGCAACGAGAGCTCCAAGCTGATCGGCCAGGCCAAGGCCAAGAAGGACGAGGCCGAAGCCGCGCGCCTGATGGCCGAGGTCGAGAGCCTGAAGACGATCATGGCCTCGGCTTCGGAAGAGGAGCACTTGGTCGGCGGCAAGCTGAAGGACCTGCTGGCCTCGCTGCCCAACATCCCGGCTCCGGAAGTCCCGCACGGCGAGGACGAGGCCGGCAATGTCGAGGAGCGCCGCTGGGGCGACGCGACCAAGCTGCCCGCCGGCCGCCTGAATGCGCCGAAAGATCACGTCGACCTGGGCGCGGCCCTGGGCGGCATGGACTTCGAGGCCGCCGCCCGCATGAGCGGCGCGCGCTTCGTGGTCCTCAAAAAAGAGATCGCCCGCCTCGAGCGCGCCATCGGCCAGTTCATGCTGGACCTGCAGACGGTCGAGCATGGCTACACCGAGATCAGCCCGCCGCTGCTGGTGCGCGACGAGGCATTGTTTGGCACCGGCCAGCTGCCGAAGTTTGAGGATGATCTATTCTTCTCAACCTCCACCTACCTTCCGAACGAGCCGGGGGCGGTCGAGGGTGCCGGGGTCTATTATGCTAAAACCTCCGGTGTTGATGTTTATGAAGATGTGAAGACCGGGGAATACGTTCTTAGGCCGGTGGAAGGTTCCGAAGGTAAGCTGACTCAAACGCGTCGCTGGCTGATCCCCACCGCCGAGGTCTCGCTCACCAATATCGTGCGCGAGCAGATCACCGCCGAGGAAGAGCTGCCGCTGCGCCTGACGGCCCTGACACCGTCGTTCCGCGCCGAGGCCGGGTCGGCCGGTCGCGACACGCGCGGCATGATCCGCCAGCACCAGTTCTACAAGGTCGAGCTGGTGTCGATCACCACGCCCGACCAGTCGGACGCCGAGCACCAGCGCATGGTCGAGTGCGCCGAGGCCGTGCTGAAGAAGCTGGAGCTGCCGTTCCGCACCATGCTGCTGTGCACCGGCGACATGGGCTTTGGCGCGAAGAAGACCTACGACCTGGAAGTCTGGCTGCCGTCGCAGGGCATGTATCGCGAGATCAGCTCGTGCTCGAACTGCGGCGACTTCCAGGCCCGCCGCATGGACGCCCGCTACCGCAAGACCGGCGAGAAGGGTGGACACTTCGTCCATACCCTGAACGGCTCGGGCCTGGCCGTGGGTCGCACCCTGGTGGCCGTGCTGGAGAACTACCAGGACGAGGCCGGCCGCATCCACATCCCCGCCGCGCTGCAGCCCTATATGGGCGGCGTGACGCACATCGGGGGTGAAGGGTGATCTTGGCGCCGATCCATTCTGTCATCCCGGCCGAAGCGCAGCGTAGAGCCGGGACCGCGGCAAGCGCCGACGCTTCCGGCGGTCCCGGGTCTTCGCCCGGGATGACAGGGTTTTAGATGCGCATTCTCCTCACCAACGACGACGGTATCCACGCCCCGGGTCTCGTGACCCTGGAGAAGATCGCCCGCGCCCTGACCGATGACGTCTGGATCTGCGCGCCGGAGTACGAGCAGTCGGGGGCCAGCCGGGCGCTGACCCTGTCGGATCCGATCCGCGTGCGGAAGCTGGACGAGCGCCGCTTCGCCGTCGAGGGCACGCCGACCGACTGCGTGATGATGGCCGTGCAGCAGCTGATCGACGGCCCCGCGCCGGACCTGGTGCTGTCAGGCGTCAATCGCGGCCAGAACATCGCCGAGGACGTCACGCTGTCGGGCACCGTCGCCGGCGCCATCGAGGGCATGGCCCACGGCATCCCGTCGATCGCCCTGTCGCAAGCCATGACCTACTGGCACGACGAGATCGTCGCCCACTGGGAGACGGCCGAGCACTTCGGCCCCGGCATCGTCCAGCGCCTGCTGGAGATCGGCTGGGCCAAGGACGTGGTCATGAACGTCAACTTCCCGGCCTTGCCGCCGGAAGAGGTGACGGCGGTCGAGGTGACCCGTCAGGGCTTCCGCGACGGCATGCTGCGCAACATGGAAAAGCGCACCGACCTGCGCGGCCGCGATTATTACTGGATGGGCTTCTCGGCCAAGGCCTCGGCCCCGGCCGACGGCACCGACCTGAAGGCGGTCTATGAGGGCCGCATCTCGGTCACGCCGCTGCACATCGACCTGACGCACCATGAGACCGTCCACGCGTTGAAGGGCGTGCTGGGCGGGGCGCCGCCGAAGGTGAAGGCTGGCGACGCATGAGCGGACGGCCCATAAGCGAACGGACTGGCAAGGCCGCGGAGAACGCCAAGGCCGATCTGCCGCGCCTGATGCAGGCCCTGCGCGACCAGGGCGTGACCGATCCCCTGGTGCTGAAGGCCATCGAGACCACGCCGCGCGATCTGTTCACGCCTGACCTCTTCAAGGAGCGCTCGTGGGAGGATTCGGCCCTGCCGATCGCCTGCGGCCAGACGATCAGCCAGCCCTATATCGTCGGCCTGATGACCCAGGCCCTGACGATCGAGCCGCGCTGCCGGGTGCTGGAGATCGGCACCGGCTCGGGCTACCAGACCACGATCCTCAGCAAGGTCTCGCGCCTCGTCTACACGATCGAACGCTACCGGACGTTGATGAAGGAGGCCGAGGGCCGCTTCAACACGCTGGGCTTGACCAATGTCATCACCAAATTCGGTGACGGCGGCGAAGGTTGGGCCGAGCAAGCGCCGTTTGACCGCATTATGGTCACGGCCGCAGCGGAAGATGATCCCAAGCGGCTGCTTTCGCAGCTGAAACCCAATGGCGTGCTGGTCGCGCCGGTGGGGAAGGGGCCAGTGCAGAGCCTTCGCCGCTATGCCGGCGACGGCAAAGGGGGCTTCCGGGTCGAGATCCTTTGCGACGTGCGCTTCGTGCCTTTGCTGGCCGGCGTCGCCAAGGATCAATGAGGGTTGGGGGACGCATCAGCGGCTCTCGGTGTTAGCGATTGATTTACCCTGACGGAGCCCTCTGTGGCGGTTCCGGCAGGACAAGGAGACGTCATGAGGCAGTTGTGGACGCAAGCGGCGGTGATCGCCCTGACGGCTGGAACGCTCTCCGCCTGCGCGACCAGCGCCCCGCAGTACCCCTCGCGGGAGGGCGAGGCCCCAGCGCCGGCGCGGACGGCGCCCACGCCGAACTTCCCCATCAGCCAGCCGCCGGTCTCCACGGCCCCTAGCGAGCCCAGCGACGCCGGTGCGACCCTGCCGCCGCCGACCCCGCCGGTGCAGAGCCAGCCGATCGCGCCGGTCAACCGTTCGGACCTGCCGCCGCCGCCCGCCGCTCAACAGCCTGCTCCGCAGCCGACGCTGCGCCCGGTTCCGCCGCGCACCGTGGTCACCACCACCGTCGCCGGCCCTGTCGTCAACGTCCCCGGCAAGCCGCAGGTGCGGACCGTCGAGTCGGGTGACGCCTTGGACGCCATCGCTCGCGGCATGGGCTCGACCCGCGCCGAGCTGGTCAAGCTCAATGACCTGAAGCCGCCGTACAGCCTGAAGCTGGGCCAGAAGATCAAGGGCCCGGCCAAGGACGACCAGAAGGCCTATGTCGTCCAGACCGGCGACACCATGTTCTCGATCGCCAAGCGCTTTTCGGTGACCTCTGCCGCCCTGGCCGAGGAGAACGACCTGTCCTCGGGCGCGGCCATCAAGAAGGGCCAGAAGCTGGTCCTGCCGGACGGCTACAAGGACAAGGGTCCGACCAAGACCACCCAGGTGATCCCGGGCACGCCCGCGCCGGTTCCCAGCACGACCCTGGCCGGCGCCGCGCCGGCGCCGTCGCGTCCGACCTATGAGGCCGAGCCCGCGCCGCGCCCGAGCACGGTCAGCAGCACGACCACCACGACCAGCGTCACCGGTTCGGTCGTCACCGTCGCTGGCCCGCGCCAGACCTACACGGTCAAGTCGGGCGACACCCTGACGGCGATCGCCCGCAAGTTCGACCAAAGCGTCAAGGAGCTGGCCGACGCCAACGACCTGGACGCCGACAAGCCGCTGAAGCTGGGCGCCAAGATCAAGGGCCCGGCGACCTCCGCCAAGGCCTATGTCGTCGGCAGCGGCGACACCCTGGCCAATGTCGGCAAGCGCTTCAGCGTCACGGCCAAGGAACTGGCCGACGAGAACGACATTCGCGTCAACGCCTCGCTGCGCAGCGGCCAGCGCCTGCGCCTGCCCGACGGCTATCGCGATAAGGGTCCGATCAAGACCACCACGACGGTGACCCGTCCCGCGCCGACCCCGGCCGCGCCGAGCAACACCTATGCCCGCGTCGAGACGCCGGCCCCGACCCCGGCGCCGCGTCCGGTCGAGCCGACCCCGTCGACGCCGTCCACGCCGATCCCCTACACGACCGTGCGCCCCAACGCGCCCGTCGCCGCCCAGCCCGTGTCGCCGCCGCCCGCCGCCTCGCGTCCGATCATCGAGAGCAGCGCCGCCCCGACCGAGGCCGAGATCATCGCCTCGGGCAAGGGCAAGTTCGTCTGGCCGGTGCGCGGCGAGGTGATCTCCAGTTTCGGCGTCAAGGGCACGGGCCAGCGCAATGACGGCCTGGACATCCGCGCCCCGCAAGGTACGCCGGTGCTGTCGGCCGCCGACGGCGAAGTGGCCTATGCCGGCAACCAGGTTCCGGCCTTCGGCAACCTCGTCCTCGTCAAGCACGCCGACGGCTGGGTCACCGCCTACGCCCACCTCTCCAGCACGGCCGTGAAGATGCGCCAGCAGGTCCGCCAGGGCGAACAGCTGGGCGCGGTCGGCCAGACGGGCGGCGCCAGCGAGCCCAAGCTGCACTTCGAGATGCGCTACGCCCCGACCGCCAAGGACAAGGCCAAGCCCGTCGATCCGGGCCTGGTCCTGCCGCGCTAAGGCGCGCGCGATCGCTGAACGTCAGACGGCCCGCTTCGAAAGAGGCGGGCCGTTCTGCTGTCCACAGGAATCCTCATTGCGGGTAACTTTTTGCGCGCCAAGCCTGGCCTAGGGTCATGCCGATAGAGCAGGGAGCGGCCATGGCTTGGCGAACTTTGGGTTTGGCGACGGCGCTATCGTTGGGGCTGGTCGCGTGCGGCGACAGCGCCGCCAAGGTCGAGAGCGGCGCGGGGCTTACGGCCGTCGAGACGCCCGGCGCGCCGCAGGATCGTCCCTTTGCGATCGAAAACAGCGCGGTCATCCCGATCCGCGCCAAGGCCAGCGGCCGCGACTACGAGATCTTCGTCAAGACGCCGCCAGGCTACGACAGGCCGCAGAACGCCGGCCGACGCTATCCGGTAATCTACCTGACCGACGGTCCGTACACCTTCCAGGTGGCGTCGGGGATTTCACGCGTGCCGTTCAGCCAGGGGCTGTTCGACGAGTTCGTCATCGTCGGCCTGTCGTGGGCCAAGGGCGACCCGCCGGCCGACAGTCGCCGTCGCGACCTGACGCCGTGGCGTGATCCGCAGATCAAGGGCGAGACCGGCGGCGGTCCCGCGCACTTCGCCTTCCTGAAGGATGAGGTCATGCCGCTGGTCGAGGGCCGCTATCGCCTGGATGCGACCCAGCGCACCCTGGCCGGCCAGTCCTACGGCGCGATCTTCGGCCTGTGGGTGCTGTTCCATGCGCCCGAGACCTTCCAGAACTATGTTCTGACCAGCCCGTCGGCCTGGTTCGCCGGCAAGCAGGCGCTGAAGGACGAGGCCGCCTACGCCGCCGCTCACAAGGACCTGAAGGCGACGCTCTACATGGCCACGGGCTCGCGCGAGCACCCCGGCGCGGGCGGCTGTCCCGGCTGCGAGCACGACATGGTCGCCGACCAAGCCCTGCTGGCGACGACCTTGAAATCCCGCAACTATCCAGGCCTGCGCGTGCGCACCAGCCTGGTCGAGGACGGTTTCCACGAGACCACCTTCCCGGTCGGCCTGATGCGCGGGATGCAGCAGTTGTACTTGAAGGACTAGGGATCGATCAGTCGTCCTGGCCCCAGCGCCAAGCCCAAGGCTTGTCGCTCTTGCGCCGGACGATCCAGATCAGGCCAATCCCGAGCCCGATATGGCCGATGGTGTACGTCCATGGGTGCTCGATGGCCAGATTGGGCGCAAAGGTCGAGATCGCGACGAGAAGGCCGATAAAGCCGACCAGCAATGCCCAGCCTTCCCAACTGCAGGGAAAGCCCGCGCCATAACCGTACTGCTTCACGCGGAACCAGGGCTTGCCCATCGCGACCTCCTGGGTGGAGCGCGGGGCCACTATCCACTTATCGGCGATGTCTGGAAACCCTAGCCCGGCAGCTTGACGCCCAGCTCACCGGCCAGGTCGCGGACGAATTGCCAGGCCACGCGGCCGGAGCGGCCGCCGCGCTGGGTCGACCATTGCAGGGCGCGGCGGTCCAGGTTCGGGGCTTCCAGCCCGAATTGTTCGGCGTAGCTGTGGATCGCCGCCAGATAAGTGTCCTGGTCCATGGGCGGGAAGCCGATCCACAGGCCGAAACGGTCGGAGACGCTCATCTCTTCTTCGGCGTTCTCGGCGGCGGCGATGGCCCCCTGGCTCTCGACATGGTCGCGCGGCATCAGATGGCGACGATTCGAGGTAGCCACGAACAGCACGTTTTCCGGCGGGCCCGAGACGCCGCCCTCCAGCGCCGACTTCAGGGCCTTGGCCGCGGCCGCCCCGTCCTCGAACGAAAGATCGTCGCACAGCACCACGAAACGTTCGGCGCGCGTGCGCAGCAGATCGAACAGCGGGGGCAGGGCAGCGACCTCGTCGCGATCGACCTCGACCAGCTTCAGGTCAGGGTATTCGTTGGCCAGGGCGACGAAGGCGGCCTTGGTCACCGAGCTCTTGCCGGTGCCGCGCACGCCCCACAGCAGCACGTGGTTGCAGGGCAGGCCCACGGCGAAACGGCGCAGGTTCTCGACGAAACGGTCCTTCTGGCGCTCGATGCCGACCAGCAGGTCCAGCGACAGCGGATAGTCCGGCGCGGCCACGAAGGCGCCGCTGGCCGGCTCGTGCCGGAACAGTCGCGCGCCCGAGAAGTCGGGCGCTACGGGCGGTGGCGGCGCCAGGCGTTCCAGGGCGTCGGCAATGCGGGCGAGCAGGGGCGCGGTCACGTCGGTCATAGCTCCGCTGCATAGCGGGCGCGGTCGCATTGCAAAAGGGGAGGCGAACGCATAGCTTCCGCCGACTTGGCGCGACCCTATCTAGAGGCGGCGCGCCGCACGGAATTTCTCGGAGTCCTTATGAACAACCTCAACGCTCAGCTCATTCAGCTCGCCCCCATCCTGCTGATGGTCGTGCTGTTCTACTTCATGCTGATCCGTCCGCAGCAGAAGCGCGCCAAAGAACACCAGAACATGCTCGGCAACCTGAAGCGTAACGACACCGTCGTGCTGTCCAGCGGCATCATCGGCAAGGTCGCCCGCGTCGAGGACAAGGAAGTCGGCGTCGAGATCGCCACCGGCGTCACTGTCAAGGTCGTCAAGGGCATGATCACCGAAGTCCGCGCCAAGGGCGACCCGGCCCCGGCCAACGACGCCAAGAACTAAGAAAAGCCTCCAAACTCCTCTGCGAGGCGTCCGTAGCGGCGTCGCCTGAAAAGTCACCGATCCATGCTGACCCTCTCCCGCTGGAAGATCATCGCCGTCACCCTGTCGGTGATCTTCGGCATCCTGTTCTCCCTGCCCAACGTCCTGCCTCAGAAGACGCTGGACGCCCTGCCTGGCTGGCTGCCGCACAAGAAGCTGAACCTCGGCCTCGACCTTCAAGGCGGCTCATATCTTCTGTACGAGGTCGATACCGACGCCCTGCACCGCGAGCGTCTGTCGAACCTGGTCGAGGACACGCGCACCCAGCTGCGCGCCGAGCAGATTCCGTTTGGCGAACTGGCCCAGCAGGGAGAGGTCATCAGCGTCCGCATCGGTGACGCGGCGCGCTACGACGACGCCGTCAGCCTGCTGCGCCGCAACCTGGGCTCGCCCCTGGCCGGCGCGATCGGCGGCAAGGACGTCACGGTCAACGGCCGCGGCGATAACCGCATCGAGGTCCGCTTCGTTCCGGAAGCCGCCCGCGCCGACGCCGCCAAGGCCGTCGACCAGTCGATCGAGACCATCCGTCGCCGGATCGACAGCCTGGGCACCAAGGAGCCCTCGATCAACCGCCAGGGCACCAACCGGATCATGATCCAGGCGCCCGGCGAGAGCGATCCGCAAAAGCTGATCGCCGTCGTCGGCAAGACCGCCAAGCTGACCTTCCAGATGGTCGACGAGACGGTGACGCCCGAAGACATCGCGGCCGGCCGCATCCCGCCCGGTTCGGAACTGCTGCAGAGCGAAGACGGCTATGCGCAGTATTACGTCCTCAAGAAGCGCGCCCTGGTCTCGGGCGAGGAACTGACCAACGCCTCGCAAGGCTTCGACCCGCAGAGCGGCGCGCCGGTCGTGCAGTTCGCCTTCAACGGCGTCGGCTCGCGCAAGTTCGGCGACGCCACGGCCCGCAATATCGGCAAGCGCTTCGCCATCGTGCTCGACAAGAAGGTGATCTCGGCCCCGACCATCAACGGCGCCATCACCGGCGGCTCGGGCGTCATCACCGGCAACTTCACCGTCGACAGCGCCAACGAGCTGTCGCTGCTGCTGCGGTCGGGCGCCCTGCCGGCCCCGCTGAACATCGAAGACCAGCGCACCGTGACCGCCGAACTCGGCGCCGACGCCGTGCGCGCCGGCTCGATCTCGCTGGCCATCGGCGCGCTCGCGATGTTCGTGTTCGTGATCCTCGCCTACGGCCTGTTCGGCGTGTTCTCGGCCATCGCCCTGGTGGTCAACGTGCTGCTGATCATCGGCATCATGTCGTTCAGCCAGGCGACCCTGACCTTCCCCGGCATCGCCGGCCTGATCCTGACCCTGGCCGTGGCCGTCGACGCCAACGTTCTGATCTACGAGCGGATGCGCGACGAGTCGCACGCCGGGCGAACGCCCATGGCCGCGGCCGACTACGGCTACAAGCTGGCCCTGACCTCGATCCTGGACGCCAACATCACCAGCCTGATCTCGGGCCTGATCATGTTCAGCTTCGGCTCGGGCCCGGTGAAGGGCTTCGCCTGGACCCTGGTGATCGGCGTCTTCACGTCGCTGTTCACCGCAATCTTCATCACCCAAGTGCTCATCGGCTGGTGGTTCAAGACCGCCAAGCCGAAGAAGCTGCCGATCGCATAGGAGACCCGACCATGCGTTGGCCCCTCATTCGCTACATCCCGCGCTCGACCCACTATCGGTTCGTGCGCTGGGCCCCCGTCGCGGCCGTGTTCTCGGCGATCCTGATCGTCGGGGCCATCGCCTCGCTGGTCTTCCAGGGCCTCAACCTGGGCATCGACTTCAAGGGCGGCGTCTCCCTGGAAATCGCCATGTCGCGGCCGATCCCCGAAGCCGAGCTGCGGGCGGCCGTCGACAAGATCGGCGTTCATGACGCCCAGGTGCAGGGCTTCGCCAGCCAGCCGAACACGGCGATGGTCAAGTTCCTGCCGGCCGAGGGCGAGTCCGCGACCGTGGCCTCGCGCCATGTCGAGACCCAGCTGATCAAGCAGTTTCCCGACCTGAAGGTGACCAGCCGCTCGGAAGTGGGCGCCAAGGTCTCGGGCGAACTGCTGGTGGGCGGCTTCAAGGCCCTGGGCATCGCCCTGGCCCTGACCCTGGGCTACATCTGGTTCCGCTTCGGCCTGTCATACGGCTCGGGCGCGGTCGTGGCCGTGATCCACGACATCGTCCTGGTGCTGGGCGTGCTGTCGATCGCCGGCATCGAGTTCTCGATGACCGAGATCGCGGCCCTGCTGACGGTCATCGGTTACTCGATGAACGAGAAGGTCATCACCTTCGACCGCCTCAAGGAAAACCTGCGCAAGTACAAGACCACGCCGCTGCGCGACATCATCGACCTGTCGGAGAACGAGCGTCTGTCGCGGACGATCATCACCGGCACCACGGCCCTGCTGGCCCTGGGCGGCACGATGCTGTTCGGCGGTCCGGTGCTGTTCCCGCTGGTCTTCACCATGGTCATGGGCATCATCATCGGCACCTATTCGTCGATCTACATCGCCCTGCCGCTGATCCTGGTGTGGGGCGTCAAGCGCAACGACGACGACGCCACGCCGGTCCGCTTCGGCCAGGCCTCGCAGCCCTGATGCGGCAGCCGCCGTCCATCGACGCCTGGGGCGGCGGCGGCTTTCGGGGCGCCGGCGACTGGCGGCCCGGCTCGCTGCTGGTCATCGACGACCAGCCGCGCGACTGGGCCGCGACATCGCTGGCGGACCTGACGCCGGAGTCGTTCGCCGAGGTGTTCGCGGCCGGCG
>CAZRPD010000132.1:0-15309 GCA_964601775.1 uncultured Caulobacter sp. | reverse complement strand
GGGCGGGGGGCGGGGGGTGCGCGGGACCCGCCGGGCGCCCCCCCCCCCGCCCCCCCCGGGCCCCACCCCGCCGGGACCGCGGGGACCAAACCCGCCGCCGGGGCCGCGCGGACCGTCGCCGCCGAAGTTGCGCGGCGCGTCAGACGACGGCGCGCCGTCGGTGCGGGGCGTCTCGTCGGTGCGGGCCTGCTGGCCGGGTTGTTCGTTTTCTCCGGTCGGCGGACGCGGCGCGTCGCGATCGGCCTGGCCGCCGCGCTGCTGCAGCAGTTCGCCGCCCGGAACCGCCGCCTGACCCTGGCGACGCCAGCCGCCGGCCGGCGGGGGCGGGGCCTTGCCGATCTGGCGCGAGAAGTTGAAGCCCCAGCGGACCTGCTCGCTGTCGCGTTTGACGAAATTGACCGGCCGGGTGTCGATGCGGACCAGATCGCCGTCGGCGTTGCGCAGGAAGCGGTCGGGGAAGGCGGCCCCGACCGCCGCGGTGGCCGCCGGGAAGGTGGCCACCGGATTGTCGATCCGCGTGCGGCTGTAGTTGGCGTTCAGGGTCAGGCCCGTCACGAAGGTCGGGCGATAGTTGACGCCCACGCGCAGGGTGTTGCGCTGTTCGGCCAGCAGGTCGGCGTTGCCGCCGGTGATGCGGGTGACGTCGACGGTCGTGCCGCGGACATAGTCGAAGACCCGGGCGTCGGGCGTGGTGACCAGCGGGTTGGCCAACTGGGCGATGCTGGGGGCGTTCTCCTGGCGACTGGCCTGGACGGTGAAGCTGATCGGCGCCAGCGGCGACCAGTTCACGCCGCCGCCGATGGTGGTCAGGGCGCCGTAGTCCGACACCTGGCGCACGGCCAGGTTCAGATTGGTCGACAGGTCGCCCAGCCCGGCGCGCACGCCCTTGCGACGGCTGGCCAGGGGCAGGTCGAAGCTGACCTGGGCGCTGGCGTCGCCGCGCGACTGCTCGTTCTCGACCTCGACGCCCGAGCGGATCGACGCGCCTTTCAGCCGCGAGCCGCTGACGCCCAGCTTCAGGGTGCTGGACAGGTCGCCGGCGGCCAGCTTGGCGAGGGCGCGGTTGGCGACGAGTTGAAGGTCGGCGGCGTCGGTGGTCGAGCGGGCGCGGTCCTGGGTCACCGGCAGGCCGCCGAGGGCCGCGAACGGGTTCAGGTTCGGGTCCAGCGCGGTCAGGCGCGACTGCACGCCGGTAATGTCCACGCCGCGATCGGTCAGGGTGCGGCTCAGCGTGCGGTCATAGTTGCCGGTCAGCGACAGGCGCAGGTCCTCGGTGTCCTTGTTCAGCGTGAAGCCCGCATGGCCCTGCAGGCTGCGCGAGGTCTGGGACAGGGCCGGGAATTCGTTGAGATAACGGTACAGCGAGACGTCCTGGCCGAACGGCGAGAACGGGCTGGCGCCGGGGATGCGCAGCAGGGCGCGGGCGGGGCCGGACAGGGACTGGCTCTTGTTGCCGGTGAGGCTGAGGTTCAGCGTCGCCGAAACATCGTCGGCGATGTAGCGGTTGGTGACGCTGTTGATCGACACCTGCTGGCTGGCCGGCAGCAGGGTGCGGCTGTCGGAAAGATCGCTGGTGTTGGCCAGGTTCGCGCCGGGCAGGAAGGCTGCCAGGCCTTGCGCGCCGTTCGCCGCCGCGCCGGGGACGCCGACGACGGTGACGGGCGTTCCGGCCAGGGCGCTCAGCGCCGTCAGCGGATCGCCGTTCGGCGTGGCGACATTGCCGACGAAGTCGTAAAGGCCGCTCTGGGCGTTGCTGATCAGGTCGCGGTCGCTCTCGCGCAGCCAATCGCTGTTCTGGACCTTGACGGAGAGATTGGTGCGGCCCTGGCGGTTCAACTGCAGCTGGCTCCAGGTCCCTTGCTGGGTCAGCTGGCCGCCCTCTGTGGAGCCGCCGATTTGGCCATCGACCGTTGAGGCGCGGAAGCGCTGGCGCAGCACGACGTTCACGACCTTCTGGTCGGCCGCATAGCCGTATTTCAGCGCCACCTCCTCGGGCAGCACCTCGACGCGCTGGATGGCCTCGGTGGGAATGTCGCGGATTTCGCCCATGCCCGAGATGCGCTTGCCGTTCAGCAGCACGACCGGCGCGCCGCCCAGGCCGCTGGTGGTCTGGGGCGTCAGCTCGGTCAGCAGGTCCTCCATCGACGACACCCCGAACGAGCGGATGTCGGCCATGTTGAAGGTTTCTTCCGGCTTGATGTCGCCGACCACCGCGCCATAGGGCTTGCCGCTGGCGGTGATGGTGACGGCCTCGACCTCGGTGTCGTCCGGCTCATGCTGGGCGGCGGGCGCGGCCTGAGCGGCCGGCGCGGGCGAGGGGGCTTTCGCCGGGGCAGTCTGTTGCGCGTGGGCCGCGCCGGACGCGACGACACCCAGGACACCGACCAGGGCCAATTTGCGGCTCATGGACGCTTTTCTCCGATTCCAATGTGTCCCTGGCTTGCACATCGCCGCGTTGCATGACGAGCGCATTTCAGACTTTGGCTTCATTGCAACATTGGTGTTGCAACTATGGCTCAGCGCACCGCCGTCCACGGCTTGCTCAGCAACACCGCGCAGTTGATCAGCCCGACCAGCGAATAGGTCTGCGGATAGTTGCCCCACAGCTCGCCATCCGCGAAGCCGATGTCCTCGGACAGCAGGCCCGCACCGGTGCGGCGCGACAGCATGTCCTCGAACAGCTCGCGCGCCTCGTCGCCGCGGCCGGACATGTGCAGGGCCTCGATCAGCCAGAAGGTGCAGATGTTGAACGCCGTCTGCGGTGAGCCGAAATCGTCGGGGATGGCGTAGCGCAGTAGGTAGGCCCCGCGCCGCAGCCCGTCCTCGACCGCCGCCAGGGTGGCCAGGTTGCGCGGGTCCTCTGCCTTGTGGAAGCGCAGGTCCACCAGTTGCAGCAGCGAGGCGTCCAGCACGTCGCCCTCGAAGGTCGCCGAATAGCGGCCCAGCGTGTCGTTCCAGGCGCGGGTCTCGATGACCATCCGCACCTCGGCGGCGCGGGCGTTCCACAGCGCGGCCTTGTCCTTCAGGCCCAGCTTCTCGGCGGCGTTGCCCAGGCGGTCGCAGGCCGCCCAGCACATGGCCGAGGAATAGGTGTGGACATTGGCCCGGCCGCGGAACTCCCACAGGCTGGCGTCGGGCTGGTCGTGCAGCTTGTAGGCGCGCTCGCCCACCGGCTCGAGGGCCTCGAAGTCCTCGACGGTGGCGGGCCGCAGCAGGCGCTCGTCGAAGAAGGCCTGCACGGTGGACAGCACGATCTGGCCGTAGACGTCGTGCTGCAGATGCTCGAAGGCCTGGTTGCCGACCCGCACCGGCCCCATGCCGCGATAGCCGGGCAGGTCGGGGGCGAAGCGCTCGGTCAGGGTCTCTTCGAAACCCACCCCGAACAGCGGTTGGATGTGGCCGCCCTCGGCCCGGTCGACGATGTTGCGCAGATAGCCCAGATAGTTCTCCAGGATGTCGACCGCGCCCAGCCGGTTCAGGGCCTGGACCACGTAATAGGCGTCGCGCAGCCAGCAGTAGCGGTAGTCCCAGTTGCGCTGGCTGCCCTCGTGCTCTGGGATCGATGTGGTCAGGGCCGCGACGATGGCGCCCGTCTCCTCGTGCATGCACAGTTTCAGGGTGATGGCGGCGCGGATCACCGCCGTCTGCCAGTCCAGCGGCAGGGACAGACCCCGGACCCAGACCTTCCAGTAATTGTCGGTCTCGCGCAGCATCCGCTCGCAGGTCTGGGTGACGTCGGCGTCGAAGCCCTCGTCCGGGCCCAGGAACATGGCGATCGGCCGTTCCAGCCGGAACGTGCGCTCCTCCAGGATGTGCGAGACCGGCGCGTTGGTGGTCAGGCGCAAGGTCATGTCGGCGCAGCGATAGCGGATGTGGTTCGAGCCCGAGGTGTGCTCGGCGATCTTGGCGCCCCAGTCGGCGGTAGGACGTAAGCGCAAAGTGACGCGGGCCACGCCGACGATCGGCCGGATCAGCCGGATATAGGCGGTGGGTCGGAAGGTGCGGCCGAACTGCTGGTAGCGCGGGCAGAAATCGATGATCTCGATGCGCGCGCCGTCCTGGTCGGCGATCTCGGTGCGCAGGATCGGGGTGTTGCGCAGATAGCCCTGGCGGACCTCGGCCTTGCGGTCGACCAGCACCTCCCAGACGCCCTTGGCCTCGGGACCGTCGGGATCGGCGTCGTCCAGCAGGGCGCTGAAGATCGGATCGGAATCGACGCGCGGCGCGCAGCCCCACACGAAGCGGCCGCTGTTGTCGATCAGCGCGCTGACCGCGCAGTTGCCGATCGGATAGAGGTCGAGCGTCTTGTTCAAGGCTTTGTCCGTCATGATTACCCGTAAGCGCCCCTGCATCCCAGTGCGTGTGAAACCAACAGTGTGGCTTGCGGGTTCCTGTTCTCGACAAACCGGTGTCGGGCCGGGGCTCAAGGTTCCCCTTTGGGGATGCGCGGCGTTGACGTCGCGGGCCTCCGTCCGCCATCTGGAATTCTTAACGCGGCCTGGCCGCAAGCGCGCGACGGGCTGTTCGACGGTGAAGCGAGTTTCCAGATCCTGCGCCCTGCTGGCGGCGTCGTTTAGCCTGCTGGCGCTGAACGCCGCGCAGGCGCAATCGCAGCGCCCGATGCTGGCCGGCGGTCGTTCGGTCCAGATGACGCCCCAAAATGCGGCACAGAACGTTCCGCTGGTGGCGCCGCGCGCGAACACCTTCCAGCCCGATATCTCGGCCGTGCAACTGCGACCCGATCAGGCGGACGTGCTGCGCCGCGTCCTGGGCGACGCCCACACCCACGGCTTCAAGCCAGGCCAGTTCGCGCCCGAGCGCGCCCAGACCCAAGCCCAGCTGATCGGCCTGACGCTGGCCTATGCGAAGGCCGTGCGCACCGGCCAGCTGCCGGCCAGCGGCTTCAAGAACGAGTGGGGCCTGCGACCGGCGGCCTATGATCCAACGGTCGACTTCATCAACGCTGTGCAGCAGGACCGCCTGGCCCAATGGCTGGACACGCTGCCGCCGCCCTATACCGGCTACCAGACCCTGCGCGTGGGCCTGGCGACCTATCGTGACATCGCCGCGCGCGGCGGCTGGCAGCCGATCGCCGCCGGTCCCGACCTGAAGGAAGGTTCGACCGGTCCGCGCGTCGTGGCGCTGGAAGCCCGCCTGGCCGCCGAGGACCCGACCATCGCCGTCGACGGCGCGCCGATCTTCGACGCCGCCCTGACCCAGGCCGTGCAGCGGGCCCAGAAGCGCTTTGGCCTCAACCCGACCGGCGTCGTCAGCAAGGCGACCCTGGCGGCCCTGAACACCCCGGTCGAGCTGCGTATCGACCAGATCAACGCCAATATGGAACGCTGGCGCTGGCTGCCCCAGACCCTGCCGGCAGATCGCATTCAGGTGAATGTCGCCGCCGCCATCCTGTCGGTGTTCAGCCACGACACCCCGACCCTCACCATGCGTGCGGTCACCGGCCGTCCCGGCGACGAGACGCCGATGCTGCAGTCGATGATTCACTCGATCGTGCTGAACCCGCCGTGGAACGTGCCGCAGTCGATCGCCACCAAGGAGCTGTGGCCCAAGGAACGCAAGAGCCCGGGCTATTTCCGCCGCAACGACTTCATCGTCATCCCGACGGGCGGCGGTGGTTCGCGCCTGCAGCAGAAGGCCGGCCCGCTGGCGGCGCTGGGCAAGGTGAAGTTCGACTTCAACAATCCCTACGGCGTCTATCTGCACGACACCCCCAGCCGCGCCCGCTTCGACAGCTTCAGCCGCCTGGCCAGCCACGGCTGCGTGCGCCTGCAGAAGCCGATCGAACTGGCCAAGGCGCTGCTGGCCGGCGACGCCACCTGGACGCCGGAAAAGATCGACGCGACCCTGGCATCGGGCGACACCGTGCGCGCCAAGCTGCCCCAGCAGATCGCGGTTTTCCTGCTGTACTGGACGGCCTATGTGACCCCGGACGGGCAGGTGAACTTCCGCGACGATCCCTATGGCTGGGATCGTGATCTGGTGCAGCGGATCGCCGCACTGTGATCCGGCCACGCTTGCAATCGTAACATTCTTGGGGTGTCCTCCCGCACCTTAGTGTCGGGACAGGGCGTACCCTCTATGCATCGACGTAGGCTGTTTCAGCTGGGCCTCAGCGCGCTGGGCGCTGGCCTTTTGCCGGTCGCGGACGCCAATGCGCGCACGCAGGACGACATCATCGGCGCCATCCTGGAAGGAAAGCCGCTTCCCGCGCCTGTGGTTCCCGCCGCGCCGCCGGTGATCGCCACGACGCCGCTGGTCGAGCCCAAGTGGGTGAACCTGCGCAACGTCCACACCGGCGAAAAGCTTGAAGCCGTCTACTGGGAAAAGGGCGAGTACGTGCCCGACGCCGTCCAGGCCCTGAACAAGGTGCTGCGCGACTACCGCAACGACGAGAGCCACCCGATGGACACGGGGCTCTACGACATCCTCAACCAGATCCACGTGAAGACTGAAGCCAAGACGCCGTTCCAGGTGATCTCGGGCTATCGCTCGCCGGCCACCAACAAGATGCTGGCCGCCCGTAGCGGCGAGGTCGCCAAGCACAGCCTGCACATGGATGGCCAGGCCATGGACGTCTTCCTCGAGGACGTCGACTTGAAGCACGTGCAAGCCGCGGCGCTGTCCGTCGGCAAGGGGGGCGTCGGCTACTATCCCGTCAGCAAGTTCGTGCACGTCGACGTGGGTCGCGTGCGCAAATGGTCGGGGACCTGATCCGGGTTCGCCTCAGGGCCGAAAACGGTAACCATGCTCTAGTTTGAGCGTTTAGAGCATGGTAGCGGGCCATCTCGGCCTGCAGGAGAGCGTCCACCCATGAGCGAGCGTCGCGGTAACCCATTCGGTTGGGTCATTCTCGGCTTCATCGTGGGCGTGCTGGCCACCTTCGGGGCGATCCTGTTCTTCACCGCCGACGATGGCGGCTACGAGGATGGCCCGTCCGAGATCCGCACCGCCGCCGACGATGCCGCCACCGCCGCGATGAACGGCGAGGGGTCTTCGGCCCAGCCGCCCGCCCACCGCATGGAAACCCCTGCGCCCACGCCGGAAGCCCCGGTCGCCGCAGCTCCGGTTGAACGTCCGGCGACGGTTCCGCATGAGCTGGATCCGCAGGTGGCAGATGATGCGGCTGCGGCGGGCATGACGTCGCGGACGCGGTAGATCTCAACCTAAATCCGTTTCCCCGGCGAAAGCCGGGGCCCAGGTTCAGCCTGAGCGATTGGGTGTTCGCGCCATACGGCGATGTGAACGCGCGACGACTTGGGGGGCGATCTGGGCCCCGGCTTTCGCCGGGGAAGCGGGATAGGGTTAGCCGCGACACCCCGCCACACCTTCCGCCGTCCCTCTGCTGACACCGCGCTGGCGGCAGGGGAGGCGCAATTATCCCCAGGTCGTCCACAGCTGGGCGACGCTGGAGACCTCGCGTTGTCGATCAAGGGAAGCTGCTGTTGCGGCGGGGTGCGGTTCGAGCTCTACGAGCCGCCGGCCATGCTGGGCGTGTGCCACTGCTCGCGGTGCCGCAAGGCGGGCTCGGAGGCCTATGTCTATATCCGGGCCGAGGCGTTCCGCTGGCTGGCGGGTCGGGATCTCCTGACCCGCTACCGCCCCAAGCCGCCGCATCGCTTCACGCGCACCTTCTGCAAGCGCTGCGGCGCGTCGCTGGGCGATCCGGAAAGCGGCCGCATCCTGGCCATCGCCGCCAACTGCCTGGACGACGACCCGGGGATCCCCACAACGTTCCACGAATACCTCCCAGACAAGCCTGCCTGGGAGGAGGAAGGTTCCTAGTCCTGCGGCGCCGCCATGACCTTGCCGGCCTTGGCTTCGGCCTTCATCACCGTGTGTTGCGAGGCCGGCAGCAGGATCAGGCCGCGAGTGCGCAGGTAGCCGCCGCGGCCGGTGGCGGCGTCGGAGACCAGTTCGTTGATGAACTCGCGCAGGCCCGGCGTGACGCCGATCTGCGACTTCTTCACATAGACGTACAGCGAGCGCGACAGCGGGTACTGGCCGGTGGCGATGGTGTGCGGGGTGGGCAGCACGCCGTTGATCGCCGCGCCCTTGATGCGGGCGGCGTTCTCGCCCAGGAACGAGAAGCCGAAGACGCCCAGGGCGTTGGGGGTCTTCTCGATGGTGCCGACGATGGCGTTGTCGTTCTCGCCCGCGTCGATCCAGCCGCCGTCGGTGCGCATCGGCGAGACGGTGGCCTTGAACTTCTTGTCGTCGGCCTTCTTCATCGCCGCCAGGGTCGGCAGCTTGGCTGCGCCGGCTTCCATGCCCAGCTCGATAAAGGCGTCGCGGGTGCCCGAGGTGGGCGGCGGGCCGTAGGCCAGGATCCGCGCCTTGGGCAGGTTGGGGCCGATCTGGTTCCAGGTCTTGTAGGGCTGCTTGACCAACTGGCCGCCGCGCAGGGTCTGGTTGGCCAGGCCCAGATAGATCTGCTCCAGCTTGAAGTCGTAGCTTGGGCCCTTCTTGTCGCTGGCGATGACGATGCCGTCGAAGCCGAACTTGATCTCGATGATGTCCTTGACGCCGTTCTTCTGGCAGTTGGCGTATTCGGACGCCTTCATCGGCCGCGAGGCGTTGGCCATGTCGGGGTAGCGCTCGCCCAGGCCGCCGCAGAACATCTTGATGCCGCCGCCGGTGCCCAGGCTCTCGACCTTGGGCGACTTGCGGCCGGTCTTCTTGCTGAAGTTCTCGGCCACGCGGGTGGTGAAGGGGAACACGGTCGACGAGCCGGCCGACCAGACGTAATCCCGCGCCGCGTGGGCGTTGTCCGCGACGGCGAGCAGGGCGAGCGCGGCGACGGCGCCGAGGAGCTTGTTCATTATCGTCAGGGTCCTAGGGGTCCAGGCGGCGAGAAGGCGACCTTGCCGGACCGATGTCCGGGCTTGTGTCACAGCTTAAAGACAGTTTTGCGACGCGAAACCGGGGTCAGACCACCGTCAGGGCCTTCTCGATCGGGCGCGCCAGGACCACGCCCTTGGGGCCGTCGACGATCGGGCGGTTGACGAGGATCGGATGCTCGACCATGGCGGCCAGCAGGGCCTCGTCGGTGACGTCGTCCGCCGTCAGGCCCAGCTCTTCGGCGGGCGTGCCCATCTTGCGCAGCAGGCCCTTCAGGTCGGTGTCCGAGCGCTGGACCAGATCGATCAGCTGCTCGCGCGTCCAGCCCGTCTTCAGATACTCGACGACCTTGGGGTCATGACCGCCGTCGCGCAGAAGGGCGACAACCTTGGTCGAGGTGCTGCATTTGGGATTGTGATAGACGGTGACGGACATGGGGGAGTCTCCTGGACCGGTTCCGTGAACCAGCCAGGGCGCGGGATGTAAAGTCTTGGCGCAGCGTTAGGAGTCCGCATGGTCCGCATCCGCCCGTTCATGATCGCCACCGCCGCGTTCGGCCTGGCCGTTTCGGCCCAGGCGCAGGTCAAGACGCCCGCCGATCTCTATGGTCCGCTGTTCCATCAGGTGCAGGTCCGCAAGCTTTTCGCCGACGGGAAGACCTTCGTCGACGCGGTTCCCAGGCGCGCCCCGGCCGCGATCATGGCCGACTATCGCGCCCGCTCGCGGTTCAGTGACGTCGAGCTCAAGCGCTTCGTCCACGCCAACTTCGTGGTCCCGCAGGATGCGCCCGCCGCGAGGCCGACAGCGGTTCGCGCCGACCTCAAGAGCCACATCGCCGCCCTGTGGCCGCAGTTGACGCGGCCGCCGGTCAAGCCCGTGGTCGGCGGCTCGGCCCTGGCGCTGGACAAGCCATTTGTCGTGCCAGGCGGGCGCTTCCGCGAGATCTATTACTGGGACAGCTACTTCACGATGCTGGGCCTGAAGGCGGACGGCCGCGACGATCTCGTGGAAAACATGATCGACGATTTCGGCGGCCTGATCGATGCGTACGGCCACATCCCCAATGGCGCGCGCAGCTACTATGTCAGCCGCTCGCAGCCGCCGTTCTTCTACGCGATGGTCGGGCTGTCGCCGGCGACCAAGGATCCCAAGGCCTATGCCGCCCGCATCGCCCTGCTGCGCCGCGAGCACGCGTTCTGGATGGACGGCGAGCAGGGGCTGACGCCGGGCCAGGCCCATCGCCGGGTCGTGGCCATGCCGGACGGCGCGATCCTCAACCGCTATTGGGACGACCGCGACACGCCGCGCGACGAGTCCTGGCGCGAGGATCTGGAGACGGCGCTGAAGAGTTCGCGCCCGGCCGCCGAGGTGTTCCGTGACCTGCGGGCCGGGGCCGAGAGCGGCTGGGACTATTCCTCGCGCTGGCTGGCGGACGGCAAGACCCTGTCGACGATCCGCACGACCGCGATCGCGCCCGTCGATCTCAACAGCCTGATGTACGGCCTGGAGACCACGATCCAGGAGGGCTGCGCGCTGCTGGCCGACTGGTCCTGCGTCGAGGATTTCGGCAAGCGCTCCAAGGCGCGGGCCGCCGCCATCCAGCATCACCTGTGGGACGGGCCCAAGGGCGGCTATCTCGATGCGCTGTGGAAGACCGGCGAGCGTGTCGACCATCTGAGCGCGGCGACCTTCTATCCGCTGTTCGTCGGCGCATCCGACGAGCGCCGGGCGGGCATCGTGGCGATGAAGGCCTGGGACGAACTGTTGGCCCCCGGCGGCCTGCGGACCACGACCGAGCAGACCGGCCAGCAATGGGACGATCCCAACGGCTGGGCGCCTTTGCAATGGGTGGCGGTGGCGGGGCTGCGCCGCTACGGCGACCGGGCGCTGTCGGGCGAGATCGCTAAGCGCTGGCTGGCCACGGTCGAGCGGGAGTATCAGGCCAGCGGCAAGATGCTGGAGAAGTACGACGTCCAGGAGGTCAAGGCCGGCGGCGGCGGGGAATATCCCACCCAGGACGGCTTCGGCTGGACCAACGGCGTCACGCGGGCGCTGATGGAGGTTGCAGGGTGACGACCCCTGTCATCCCGGAAGCCTTGAAGAGGCTATTCGGGATGACAGGGATTTTGTTCTAGAAGTCGAAGCTGAGCGTGCCGAAGACCTGGCGTGGCGCCGACGAGTGGAAGACCACGATCGAGCCGGCCGCGTCGTCCGGCGCGAACACGCTGGCGTCGAAGTTCGAGGCGTAGCGCTTGTTCGTCAGGTTGGTGACGTTCAGCGAGGCCTTGGCGCCCTTCATGAAGCTGACCGGGGCGAAGCGATAGCTGACGCCCAGGTCGAAGGTGGTGTAGCCGCCGAAGCTCTGGTCGTTGGTGTAGGTGTAGTAGCGACGGCCGGTGTACTTGCCCGACAGCGAGGCCGAGAAGCCGCCCTGCTTCAACATCAGCATGCTGGCGAACATTTCCTTGGGCGTGTCGACCTGCTGCTTGCCGGCCGTCTTCTTGACCACGCAGGTGGTCGTGCACCAGTTCAGGTCCTCGTCGTAGGTCGACTTGTTGTACGAGGCCGAGTTGTACCAGTTCAGCCACGAGGTCGGACGCCACATCACGCCGATTTCGGCGCCCTTGCTGGTGACGCTGCCGGCGTTGTGGAAGGAGTTGCCGCAGCCGGGGTTCTGCTGCTGGTTGGTCGGGCAGGGGTTATACTGCAGCAGGCGGTTGTTGAAGTCGACCTCATAGGCCGAGATCGACACCTGCAGCGGGCCGCTGACATAGCGATAACCGCCTTCGAAGCTCTTGGAGGTCTCGGGCTCCAGATAGCGGCCCTGGGCGTCCCAGACGGCCTGCGAGACCGACTGCGGACCCAGCTTGAAGCCGCCCTGGAACATGGCGATGTTCTCGGCGTAGCTGGCGAACACCTCGTGGCCCTCGGCGATGCGCCAGCGCACGCCGGCTTCCGGCAGGAAGCTGTCGGCGGCCTTCAGCGAGCCGGTGGCGAACTGGGTGGCGGCCGCGGCCGGGGCCTTGGCGATGCCGGGGATGGCGCGGGCGTTCGACTTGGCGGCCGTGCTCTTGAAGCCGAAGTCGATGCTCAGGGCGTCGTCCAGCAGGGTGATGGTGTCCTGGATGTAGAACTGCTGGGTGTTCCAGTCGGTCTTCTGCACCCACTGGGCGGTGTCGGGGCGGCCATCCAGGAACTGCGCCAGGCTGAAGGGGGCCTTGACGTTGGTCCAGATGTAGCGCGCGGCGCTGGAGGTGTTCTGCTCCAGCCACAGGCCGGCCTGGATGTGGTTGAAGCCGACGGTCCAGGCCAGGCTGGCGACCACGCCGTCGCGGTCGATCGTGTAGCGGGTGTCGCGGATCTGCACCGGCAGGTCGTCGGACGTGTCGGTCGTGCCCTGGTTGGACAGGCCGGTGATGAAGTTGTTGCCCGCGCCCTTGTCGGTGTGGCGGTAGACCTGCATGTGCGCCTTCAGGCTGGACGTCACGTCGAAGTCGCCGGCGATGTAGAACAGGTCGTCGTTCCGCAGGATCTGGCCGTTGGTGAAGGTGATGTCGCTCAGCTTCTCCGGACCGGTCGGCTGAACGCACTTGGAGGCCTGCGAGGCCACCGAGCAGGCGGCGCGGCTGACATACTTGTTCCAGTCGGGCGCGTAGCCGGCCCAGTCCCAGCCCAGGCGGCTCTTCATGTCCTTGGACAGATAGGCGTCGTCGGCCTGGTTGGTGCGCGACAGATCGACGAAGCCGGTCAGCTTGCCGCGCTCGCCCGTATAGGTGACCTTGCCGTTGAACTGCTTGCCGGTCGACTTCTTGTAGGCGCCCTGGTTCACGAACAGGTCCTGCTGGGCGTAGTGGCCCGACAGATAGGCCGACCAGCCGTTATGCTCGCCGGTGTCGACGCGCACGAAGGTGCGGTAGGTGTTTTCGCTGCCGAAGCTCTGGCTGAGCGACAGGCCCATGTCCTTCTTCGGATCGTTGGACACGTAGATCAGCGCGCCGCCCAGGTTGCTGGTAGACGGGATCGACAGGCCGGCGATGCCGGTGGCCAGGTCCGCGCGGCCCAGGTTTTCCGAGATCAGCGCGCGGCTGATGGTCAGGCCGTTGTAGTTGTTGTAGGCGCCGTCGCCCAGCGGCATGCCGTCCAGCGAGTAGCCCAGGTGGGTGGTGTTGAAGCCGCGGACCTGCAGGGTCAGCGACTGCTCGTTGACGCCCAGGGCGTCGATCGACTGGGCGCTGACGCCCGGCAGGAAGTTCAGGGCCTTCTGCACGCTCGTGCCCGGCGGCAGCACTTCCAGGTGCGCCGGAACCAGGGTCGAGACCGAGCGGGTCTGGCCGGCGCCGACGATGACGACGGCGTCCAGTTCGGTGTTGTCGGCAGA
This sequence comes from uncultured Caulobacter sp., assembly GCA_964601775.1. Lineage (GTDB taxonomy): Bacteria > Pseudomonadota > Alphaproteobacteria > Caulobacterales > Caulobacteraceae > Caulobacter. Next base: position 2,072 of record CAZRPD010000132.1, on the reverse strand, counting down.
CGCCGGGGCCGGCGCGTCGGCGGCATGGGCCTGGGCGACGAACATCAGGCTGGCGGCGATGGCCACCACGCTTGCGGATCTCAGCAGCATTTCGGATATCCCCCGATATCAAAGCGCCGCGCGGATTCGCGTCTGGCGCTGGTTTTTTCTTGAGCGCCGCGTCTATTTCACGAGTTGATGACAGTTTTTCTGCAGCTGACGTCGCAAAACTGTCAGCTGATCTCCGTGCAATATCCGCAGTTGTGATCGTTTTGGCCGAATGCTTGCGTTTCCGGCCGCAAGACCTCAGGCATAGCGCGCCAGGAAAGCGTCGAATGCGACGTATAAGGAGCTGATATGTTGCGCCGCCGCCTCACCGGAACCGCCGCCGCCCTCATGCTCCTGGCCTTTGCCGGCGCGGCCGGCGCGCAGTCGCAGACCTATCTCACGCCGCATTGGGACCAGACCGCGGGCGAAGTCGCGGTGACCTTCGGCGGCAAGACCTATGTCAATCGCGGCCTCGTCGCGGCGGGCTGGCTGCCGGCCGCGACGCGCGACTTCCAGGGCGAGACCCTCGGCTCGTTCTCCAGCATGGCGCTGTCGAACTGGAAGAAGATGGCCGACGGGTCGTTCACCGGGACCCTGCGCACCCTGCCGGACCGCGGCCCCAACAATGTCGGGCCGTTCGCCAGCACCACCGACTACGCCAACCGCGTGCATGAGCATGCGATCAAGCTGGTCCCGGGCAAGGCGCTGACCATCACGCCCAAGGGCGGCTTTCTGCTGAAGGACCAGAGCGGTCAGCCGTTCACGGGCATGGATCCGGGCTCGAACGTGATCCAGCGCGACGGCGTGCGCTATCCCTCGCCGGCCAGCGGCGAGGGCGCTGGCAAGATCAGCCTGGACAGCGAGGCGATCGCCTATCTGCCGGACGGCGGGTTCTACGTTTCCGACGAGTATGCGGCGGGCATCTATCTGTTCGACAAGTCGGCCAAGCTGGTCGGCGCGATCCAAACCGTGCCGGCCCTGCTGCCGATGAAGAAGGGGCTGCTGGACTTCGGGGCCGAGAAGGCGCCCACGACCGGCCGCCGCAACAACCAGGGCCTGGAAGCCCTGACGATCAGTCCTGACGGCAAGCGCCTGATCACGGTGTTGCAGAGCGCGGCGATGCAGGACCAGTCGTCGAACAACGCCACCCGCAACAACACCCGGGTGCTGGTCTACGACATCAGCCAGACGCGCCTGCCCAAGGCGCCGATCGGCCACTACGTGCTGCAACTGCCCACGGTGCGCGAGGCTGGCGATGGCCAGCCGGCCGACATCACCGCCGCCCAGTCCGAAGCCCTGGCGCTGAGCGACAGCCGCCTTCTGGTCCTGGCCCGCGACGGAAATGGCCGTGGGAAGGGCACGCCGAACGTTCCGGTCTACAAGAGCATCCTGCTGGTCGAGCTGGACGGCGCCACCAACCTGGTCGGCACGGCCTACGAGCAGTCGGCCGCGCCGATCGCCAAGGACGGCGTGCTGAACGCGGACATCAAGCCGGCCGCCCAGGCCGAGCTGGTCAACATCCTCAATCCCGTGCAGCTGGCCAGGTTCGGCCTGAACCTGTCGGTCGCGCCCTCGACGCCGACCAGCCTGCCCGAAAAGATCGAGGCCCTGGCCGTCGGCTCGGCTTTCGATCCGGCCGCGCCGAACGACGTCTTCCTGCTGGTCGGCAGCGACAACGACTTCGCCACCGCCAAGGGCCACATCAATGGCCAGGACTACGACGCCGGCCTGAAGGGGCCGACCGGGACGGGCGACAACGACAGCCTGGTGCTGGTCTACCGCCTGGCGCTGCCGCAGTGAGCGTCCTGCGCGACGCCGACGATGGGACGGCGGTCGTCGTCTGCAACACCTGTCGCCTTTCGGCCGAAGAGCGCGAGACGCCCGACGGCGTGCGCGGCGGGGCGCTGCTGGCGGGGGGCCTGTGGCACCGCCCGGGCCGGGGAGGGGGGGGGGGGCCGGGGGGGGGGGGGGGGGGACGCGGGGGGACCCGCGGGGCCCCCTCGGAGAAGGCTTCTGGGTTGAGACCTATCAAAAAAGCAGAACGG
>CAZRPD010000131.1:0-15509 GCA_964601775.1 uncultured Caulobacter sp. | reverse complement strand
AAGACCTGGCGCGGCCGATGGGCGAGTTCTCGGGCGGCTGGCGCATGCGCGTCGCTTTGGCCGCGGCGCTGTTTGCCGAGCCCGACATGCTGCTGCTCGACGAACCGACCAACTATCTCGACCTGGAAGGCGCGCTCTGGCTGGAGGCCCGCCTCCAGAAGTACCCGCACACCGCCCTGATCGTCAGCCATGACCGCGAGCTGCTGAACAACAGCTGCACCCACATGCTGCATCTGGCCGGCGGCAAGCTGGAACTCTACACCGGCGGCTACGACGACTTCGAGGAGCGCCGCGCCGAGAAGGCCCGCCTGCAGCTCTCCGCGAAAGCCAAGCAGGACGCCGAGCGCGCCCACCTGCAGGCCTTCGTCGACCGCTTCAAGGCCAAGGCTTCCAAGGCCGCCCAGGCGCAGTCGCGCATGAAGCGCCTAGCCAAGATGCAGCCGGTGGCCACCACGATCGAGGAGCGCGTCGCGCCCTTCACCCTGCCCTCGCCGCCGCGTCCCCTGCCGCCGCCGCTGATCCGGCTGGAGCGGGCCAATGTCGGCTATGAGGAAGGCCGCTCGATCCTCAAGAACCTCAACCTGCGCATGGACCTGGACGACCGCATCGGTCTCTTGGGCGTCAACGGCGCGGGCAAGTCGACCTTCGCCAAGATGATCGCCGGCGCCCTGGGCGTGCAGGCCGGCGAATTCCACCGCGACAAGAAGATGAAGGTCGGCTGGTTCCACCAGCATCAGATCGAGGCGATGGATCCGGAGGACACCCCGCTGGAGATTATCCGCCGGGCCATGCCGGAAGCCTCGGAGAGTTCGCGCCGCTCGAAGCTGGCCCAGTTCGGGCTGGATTTCGGCAAGCAGGAGACCAAGGTCGAGAGCCTGTCCGGCGGCGAGCGCGCGCGCCTGCTGCTGAACCTGGTGGCGATGGATGCGCCGCACATGCTGATCCTCGACGAACCGACCAACCACCTGGACATCGACAGCCGCCGCGCCCTGCTGGACGCCCTGAACGACTATCAGGGCGCCGTGATCCTGATCACCCACGACCGCTCGCTGATGGAGCTGGTCGCCGACCGCCTGTGGCTGGCCGCCGACGGCACCGTGAAGCCCTTCGAGGGTGACATGGACGACTACGCCAAGTTCGTGCTGGACCGCGCCAAGCAGGCCGTGAAGCCGACCCAGGTCGCCCGCGAGCCGGCCGCCGCGGCGGAGCCCGCCAAGAAGAAGGTCGCCGTCGAGCCGCTGCGTCGCAAGGTCGAGGCCGCCGAGCAGGTCATGACCCGCTGCACGCGCAACCTGGCCGAACTGGAAGCCCAGCTCGAGGACCCGGATCTGTATATCAAGAACCCCGGCAAGGTCGCCGAACTGACCAAGCGCCGCGACAACGCCAAGACCAAGCTGGACGAGGCGGAAGCGGCATGGATGGGCTTGGCGGAGGAACTGGCGGAGGCTGAGGCCTAACCCCCTATCCGTTTCTCCGGCTTTCGCCAGGAAGTCGGAGAGGTTGTGGTAAACCTCCATCAACCAAGAAGTTTAGCGCTTCCGCGACACCTGCGGTCGCATGGTCGGGTCATGAGCAAGCCCGCCCATCCTCGCAATCACGTCGTGGCCAATCCGGAAGGATTGTCCGCTCACGCTGTCCTGGAGGCTTTCGCCACCTGGGTGAACGCCCGGATCGGCGAGGCCATGCGGGTCGAGATGGACCTGGCGTTCCGCGATCGCCCGTTCGACGTCGTGGTGGGCCGCACGCCGGCCCTGGTCGGCTGGGAGCACAAGTTCATCCAGCCCGGCGCGGCCGCCCCCAAAGGCAAGCTGTGGACCGTGTACCGCCTGCATGACCAGACCGGCCGCCCCGCGCATCTGCCGCACTCCGGCGACCTGGTCGAAGACCTGACGCCACTGCTGGGCGAGCTTGGCTATCTGGGCGTGTTCGACGGGCAACCGGCGATGTTCCCGGGCGTCGGCAAGCGGTAATCACCTCGCCGGCGTCAGCCGGATCGTCGACACCTCCGCCGCGCCCGTCGACTTCAGCACCAAGGTGTTAGTCCCCGGCAGAAGCTCGACGACCGCGCCGCTCTTCACGGCTGAGCCGCCATTGACGATGACCTCCGTCAGCCCGCTCCCCACGACGTTGACACCGTAGCGCCCAGCGGTCGCGGTCACCGTGTAGCGCAGCCATTCGCCAGCCTTGAAGTCGACGACCTTCAGCCCGCCATCAGCTGTGCGCGCCAGATCCACACCATCGTTGCGTCCCGTGCGGCCCGTGTTCCAGACCTGCCGCTCGCCACCCGTCGAGACGTGATAGTTGGCCGCATCACTGTCGTGATAGGCCGCGCCGATGACCCCAAGGTCGTACTGCCAGGCCAGGATCGTCCCGCCCTTGGCGCCGACCACACGCCTGGCGAACGGCCGGGTGGTCGCATCATGCGGTTGGCGGAACATGGCGTCGATAACGTCGGGATGGGTTTCGTTGCGCTCGAAGCGCACGTCATGCGAGGCCAGCTTCATCAGCACCGCATAGGCCTTGTCGGCGCTGACCGGGACCTTGGCTTCGCCGGTCAGGGTCGCGACCACCTCGTCATAAGCCGGGTCGACCTTGATCTCGAGCGGCTGGTTGAAGCCGATCTTCTTCAGCGGCCAGAAGGCCCAGCCGATCTCGTGCTTCTCGACCAGGCGGATGGCGTCGGCGAACCAGACGTTGGAGTTCTCGCCGCTTTCGCCCAGCCACAGCGGCAGGCCGGTCTCCTCGCGCAACTTCAGGGGCGTCGCGATCGAGGCGTCGTCATTGACGTTCCAGTACTTGTGGAAGCTGAGCGCCATGTTGGCGTCCCACGGCTTGCCCATGCCCTTGTAGTTGTTGCCCCAGCAGTTGCCCTCGATGACGATCAGGCGGCGCGGATCGATCTGCCGGATCGCCGCCGTCGCCTCGCGGTAGAAGGCCCACAGGGCGGCCTGAGTCTCGTCCTTGCAGCCGTTCTTGTTCCCGGAGCCGTCGAAATCCCAGTTGGGCTCATTGAGCAGGTCATAGGCCCCGATCATTGGCTCGTCCTTGTAGCGGGCGGCCAGCTTGCGCCACAGGGCGATGGTCTTGCGGCGAGCCTCGGGACTGTCCCACAGCGAGGGCTTGGAAGGATCGCGGTCGGCAATCGCCAGGTCATTGCCCTGCCCGTTCGGCGCGGCGTGCAAATCCAGGATCAGGTAGACGCCGTTGGCCTTGCTCCAGGCCAGCAGGTCGTCGATCCGCTTGAAGCCGTCCTCCTTCCAGGTGTCGACGCCGGGCGTCGGCTCCTGGTCGACCGGCAGGGTCAGCAGGTCGTAGTGGATCGGCAGGCGCACGGAGTTGAAGCCCCAGGCGGCCAGGGCGTCGATGTCGGCCTTGGTCGTGTGGTTGTCGAGCCAGGCCTTGTGGATCGCCTGCTGGCGCTGGGGGCCAACCAGGTCGGCGATCTTCTTCTGGATGACGTGCTGCTGGCCCAGCTTGGCCAGGCGAAGCATGTAGCCCTCCTGCAGCATCCAGCCGCCCAGTCCCATGCCGCGCAGGATCACCGGCTTGCCGGTCTCGTCGACGATGCGGGCATTGTGGGCGCGCAGCCAGCCTTCGGCATGGACAGGCGCAGCCAAGCCGAGCGCAAGGGCCGCGCCAAGGGCGAGCCAGGATTTCATGGGGCGTCCTCCCGTCCAGCGGCTGCCTCTTGCCTGGGCGGCGCCTACTGGTCAGGCCACTTCGTGACGCAAACTGACAACGTTGTCTAGATCGACGCGGGTCGGGGGCCATCCAGAGCGTGGACCAGGGTCGCCAGCAGCGAGGCGACGGTCAGCGGCTTGGGCGTGGCGCCGTTGAACACCGGGTCCAGCGGGGTCGTACGGACGTCGGCCGAGAAGGCGATGATCGCCGCTCCGGCGCTGGGTCCCTGCTCGGCGCGGATCTTCTGGGCGGCGGCGACGCCGTCCAGCTTGGGCATGCGCAGGTCCATCAGGATGGCGTCGTAGGACGCGGCGGCCGCGGCGGCGACACCGGCCTCGCCATCGACGGCTTCGACCACCTCGACCCCGACCGCCTCCAGCACCGAGCGGACCAGCTCGCGGTTGCCGGCGTTGTCGTCGACGACCAGCACGCGGCTGCCCGGCGGCGGCATCGGGATGTCATCGTCCGCGTCGGGCGCGGTCGCGGCCGCCTGCGAGGGGCCGGTCTGGGCGGGGATCTCGAACCAGAAGCGCGCGCCCTGCCCCATCGTGCTCTCGACACCGATCTGGCCGCCCATCAGCTCGACCAGGCCGCGCGAAATGGCCAGGCCCAGACCCGTGCCGCCGTGCTCGCGGGTCAGGGCCGCGTCGATCTGGGCGAAGCGGGCGAAGACCAGCGCCTGGTCCTGCGCCGTCACGCCCGGCCCGGTGTCGGTGATGGCGACCCGCAGGCGGCCAGCTTCGACGTCGTATTCGGTGTCCAGCCGGACCTCACCGACCTGGGTGAACTTCACGGCGTTACCGATCAGGTTCAGCAGCACCTGGCGCACGCGCTCGGGGTCCAGATACAGCTCCGGCGGCGCGATCTCGTCGCCGGCCGAGCGCAGCAGCAGGTTCTTGGCCGCCGCATCGGGGCCCAGCATCTCCAGCACCTCGGACACCAGGTCGGTGATCTTCACCGGGCGTGGATTCAGGGTGATGCGGCCCTGTTCCAGACGCGAGAAATCGAGAATGTCGTTGATCGTCGCCAGCAGGGTGCGGCCGCCGGTGGCGATGCGGTCGACATAGCGCTGGCCGCGGGCGCTGAGGTCGGGCTCGTCGGCCAGCAGGTTGGCGAAGCCGATCACGGCGGTCAGCGGGGTGCGCAGTTCATGGCTCATATTGGCCAGGAACTCGCCCTTCACGGCGGCGGCCGTCTCGGCCTCGGCGCGGGCGGCGCGCAGGTCCATCTCCAGCGTCTTGCGGGCGGTGATGTCGCGGATGATGTCGGTGATGCCGGTCGGCTCGCCGGTGACCGGGTCGCAGGCCAGGGTCGGACGCGACTCCAGCCAGATGATCGCCCCGTCCTTGCGGAAGACGCGATATTCCACCGTCGTGGTCGGCGGCGCCTGCTCGGCGTGGGTGCAGCTACGCTGGGCGCGCAGCACGCGCTCGATCGTCTCCAGGTCGTCGGGGTGCAGGATGTCCGGATAGCGGCGGCCCAGCAGTTCCTCGGGCGCATAACCGGTGATGGCCAGGGCGGCGGGCGAGACATAGGTCATCTGCCCCTTCAGGTCGCTGTGGGCGATGATGTCGAGAGCGCTCTCGGCCAGCAGGCGGAAGCTGGCCTCGCTGCGCTGGGCGGCGGCGCGGGTCTCGACCAGCGTGGCCATGGCGGCGCGGCGATGGCGCTCCAGGGCCGCGACCGGCAGGGTGACGAAGAAGGCCACGACCAGGAAGACCTGCAGCATGATCGACTGCGGCCCGGGTCCGGCGTCGATCATGTGGATGGGGCCAAGCCCCGCCATGGTCATCGACACCGAGATGGCGGCGACCAGGGTCGCGCTGATGGCCGCGCCCAGCACCTCCTGGCGCCAGGCGACCAGCAGCATCACCGGCGGGGCCAGGAACAGCAGCGGATAGACCCCCTGCGCGAAGACATAGACCGTGACGACGCAGCAGATCAGGATCGACAGCACCCCGTCGCGGGTCAGCGGCCGCTCGCGCAGATAGGTCGGGGCGCGCAGCAGCACCAGCAGGGACGGTGCGATGCTGAGCATGCCCAGCATGTCGCTGAGGGTCCAGCCGGCGAAGTCGGCCCACGGCGCGGGTCCGACCAGCACGGTGTACAGGGTGGCGGTCAGCGGGCCGGTGCACAGGGGCGCAGCCACGCCGGCCAGCAGGATGAAGGCCAGCATGTCGCGCGGTCGGCCCAGGTCGATCTCGTCGCCGACGATGCGCCGCACCGCATAGGCGCCGAGAAAGCCTTGCAGGACGCTGGCGCCGCCGATGGCCAGGTTCGACCATTGGCCATAGCCGGCGTGCCAGCCCGCGACCCAGGCGCCGATCAGGCCGCCCAGCACGATGACGGGCCAGCGACGGTTCGGGGCGGTCAGCAGCAGGGCGGCGAGGAAGCCGTTCGACAGCCAGATCGGCGAGGACTGTCCCAGCGATCGTGGGACCTCGACGCAGAGATAGGCCAGCAATCCAAAACCAAGAGCGGCGAACAGGCTGCTCAGGAGCGCCGCCTGCCAGTCATAGCCGAGCTTGGGTTGGATATTCGCGCGATCGACCATGCAACGAGCCAGCCGGTCGGAAGCGTCCGGCGACTCGGGTTATTTCATCGCAGGCGTGAAAACGCCAGAAAAGTCTCGGATAACGACGTTATTACCCACACTTCACTTCCTGAACGACGCCGGTGTCGGCATTGAACAGGATGTTGAGGCGATCTGCGCGGAAATCCATCGTTACCGGACAGGTCGTGCAGGCCACGCGCCAGCGCGAGGGATCGACGGGCGCCGGCAGGCTGGTGCGCGGCTTGCCGATATACTGTTGGGCGTCCTTCAGGCCGCACTGGTCCTTCTCGACGGGCGGCTTGGCCGGCAGGGCCAGGGCGGGCGGCGCCGTCGGCGTGGTCGGGGGCGGCGGCGGAGCCGGCTCGGGCGCGCTGGAGCATGAGGCCAAGACCAGACCCAGAGCGATGACGGATGCGATGCGTTTCATGCCTGCTTCTCCCAACCGCGTTCGGCGCCCTGGCGCCAGTAGGATACCGGATGCCCGGCCTTCTTGAACACCGACCAGCGTCCGCGCGCCTGCGCCAAGGCCTCGTCGTTCCTGCCATCGAACAGCAGGATACAGCGGGAAACCCCTGAAAGATCGCCAGGATCCGCCCCGTCGATCAGGAACACGGCATCGCCGGCGTTGGGGTTGTGATCTTCACCGGTCAGCAGCACCGGCTGGCGCTCGGCCATCGGCTCGTTGGCCAGGCCGTGCGGCAGGAAGCTGTCCTCGCGGAAGGTCCACAGGTGCTGGTCCAGCGCCTCGATGCGGCGGGGATCACCCCCGCGCACCAGCGCTTTCCAGCCTCTGCCCAGCGTCTTTTCCAGAAGCTCGGGCAGCACCGCCTCGAGCGGCGAGCGCTCAAGGTGATAGAACCAGACCTCGCAGGCGTTAGCGGTCATCAAAAATTCCTGTCTTCCCGGGCGAGCGTAGCGAAGACCCGGGACCGCCGGAAGCGCAAGCGTTCTTGGCGGTCCCGGCTCGGCGCGCTTCGCGCTGGGCCGGGATGACAGCCTTTGCGGATCAGCCTTCGTAGGCGTCGGCGACGAGGCGGTTCAGCAGCCGCACGCCGTAGCCCGCCGCGCCGTCGGGCACGGTCGGGTCGGTCGAGGGCTTCTTCCAGGCCACCGAGGCGATGTCGAGGTGCGCCCACGGCACGCCGTTGACGAAGTGCTGCAGGAACAGGCCCGCCGTGATCGAGCCGGCCGGGCGGCCGCCGATGTTCTTCATGTCGGCGATCGGGCTTTCGATCTGCTTCTCGTAGGCGGCCGGCAGCGGCAGGCGCCACAGCTTCTCGCGCTCGGCGTCGCCCGCCGCCAGAAGTTTCTCGGACAAGCCATCGTTATTGCTGAACAAACCGGCGTAGTCATGACCCAGCGAGATGATGATCGCACCGGTCAGGGTGGCCAGGTTGATCATGAACTGCGGCTTGAAGCGGTCCTGCGTGTACCAGAGGGCGTCGGCCAGAACGAGGCGGCCTTCGGCGTCGGTGTTGATGACCTCGATGGTCTTGCCCGACATCGAGGTGACCACGTCGCCGGGACGCTGGGCGTTGCCGTCGGGCATGTTCTCGACCAGGCCCAGGACGCCGATGGCGTTGACCTTGGCCTTGCGGCCGGCCAGGGCGTGCATGAGGCCAGTCACCGCGGCCGCGCCGCCCATGTCCCACTTCATGTCTTCCATGCCGTCGGCCGGCTTGATCGAGATGCCGCCGGTGTCGAAGGTCACGCCCTTGCCGACAAAGGCGATCGGCTGGGCCGATTTGTCGGCCGCGCCCAGCCACTTCATGACCACCAGCTGGCTTTCGCGGCGGCTGCCCTGGCCCACGCCCAGCAGGCTGCCCATGCCCAGTTCGGTCATCTGGGCCTCGCCCAGGATCTCGACCTCCAGGCCCAGGCTTTCCAGGCTCTTGGCGCGAGCGGCGAACTCTTCCGGGTGCAGGATGTTGGCCGGCTCGGAGACCAGATCGCGGCTGAAGATGATGCCGTCGGCCAGGGCCGACAGCGGCTCGAACGCCTTCTGGGCCTTGACCGGATCGGCGGCGGCGACCTTCACCACCTGGACCGAGGGCTTCTTCTCGGCCTTCTCGGTCGTGCGATAGCGATCGAAGCGATAGGCCGCCAGGCGCGCGCCGAAGGCGGCGCGGGCGGCACTCTCGGCGTCGGCGCCCAGCTTCAGGACCAGCTCGGTGACGCCGGTGTTCTTGACGGCTTGATAGGCCGAGGCCGCGGCGCTCTCCACGGCTTCCGGCTCGACGGCGCCCTGCCCGTCCACGCCGACCAGCACCAGGCGGGCGGCTTCCAGACCGTGCGGGGCGACGAGATCCAGGGTCTGGCCCTTGGCGCCGGTGAAGCGGCCGCCGGCGATAGCGCGCGCCAGGGCGCCGCCGGTGGCCTCGTTGGCCGCCCGGGCTTCGGGCGACAGGGCCGCGCCCTCATGGGCCAGAACCGCGATGGCGGCGCTGGCGCCGGCCTGGGTGTCGACGGGGACGAACTCGATACGCATGCCGCGCTCCTGCATCTGGGCGACTTCGAAACGGCGCGTCGCGACGGCGCTGCCGCTCGTTCTTGGATTAGGCGGCATAGTCCAATGCCGCGCCATAGAAAAGGCTCCGTTCGTCGCCACTGCCGACAGCCAAGTTAGGTCCCCAGTTGTGCCGACGGGAAGCCCCCGTGTAGAACGGCCCATCTTCGGGGTTCGTCCCGCGAATCCAACCGCCCCGAACGACTCTTCATGCGCCTCATAGAACGCTATCTCTTCCGCCAGTTGCTGGGTCCGACGCTTCTGGCGACTGCGGCCTTGGTGGCGCTTGCCTTGCTGGCGCGCAGCCTGTCGGAGTTCGACGTGCTGGTGGAGCAGCGCCAGAGCGCGCTGGTGTTCCTGAAGATCATCCTGCTGGCCCTGCCCCAGCTCCTGGCGATCATGTTGCCCCTGGCCCTGTTCGTGGCCGCCCTGGTGGCGCTGAACCGGCTGCATACCGAGCAGGAGATCGTCGTCTGCTTCGCCGGCGGCATGAGTCGCTGGAGCGTCATCTCGCCGGCCATGCGCCTGGCGGTGATCGCCGCGCTGATCTCCTTGATCTCCGGCCTGTGGCTGCAGCCCTGGAGCGCCCGCCAGATCCGCGAGACCTCGTTCGAGATCAAGGCCGACGTGGCCTCCACCCTGGTGCAGCCGGGCCAGTTCACCGAGCCGGGCCCGGGCCTGACGGTCTATGCCCAGTCGATCGATCGCGACAACAAGATCCAAAACCTGTTCATCCACCAGGACATGCCCAACGGCGGGGCCTCGACCTATTCGGCGCGCGAAGCCGAGATCGCCACCCGCCGCGGCGAGCCGGTGCTGATCATGCGCCATGGCTCCAACCAGCAGTTCTCCCGCCAGGGCGTGCTGCAATACACCTCGTTCGACGAATACACCTTCGACCTGTCCAGCATGGTCCAGCGTGACGAGTTGCTGCACTACAAGATCTCGGACCGATATCCGCACGAGCTGTTCTTCCCCGACCTGACCCAGGAATGGGAGCAGCGGAACAAGGACAAGATGCTGGCCGAGGGTCATTCGCGCTTCGCCAGCCCGCTCTACAACATCGCCCTGATGACCATGGCCCTGGCCGCCGTGCTGGGCGGTTCGTTCAGCCGCATGGGCTATGGCAAGCGGATCGCCGCCGTCGGCGCGGCCGCCGGCATCGTCCGCATCGTCGGCTTCGGAATCCAGGCCGCGTGCGAGGACGGCGCCTGGCTGAACGTGCTGCAGTACATGGCGCCCCTGGCCGCCATGTGGTGGGGCCTGTCGCAGATCTTCCGCCAGAAGGTGTCGGTGCGTCGCACGGGCGGCAAGCCGACCAAGGCCGCGCCCGCCTGGACGGGAGCCGCCTGATGCTGACCATGGGTATGCTGGAACGCTACGTCCTGCGCCGCACCATGAGCGCGCTGGTCGGCGCCGTGGCGGTGCTGGGCGCGATGGTGATGCTGATCGCCTTCGTCGACATCGCCCGCAATGTCGGCACCCGCACCGACGTCGGCTTCCTGCAGCTGTTCTACCTGACCCTGCTGCAGGCCCCGGCCACCATCCTGGTGCTGGCGCCGTTCGTCTTCCTGTTCGGCACCATGTGGGCCTTCGTCGAGCTGAACCGGCGCAGCGAGCTGATCGCCATGCGCGCAGCCGGGGTTTCGGCCTGGCGCTTCATCATGCCGGCGGCGACGGCCTCGTTCGTGATCGGCCTGTTGTCGATCACCCTGCTGAACCCGCTGACCACGGCCATGACCGCCCGGTCCGAAACCGAGCGCGACAACATGATGAACGGCTATCTGAAGGAAACGCCGAAGGGCACCTGGCTGCGCCAGGGCGACGACAAGACCCAGATCGTCATCCGCGCCCGGGCGCGCGACACGATCGACGGGTCGGTGCGCCTGCGCGGGGTGTCGCTGTTCGTGTATGCGCTGAACAATAAAGGCGTGATGGACTTCACCCGCCGCATCGAGGCCAACGAGGCGCGGCTGGAGCCGGGGTTCTGGCGCCTGACCGGCGTGCGGGAGGCCACGCCCGGCGCCGGCGCGATTCGCTCCGACAGCCTGTCGATCCCGTCCAACCTGGACGACCGCAGCGCCTCAGAGCGCTTCAACACCCCGCAGGCCGTGGCGCTGTGGCGCCTGCCCTCGACGATCAAGCGCACCGAGGACGCCGGCTTCTCAGCCGCCCCGTTCAAGCTCCGCCTGCAACAGGATCTGGCCACGCCGCTGCTGTTCGCAGCCATGTCGGTGCTGGCGGCGGCCTTCTCGCTGCGCCTGATGCGCCTGGGCGGCCTGGCCACCCTGGCCGGCTCGGGCGTCGCCCTGGGGTTCGGATTCTTTTTCTTCAACGAGCTTTGCAGCACGTTGGGCAAGGCGGACGTTCTGGCCCCGATCGCCGCCGCCTGGACGCCGCCGATCGTGGCGCTTTTGGCGGGGTTCACTTTGCTTTGCTATACGGAAGATGGGTGAGTCATTGCTGCCAGGGTCGTTCATGACTGAAACGCGTCACAGCGCCGTCTGCCGCGCCCTGCTGCTGGGCAGCGCGGCGTTGCTGGTGTTCGCCTGCGCCAGCACGGCAAACGCCCGGCAGAGCCTGGTGAACATTCCGCCGATCCCGGTGGTCTCGGCCGCCCCCTCGGACGGGCTGGGCGACGGGGGCTACTATCTGGAGTCCGACCTTCTGATCCGCGACGACGTGAATCAGAAGATGACCGCGCGCGGCGGCGTCGAAGCGCGCTACCAGGGCCGCACCCTGCGCGCCGACGAGGTGGTCTACGACAGCAAGACCGGCGCCGTGGTCGCCAATGGTCACGTCCAGATGATCAATCCGGACGGCACGGCCGAGTTCGCCGACCACCTGGAAGTCGACAAGGACATGAAGGCGGGTTTCGCCCGCAACTTCGCCGCCCGTCTCGACCAGAACATCAAGATCGCCTCGGTGACCGCGGTGCGGCGCAACGAGAACATCCAGGAGCTGAACGAGGCGATCTACACGCCCTGCGAGGTCTGCGCCGAAAAGCCGACCCCGACCTGGTCCGTGCAGGCCGACAAGATCGTCCAGGATAAGGAGCGCCAGCTCGTCTATTACAAGAACGCGGTCATCCGCCTGTGGGGCGCGCCGCTTCTGTACATGCCGCTGTTCTGGCACCCCGATCCGCAAGCCAAACGCAGCTCAGGCTTCCTGGCTCCGCGCATCGGCTATTCGCGCGGCCGCGGCATCTCCTACCAGCAGCCCTATCTGCACATCATCTCGCCATCGTCCGACGTGGTGGTGACGCCGCAGATCAACAGCCAGGTGAACCCGTTCCTGGACGTCAACTATCGCAAGCGCTTCTACTCGGGGATGCTCGAGGCGCGCGGCGGCTTCACCTACGACAAGGACTTCGACATCCGGGGCGACCGCTTCGGCCAGTCCACGGCCCGCAGCTACATCCTGGCCAAGGGCAAGTTCGACATCGACGAGAAGTGGAAGTGGGGCTTCTCGGCCGAGCGGGTCTCGGACGCGGTGCTGTTCGACAAGTACAAGATCAACGACGTCTACCAGCAGCGCGGCCTGTTCACGAGCGACGACCGCCGCCTGGTCTCGCAGCTCTACACCACCCGCCAGGACGAGCGCTCGTGGCTGTCGGTGTCGGCGGTCTCGGTGCAGGGCCTGCGCGTCGTCGGCCTGAACGCCGCGACCGGCACGGCCAACGCCTTCGAAAACAGCGGCGCCTTCCCGCTGATCGGCCCGCTGGTCGAGGGCCGCTGGGAGCCGTCCTCGCCGATCCTGGGCGGACGCCTGCGCCTGCAGGGCACCGGCGTCATGCTGAACCGCTCGGAGTCGCAGTACGGCGAAGCGCCCTACTTCCTGCCCACCTACAAGGGCCAGGGCGGGGTCGATTCCAGCCGCGCCACCTTCCAGGGCGACTGGCGCACCAGCACGATCGTCGGCAATGGCCTGAAGGTCTCGCCCTTCGCCCAGGCCCGCGCCGACGCCTATGCGATCAAGACCTATGTCACGCCCCAGGCCGCCGCTCTGGGCGACGAGACCAAGCAGAACTACACGCGGGCGCTGGGCGTCGGCGGCGTAGACTTCAGCCTGCCGTTCTACAAGCCGCTGAGCAAGGGCGGCAGCATCGTGCTGGAGCCGCTGGCCCAGGTGGCCGTGGGTTCGGAAAGCTCGCGCGTACCGACCGTCGTCGCTCGCAACGGCACGACCCGGTACCTCTACAACGAAGACAGCCAGACGCTGGAATTCGACGAGACCAACCTGTTCCAGGCCAACAAGTCGCCGGGCTTCGACCTCTATGAGGGCGGCCAGCGGCTGAACGTCGGCGGTCGCGCCACCGTCGACTTGGGCGACGGCCGCGGCGGCAGCATCCTGGTGGGCCGCAGCTTCCGCAGCAAGTTCGACTCGCTGCTGCCGGCCCGCGCCGGCCTGCAGAGCCGCTCGTCCGACTGGGTGGTGGCCGCCACCGCCACGCCGGTGCGCGGCATCAACGCCTTCGTGCGCACGCGCCTCGATTCCCAGACCCAGGAGATCCACCGGATCGAAACGGGCGTGAACGCCTCGACGGCCCGCGGCTGGGCCGTGGTGCGCTATCTGAAGGACGAGCTGGACACCAACGGCAACCGCCAGGAAAGCTTCGAGGCCATCGCCGAGCTGAAGCTGACCAAGCAATGGTCGCTGACGGCCCTGGGCTCGCGCGACATGGTCTCGGACCTGTGGCGTCGCCGCGACCTGGGCGTGGCCTATCAGGACGACTGCATCCGTATCGACGTGATCTACCAGCAGGAAGACCGCTATGCCCAGACGGCCAGCGGCATTCGGCTGCAGCCGGACCGTACGATCGTCTTCCGCCTAACGCTCGCCACATTGGGTGATACAGGGTACTAGCTCGAAACTTGAGTAACCGCGCCTGGGGGGCGTGCGGGGCCAACCCGTATGTCCGTCAGTCGTCATGGGGCGGCCGGGTTCGGCGATCGCCGCCTCGGAAAAACGTGATAAACGACCCGCGCCGCTCGCAAGGGCGGCGATTGGGCCCAGAGGAACGACACTATCCATGCGGTCTGCGCGTAGCGTGACGACTTTCGCGGCCGGGGCCGCGTCCATCCTCGCCTTGACCGTGGGCGGCTTCGGCCTGCCCGCTCTGGCCCAGGACGCCGCCCCGCCTCTGGTGCAGGCCCCTCAGGCCGCGCCTGCGCCTGCGCGCCCGGCGCCGCTGGCCGAAAGCGTTGCGGCGGTGGTCAACGACGACATCATCTCGACCTATGACGTAATGCAGCGCATGCGCCTGCTGATGGCCACCTCGGGCATGCAGCCCACCGAGGAGAACCTGCCGCAGATCGAGCAGGAGGCCGTTCGCTCTCTGATCGAGGAGCGCCTGCAGATGCAGGAGCTGCGCCGCGTCGAGCGCGAGCAGAAGATCACCATCATCTCGACCGACCCGGAGGTCGACGAGCAGATCGCCGACATCGCCCAGGGCAACAAGATGACCGCCGACCAGCTGAAGCAACAGCTGACCGGCCAGGGAATCGGCCTGGACACCTGGCGCGCCCAGATCCGCGCCGAATCGAGCTGGCAGTCCTGGATTCAGGGCCGCTACGGTTCGCGCCTGCGTATCGGCGAAGACCAGATCAAGGCCTATCAGCGCCGCCTGGCCGAGTCGGCCGCCAAGCCGCAGTACCAGATCAGCGAAGTGTTCCTGGACGCCGCCCGCGTCGGCGGCATGCAGGTCGCCGAAAGCGGCGCGGCCCAGCTGATCGGCCAGATGCAGCAGGGCGCGCCCTTCCCGGCCGTCGCCCGCCAGTTCTCGGCCTCGGCCACGGCCGCCAACGGCGGCGACGTGGGCTGGGTGAACCAGGGCGAAATGCCGGCCGAGGTCGATGCGGCGCTCGAACAGCTGCGCCCCGGCCAGCTGTCGCGCCCGATCCCGGTCAAGGACGGCGTCTACATCATCTATCTGCGCGACAAGCGCGCGGGCTCCAAGACCGCGATCGTCGACCTCAAGCAGGTCGCCTCGCCGCTGGCCGCCGACGCCACCCAGGCCCAGGTCGACGCCGCCGCCAAGGTGCTGAACGACCTGAAGCCCAAGATCACCAGCTGCTCGACGCTGGAAGCCACGGCCGGCAAGGTCGATGGCTTGATCGCCGGCGACCTGGGCGAGGCCGAGATCACCGATCTGGCCCCGGCCTTCCAGGAAGCCGCGGGCAAGCTGGAGGTCGGCCAGATCTCCGATCCGATCCGCACGGACGCCGGGCTTCACCTGATCGCCGTCTGCGGCAAGCGCCAGGGCGGCGCCAACGCCCCGACGCACGACCAGATCGAGAACCGCCTGCGCGGCGCCCAGCTGGCCTTGATCGCCAAGCGCTACCTGCGGGACCTGCGCAACCAGGCCACCATCGAGACCCGATAGGCCTGTGCCGCACCGCCCCCTCGCCCTCAGCGCCGGTGATCCCGCCGGCGTCGGCGCGGAGATCATCGCCAAGGCCTGGCAGGCGCTCCGCCATCAGGGGCCGGCGTTCGTCGTGATCGGCGACGCCCAGCTGCTGGCCTCGGCCGGCGGCGGGGTCAAGGTGCGCACGGTCACGCGTCCTCAGGACGTGGTGGGCATGTTCCCCGACGCCCTGCCGGTCATCGACATCCCCCTGCTGTCGCCGGTCGTCTCGGGCCAGCCGTCGCCGGCCTATGCGCCGCAGGTGATCCGCTGGATCGAGACCGGCGTCGGCCTGGCCTTGTCGGGCGACGTCGCCGGCCTCGTCACCGCCCCGATCGCCAAGGCCCCCCTGTTCGCGGCCG
>CAZRPD010000130.1:0-15630 GCA_964601775.1 uncultured Caulobacter sp. | reverse complement strand
GAGACCCTGGCCTGGGAGTCCCTGGACCTTGAGCCGAAAGGCCCGCGCACCGGCCTGATGCTGGACGCCGGCGTCGGCGCGAGCGTGGAGCCGGAGGTCACCGCAGCGGTCACAGCGGCAGCAAGGGCGTTCGAAGCGGTCGGCGCCGTCGTTGAACCGTTCGCGCCCTACCTGACCCGCGAGATGCTGGACGGTTTGGACCTGTTCTGGCGCACGCGCGCCCTGGCCGACCTGTCGGCGCTGCCGCCAGAACGGGCCGAACGCGCCCTGCCCTATATCCGCGCCTGGGCCGAGGCGGCGCGCGGCGTCGACGGGGTCGCGGTCTATCAGGGCTTCAATCAGATTCAGCGCATGCGTGAGGCGGGCGCCAAGGCGTTCCAGCCCTACGACTTCGTGATCTCGCCGACCGCGCCGATGCCGGCCTTCGCGGCCGAGCTGCCTTCGCCGACCAACGATCCGTCTCGGCCGTTCGAGCACATCGGCTTCACAGTGGCCTTCAACATGACCGAGCAGCCGGCCGCCTCGATCAATTGCGGCTACACCTCGGAGGGATTGCCGATCGGCCTGCAGATCATCGGCCGCCGCTTCGACGACCTGGGCGTCCTGCGGCTGTCGACGCTGTACGAAAAACTCAGGCCCGTCCAGCGCCCCTGGCCAACGCTCTAGGCCGCCAGACGCTCATTCGTCCGCGCCGGTTCGAAGCGCTCGGCGCGCCAGCTGCCGCAATAGACGCCGTCGGCGTCATGGATCCTGATCTCGCTGTCGCAGCCGCGCACGGCCGCCCGCGCCGCGAAGAACCGCGCCCGCCGCTCGGCCGTCTCGAAGCTGGTCACGACGGCGATCGGCTCGTCGTCCTCGATGCTCAGACGCCAGCCGCCGCAGGTCGGTTCGATACGAAGAATATAGGGCACTCGGGTCACCGTTCGAGCGTCGCGATTGTGGCGACGGGATGGCAACGTGCGATGCGCCCGCCGCGTTCCCGCCGACCTCTTCAGACCTTTTCGGCCCGCTCCAGGATGGTCCCGATCCGCCGCGCCAGCTGGTCGATGGCGAAAGGTTTGGTGATGATCTCCATGCCGTTGTCGAGGAAGGCGGCCTGGTCGGCGGCCTGCTCGGCGTAACCGGTCATGAACAGGATCGGCAGCCTGGGCCGCCCCTCGCGGGCGATCTCGGCCAGCTGACGCCCGTTCAGCCCCGGCAGGCCGACATCGCTGATCATCAGGTCGATCGGACGCGCCGATTGCAGGACCGGCGTGGCGTCGCGGCCGCTCTCGGTCTCGATGGCGTGATAGCCCAGTTCCTCCAGGACCTGGACCACGAGCAGACGCACGGCCGGGTCGTCCTCGACCACCAGCACCGTCTGGCCCGCGCCGGCGTGGATCGCGTCCTCGCCCGCGTCGAGGACCTGGTCGAGCTCGCCCTGGTGGCGCGGCAGGAAGAGGCGGATCGTCGTTCCGGCCCCCTCGCGGCTCTGGATGTCGACATGGCCGCGCGACTGCTGCACGAAGCCATAGATCATCGACAGGCCCAAGCCCGTGCCCTGGCCCAGCGGCTTGGTGGTGAAGAACGGATCGAAGACCTTGTTCAGCACGTCCGGCGCCATGCCAAGGCCGGTGTCGGTGACACGGATCTCGACATAGTCGCCGGGCTGGGCGTGGTCGCTCTTGACCAGTTCGGCGGCCGACAGCTGGACATTGCGCGCCGCGATCGTGAGGCGTCCGCCGCGGGGCATGGCGTCGCGCGCATTGATCGCCAGGTTCAGGATGGCGCTTTCCAGCTGGTTGTCGTCGGCCACTGCGGTCCAGATGTCGTCCGCCACCTCCGTGGTCAGCCGCACCTGCTCGCCCAGGGTCCGGTTCAGCAGGTCCTCCATCGACCCGACCAGCGCCTTGACGTCCAGCGGCCGGCTGTCCAGCGACTGGCGGCGCGAGAAGGCCAGCAGGCGGTGGGTCAGAGCCGCGGCGCGCTGGCCCGACTGCATGGCCGCTTCCAGGAAGCGGTCGGCATCGGCCATCCGCCCCTGGGCGATACGCCGGCGGACCATGTCGATCCCCCCCAGGATACCGGTCAGCATGTTGTTGAAATCGTGGGCCAGGCCGCCGGTCAGCTGACCCACGGCCTCCATCTTCTGGCTCTGACGCAGCTGGTCCTCCAGCGCCTTGCGCTGGGTGATGTCGCGGCCGACGGTGTAGGTGAACTCCCCCTCGGTGACCGCCGCCCAGTTGATCCAGCGATAGTCGCCGTCCTTGGTGCGCACCCGACAGTCGAGATCGGCGACCGCGCCGCCGGCCTTGAGGTCGGCGGTCTGCTCCAGGGCCGTGGCGCGGTCGTCGGGATGCACCAGCCCGCCCACGGCGACCCCGACCAGGTCGGCGGCGTCATAGCCCAGCAGCTGCTTCCAGGCGGGATTGATCGCGCGATAGACGCCGTCGCGGTCCGAGATGCTGAGCAGGTCGCGCGACAGGTTCCAGATCCGGTCGCGCTCCTGGGTGCTGACCTCGACCCGGGCTTCCAGGGCGTCGGCCAGGGCGCGCAGTCGGGCTTCGGACTGCTTGGTGGCGGTGACGTCGTAGATGGCGCCGATGAAGCTGACCCCGCCGGTCGGCGCGGCCTGGTATTCGCCGCGACAGGCCAGCCAGCGCTCCTCGCCGGTGTCGGCGCGGGCGATGCGGAACTCGTGGACCGTGGGTCCCAGCGGGGTCTGGTCCTCGCGGCCGCTGATCAGCGGCGGATTCCCCGCGCGCACGACCGCATTGATCGTCCGCACCGGCAGGCTGTGGGCCGGATAGAGACCCAGCAGTCGGCAGAACTCCTCGGAGACGTCGACCGTGCCGAAACCGCTGAGATATTGGAACGTGCCGATGCCGCCGGCCGACTGAGCGATCCGCAGGCGCTCCTCGACCCGCTTTTGGTCGGTGATGTCGGTCAGCACGCCGGCGAAGCGGACGGGGTTCTCGTCGGCGTCCAGATAGGTGCGGCCGCGCGCCGAAACCCAGCGGATGTCGCCATCGACCACCACCCGGTAGTCGCGTCCGAATACCTCGGCGCCGTTCAGGGCGCCGGCCACGGCGATCTTCAGCCGCATGCGATCGGGGGCGAACACCGTCTCGAAAAAGGCCGAGGTCGGCAGGCCCTGAGCCGCCGTCGTCGGGTCCAGGCTATAGAGGTTGGCGAAGCGGGCGTCGGCGATGAACCGGCCGCCCACGATATCCCACTCCCAGGCCCCGACCGCGCCGGCCGCCATCCGGGCGAGACTCAGCCGCTCCCGGGCTTCGGCCGCCTCGCGGTCGTCGCTCTGCTCTGTATCGGCAAGCTTGGTCATGACGCGGTCAGAACGCCAAGCTGGGCAATAGGTTCAGTTGCCGGATCATCAGCCGACGTCGCCCGCGACGCGTTCGATGAAGTCGTGGATCAGGGCCCGCAGCGCGTGCAGCGACGGCAGGTCCATCAGCATGGCGATATAGCCCCGGATATCGCGGTCGTTGATCGCGAAGTTGATGTAGAGAAACAGCACCACTCCGCCATCGGCATGCTGGTCCGACAGGTTGAACAGCGCCTCGCCGTCGCCGCGCATCACCTGCGGCAGCGACATCTGCAGCGGCTTCTTCAGCATGTTGGCCATGGTCGCCAGGCAGCTGTTGAGGACGACGTTGCCGGTCTCGGCCAGCGCCTCGTCCTCCATCTCGGCCGCCTCGTTGGTCGACAGTGCGCCGCCGGTGACCGCATGGACCAGGGCCATGCTGTTGGCCTGAGGGAAGATCAGCAGCGCTCGTCCTGAGAACACGCCCTCGAAGTCCTGACGCACCGCCACCAGTTCGCCGTTCTCGCGCTCGCGGATCAGGGTCGCCGCGCCCTCGCGGGTGACGACCTCGACCGAAGGCACCGACAGCAGAACCTGCTCGCCCACCATCTTGCGCAGGCTGCTGGCCGCGCGGCTGACGCCGATATTGACCAGCTCGGTCAGCGCGTCGCGCTCCAGCTCCTCCAGGAAGATGGCGTGCAGGGTCATCGCGCGGCCGAACGCAGGCGCAAGGCCGCGCCGGAAATGAAGCCGCGAACGCCCTCTTCGGTCACCGGCTTGGCGATGAAGGCGGCGTTGGCCGCGCGGGCGCGGGCGATGATCTCGTCCTGGACATTGGCCGTGGCCACCGCGATCGGCATGTCCGGGAAACGGGCGCGCAGTTCCTCGGCCAGCTCCAGGCCATCCCGGCCGGGCATGTTGAAGTCGAGAACGACCAGATCGATCTGCTCGGCGTCGAACAGCGCGATCGCCTCGTCAGCCCCGCTGGCCTCCAGCCGCCGCCATTCGGGCTGCAAAGCCCCGATGGCCTTGCCGACCACGATGCGGGCCAGCTTGCTGTCATCGACGATCAGAACCGTCGTCACCATGTATGCCTCTCCAACAGGCCGCGCCCGAAGGGCTGCGGCGGTACAGTCTAGACCTGAGCCGGGGTCGCTGTCGCGGCCCCAGCCAAGGCCGGGACCAACAGATCCCTCAAAAACAGGTCGGCCGGGGCGCCCGAGACCGGAACGCCGAACGCCAGGATCGCCTGGACGACCGCCGAATGCAGGCTCTCGCAAGCCGAGACGTCCAGCGACACGCCTGGCGCCCCGTGTAGCAGCCCCGCCAGAACTTCAGCGTCCTCCACCCGACAATGGCCGTGCAGCGCGATCACATCGCCGTCCCGCGTGGTCTTCATGCCACCAGCTCCGTCAGGTCCAGGACCAGCAGCACCGCGCCGTCGGCGTCCAGGGTGGAGCCGGTCACACCCCGCGCCCCCGCCAGCAGGCCGGTCATCGGCCGAACGACCGCGTCGGTGCGGCTCAGCACCGCATCGACCGAGAAGCCGACCAGCTCGCCATCGGCCCAAGCCACGACAACGCGACGAGGCCCCGCGCCGGCCGGCGCAGCGGCGCCGCCCACGGCCTGGCCCAGATCGACCAGCGGCACGACCTGATCGCGCAGCACGAAGGCGCAGCCGGCGCGGATCGGGATCAAGCTGGCGGCGTCGACGCGCGCGACCTCGACCACGCTCTCCAGCGGCAAGCCGAAGCGTTCGGCGCCACAGGCCACCACCATCAGCTTGGCCAGAACGGTGCGGATCGGCAGGGTCATGCGCACGGTGGTCCCGGCCCCGGGGCGGCTCTCGACCTCCACCCGGCCGCCCAGCCGCGTCACCCCCGCCCGCACGGCGTCCATGCCTACGCCACGCCCGGAAACGGCGCTGACGGTGTCGCGGGTCGAAAAGCCGGGGCGGAAGATCAGGTCGATGATCTCGGCCTCATCCATCACGGCGTCTGCGGCGATCAGGCCGCGGGCCTCGGCGCGGGCCCGGACGCGGGCGGGATCGACCCCGGCGCCGTCGTCGGCGACTTCGAGCACGACCTGGTCGCCCGCTGTGCGGGCAGCCAGGCGAATGCGCGCCTCGACGGGCTTGCCGGCCGCCGCGCGGACCTGCCCGCTCTCGACGCCATGGTCGGCGGCGTTGCGCAGCACGTGCAGCAGCGGCTCGAACAGGCCATCGACCACGGCCTTGTCGACCTCGAC
Source organism: uncultured Caulobacter sp. (assembly GCA_964601775.1). GTDB lineage: Bacteria > Pseudomonadota > Alphaproteobacteria > Caulobacterales > Caulobacteraceae > Caulobacter. The sequence goes on along the minus strand of CAZRPD010000130.1, from coordinate 10,082 downwards.
CTCGCCGCCGGCCATCTCCAGCGAAACGGTCTTGCCCAGAGCGGCGGCGGTCTCGCGCACCAGTCGGGGGAAGCGGCCGAACAGCGGGACCAAGGGCGTCATCCGCGCCTGGCCGACAGTGGCGTGCAGCGACTCCACCAAGCGGTCCAGCTCCAACCGCCGGGCCCGCAGCGTCTGCCCCAGGGCCTGACCGCCGGTCAGACGCTCGACCTGGTCGGCCAGCTCGGCCAATCCGCCCTTGGCCACCACCAGCTGGTCGGCGAGATCGGCCAGGTGATCGATGCGTTCGGCGTCGACCCGCACCGTGCGCCGCACAGGCTCGACCTCGGCCACGGCGACCGGCGCGATCGTCGCGATCGTCGCGATCGTCGCCAGCGCCACCTGGTCGCGCACCAGGCGCAAGGCCGCCTCGACCGTCGCCAGATCGGCCGTGGACAGCGCTTCAATCACCAGGTTGCAGCGGAAGGGATCGTACAGAGCCTGGTCGGCGACCGGCTCGCGCAGGGTTACACGCAGGTCGGCCAGCCCCGGAACGGCGGCGATCACGGCCATGGGGTCGTCGCCGGCGAAATAGCTGTCGGCGCGCGGCGTGTAGCGGATGGCGACCCCGGCGTGGCCGGCGAACGGGGCGCCGTCCCAATCGCTGGCCATCGTCGGCGCCGTCCGCACGCCGCCGTCAGCGCCCAGACGCGCGATCAGACGCTCGGAAAGCATCTCGGCGTCGCCCGGCAGCGCGCCGCCGAGCTCCAGCGCGTCCAGCCAGCGATCGACCTGATCGACCACCTCCAGCAGCACCGGAAAGCGTGGCTCGCCGCCCTCCCCGCCGCGCAGCGCGCCCAGCAGATCCTCGGCCGCGTGCAGCACCCGCCCCATCGGCCGCAGGCCCAGGAGGTCGGCCGAGCCCTTCAACGTGTGGACGGCGCGGAAGCAACGCTCCAGCCGGGTCGGATCGCGCGGTCCGCGCTGCAGGGCGGCCAGCTCGACGCCGGCCTCCAGCGTCTGCTCGCGGCCCTCGATCAGGAACTGCGCCAGAAGTTCGTCGATCACGACGGCCCTCCCGGTCGCTGGAAGACGACCGCATCGTCGAACCGTCGCGTCACGAAGCGATCGTCGATCCGGCTCATGGACTCGGTATGGCCCAGACACAGATAGCCGCCTGGCGCCAGTCGGTCGTGCAGGTTGGCCGCCGCGATCTCGCGCGAGGCGTCGTCGAAATAGATCAGCACGTTGCGGCAAAAGATGATGTCGAACAGCCCCTGCTCGCCCAGCCCCGTGGTTTCCATCAGGTTGGCGGGGGTGAAGGTCACCGACTCGCGCAGGTCGTCGATGATCTTCCAGCGATGACGCTTGAGCGGCTCGAAATAGGCGTCGCGCACCCCGGCCGGCAGGCGCGACAGCGCCCGCTCGGCATAGATCCCTGCTCGCGCGGCCTCCAGCGCCTGGCTGTCGATGTCCGAGCCGACGATCTCGATATTGTAGGCGTCGACCATCCGCCAGTTTTCCAGCAGCCACAGGGCGATGGAGTAAGGCTCCTCGCCGGTCGAGCACGGCGCCGACCAGATCCGCACCTTGTCGCCGGGACGGCGGCTCGAAACGATGTCGGGCAGCAGCGCACGGCCCAGACAGGCCAACTGGTGCTCCTCGCGATAGAAATAGGTCTCGTTGACGGTGAACGCGTTGACCAGGGCCTGACGCTCGCCGGCGTCGACGCGCAGGCGCGTGAAATAGTCGGCGACATCGCGGCTGCCGGTCGCGGTCAGGCGGTCGGCGGCGCGGCGCTCGATATAGTAGCGCTTGGCCTCGCCGAACCACATGCCGGTGCGCCGATAGAGGTGCTCGCGGAAACGGTCGATATCCTCGTCGGTGAAGATCATGGCGCGATCATCGCCGACAGCCGTCCGGCGATACGTTCCACCGGCTCGACCACATCGGCGCCGCCAGCCCGCACAAGGGCGCCCGGCATGCCCCAGACAACGGCGGACTGCTCGGCCTCGGCGATCGTGCGGCCGCCGGCCTGGCGCAGATCGGTCATCGCACCGGCGCCGTCGTCGCCCATACCGGTCATCATCACTCCGACCAGGCGCTCGGCGTCGACGTGGCTCATGGCGCTGCGCACCAGGCGCTCGACGCTGGGGTGCCACCGAAACTGCGGGTCGGTCGGCGCGGGCAGCGCCACCAGGTCCCCGGCCCGCCGGCTGACCACCATGTCGGCCCCGCCCCGGGCCACATAGACGCCGCCGGCCTCCAGACGCGTCGGCGCGGTGACCTCCAGCACGTCCAGCGCGCACAGGCCGTCCAGCCGCGCCGCCAGCGAGGCCGTGAAGGTCGCCGGCATATGCTGGGCCACCAGGATCGGCCAGGGAAAGCCGCCGCCGATGTCGCCCAGCACCGTTTCCAACGCGCCGGGACCGCCGGTCGAGGTGCCGATCAGCACGAGGCCCTCAGGCCCGCCGCCGCGTCGGCCCAGCTTGGGCGGTGCGACGGCGCCTTGGCGCGCCCGCAGCCGCTCGACCAGGCGTCGGCCGGGAACGACGCGCGCCGAGGCCGCCGCCGTCACCTTCTCGATCAACACCGGGGCCAGGTCGTCGGCGGCCAGCGAGATCACGCCGTCCGGCTTGGGCAGGAAGTCGACCGCGCCCAGCGCCAGGGCCGCCAGGGTCTCCTCGGCGCCCTCGCGGGTCAGGGACGAGACCATGACCACCGGGCGCGGACGCTCCAGCATGATCCGGTCCAGGCATTCCAGCCCGCCCATGCGCGGCATCTGCACGTCCAGGGTCACGACGTCGGGCTCGAAAGCGTGCAGCATGGCCAACGCCTCGACGCCATCGCGCGCGATCGCCACGTCGAACCCCGCCTCGGACAGGATCTCGCTGAGCACGCGCCGGAGCAGCGCCGAGTCGTCGACGACCAGGACCTTGGTCACGAGGCCGCGGCCGCCGCGGCCAGGTCGCGCAGCAGGTCGGCCTCGGCGCGTTCGAGCAGCGCCCTTGGATCGATCAGAAGAATGAGTTCGCCCCCGCGCTCCACGGCGCGGTCGAACAAACGGGCCTCGGGGCCGGTCAGTTCCGGCGCGGCCAGCAGTTCGTCGGCGGCGACCTCCAGGACCTCGCTGGCGGCGTCGACGGCGAAGCCGGCCTGCACGCCGTCGACCGTGACAATCACGACGCGGCCGCGCTCGGCGGTCTGGCCCGGCGCGCCCAGCCGCAGGCGCTGGTCGATCACCGGCACGGCCTTGCCGCGCAGGCTCATCACGCCGCGCACATAGGCCGGGGCGTTCGGCAGGCGGGTCATCTGATCGGGGGCCCGCACCACCTCGTCCACCGCCGCGATCGGCAGGCCGTAGCGTTCGTCGCCCAGCCGCAGCACGATGAAGCGTTCGTGCACGACGCTGGTCTGGCTTTGCGCCATCTGCGCCTCCTCTCCGGCGGCCAGGGCCAGCCACTGGGTCACGCGGTCGTCGGCCAACAGCCGCTCGGGCGTCAGAATGGCCAGCACGCCGCGGTCGTCGGCCAGCCGCAGCACGGTGTCGATCCGCGCCTCGCCGCCGCCGCGATTGAACAGGCTGGGGGCGCGCGACAGCCGGTCGGGCGCCGCCCGCACGATGGCTTCCAGCCGATCGACGACCAGGCCCAGGCGCTCTCCGCCTAGAGCCAGGACCACGAGACGCTCGGCGCCGCCTTCCACGCGGTCCGGCAACCCCAGCAGCGCTCGCCCCGAAAGAACCGGCAGCAGGCCGCCACGATAGGCGCAGACCCCCAGCAGCACCGCCTCGGTGCGCGGCAGATCCGCAATCGTGTCGGGAACCGCGGTGACCTCGACCACGGCGTCCAGCGGAAAGCCGTAGCCCTGACCGGCCAGGTCGACGCGGAAAAAGGCCCGCTCCTCGGCGTGCGCCTGGACGACAGGCGTCGGCGACGCGGCCGGGGTCGTTCTGCGCCGCCCGTCGTCGCGGACGAAGCGGCTGGCCAGGGCCGCGTCCAGGTCCAGCGGGCTCTGGCCAGCATCCTCGTCCGCCAGCGCCTCGACGCCATCGACGGCCAGGCCGACCGGCGGATCGCGGCGCAGCACCACGACGCGCTCCGGCTCACCCGGCGGCAGGCCCATCAGGTCCGACAGGGACAGCACCGGCAGCACCGCGCCCCGCAGGTGTGTGACGCCCAGCAGGCCGCCGGGGACATGCGGCATGCGGGGCAGCCTGGGTCGGCGAATGCCTTCGGCCACGTCCTGCGCCGGCAAGGCCAGGCGAGCCTCGCCGGCGGGGACCGTCAGCCGTCGCCGGGCGCCCTCGCCCACGGTCACGCCGCCGACGTGCGTTGCAGTTCGGCGGCCAGCAGCGCGATCTCCTCGATCGCCGCAGCCAGCGCCTCGGCGCCGTGCGACTGTTCGCGCGCCGCGACGGCCGCCTGCGCCGCCGCCGTGCTGGCCTCTTCCGCCGCCGCCGCGATCTGGTTCATGCCCGCCGCGACCTGCAGCGAGGCCGACAGGATCGAGTCGCCGCCGCGGGCGATTGCCTCCGCGCCCTCCCCCAGCGCCACGGCCTCCTGCACGACCAACGTCAGACGCGCCTCGATCTCGCGATTGCGGTCGGATTCCACCACGGCCACCGAGGCCGTCTGCTCGACATCGCGCCGGACCTTGCCGATCTGCACCCCGATCGCAGCGATCAGGTCCTGGACGGTCTCGGCGTTGGCGGCCGAGTCGCGCGCCAGGGTGCGGATGTCGCCCGAGACCACGGCGAAGCCGCGGCCCGCCTCGCCGGCCCGTGCGGCCTCGACCGCGCCGCTGGTCGCCAGCATGGTCGTCTGCACCGCCACCAGGGCCAGTCCGTCGACCAGCTTGGCCGTCGTCGCGCATTCCAGTTCCAGCGCTTCGATCGCCTCCAGCACCACGCGGTTCTCGTCCGCCGCCGCGCCGACGTTGGCCAGCAGCGATGAGACCGCCGCCCGGCTCTCTTCCAGCAGGCCTTGCATCGTGCGCGCGCGGTTCGCGCTCTCTCCGCCATTGACGCTGGACAGTCGCGCGGCCTTCTCGACCTGAGCCATGGCCACGCCGGCGTCTTGGGTGGCGGCGCCCTGGTCCTGGGCCCCGTTGCTGATCTCGAGGATGCCCCCCAGGTTCTCGCCGGCGGTGCTGGCACGCTGCTGGATGGCCGCCGACAGCTCTTCGGCGGCGGCCGCCGTTTCGCTCGTGGCGTCGCCATCGGCGCGTCCCGAGGCGATCTGCTCGGCCAAGGCCTCCGAGGCGACCTGGCTCTGCTCCAGAGACTGGTTCTGCTGGCTCACCGCACGCTGCGCTTCGGCGGCGGCGGGGGGCTGCTGCCCCGCGGGGCTGGGAAAGGTCTCGGCCCCCCCCCGGGGCGCCGCGCTCGCCCCCCCCGCGCCCGCCGCGCCCCGGAGACCCGGTGGCTTCCGCCTTCGCCGCCCTCGACTCCCTGCTCTCGCGGCCGGCTGCGCCGATCCGACTGCTGCCGCTGGGCCTGACCGGAAGCCGGCGCTTCATCTCGTTCGTGCATGACTGGGACGCCGCCCGGCACATCGTGGCCCGCCAGGGCGGCCGGCCGATGGCGCTGGCCGCCGCCGTCGAGGACGAGCATGGCTGGCTGAGGGACGTTTTCGGCCTTGCCCGAGCGGCGATGCCCACTGCCGCCGGCGACCTCGCCGACCGCCTCGCCTCTCCCCGCGCGGAGGTCGCGAGCACTGATGCCGACCGACGCGGTGCCCTTGAGGATATCGGCTTCACCTTCGACGGCACACACACCTCGAACATTGCCGGAGCACAGATGAGCCTGTGCACGTACGTCGGGTAGCGCGGAACCGTTTTGGCCCGCCCGCTCGAACGCGTTGCCCTGCGTGAAACCGGGCCTCCCATGTCCCCCTCGGCAGGAACTGCTCCGCGGCGCGGGGAACTCTTTCCCAAACACGGAGAGGGGAAGTCATCGTGGGTCGCCGCGCAATCCTGGTCGCACTGGCCATCATACTCATCGGCGCGGGGGTGTACTACTTCCGCATCTACCGCCCCCCGCGCGAGGGCACTGACCGCGAGCAGATCCTGCGCCTGATCGCGGAGGTGGAGAAGGGCGTCGAGCAGGAGCGCGTTTCCGCCATCATGGAGCACATCTCCGAGGACTATCAGGACCCCCACGGCCTCAACCGCCGCATGGTCCAGCGCATGGTGATCGGCGGGGCGCGCGACCCGCGGAGGATGAAGCTTTCGGTCGAAGTCCCCCAGATCGAAGTCAGCGGCGACACCGCGCGGTTCACGGCGGAGGTCGATTACACCGTGGACAACGGAGGCGAGCGGACGCACCTGACGGTGACCGGTGAGCTTCGGCGTGAGGGTGGCCGGTGGATGGTCGTCAGCGCCGATGGCTGGCAGGGCGCCGAAGCGGCGTACTACTGAGCCGGGCGAAGTTCCGGCGCGAATACGAAAGGCCGGTGGAATGATGCTCAAACGAGGCGTTCTCGCACTGATGGCGCTCATGGTCATGGCCCCTGTGGCCGGCGCCGAGGTGTTCGTCGGATCCGATGTGCCCGAGCGCAGCCTCGGGATCGTGCAGAATCGGTCATTTGAAAGCGGCGGGCGGTCCTACGCGGATCACTGGCGGCCACTGCCCGGTGCCGCGCGCATGCACCGCACGAAGCGAGAGGGAGGCGAACACTCGCTCTTCCTGGAGCTTCGCGAGACCGGCGACGGCGGTGTCGTGCAGACCGTCGATCTCCCCGCCCACCACAGGCTCAGCCTTCGCGTGCTCGCGACATGCCACGCCGACGCCGACTGCGCCGTGGTGGTCACACTCACGCGCGTCAGCGACGGCGTGATCCTCACCGAACTGTCCGTGGACGGCATCGAGCGCGGTGTGCTGGCCGAAAACTTCGGGACCGGGCCGGGCGGCCCCGCGGAACTGATGGTGCGCGTCGTGGGCGCGGAGGGCGGGCGCGCGCTGATCGACCGCGTGACGATCGCCGGGCCCGTCGAGGCCCGGCACGCGCGCAGCCCCGACTACTCCGGCCCGGATCTGATGCTCGCACGGGGCGCGGGCCTGCGGGTCGAAGCGGATTTTGAACCGAGCCTCCTGCCGCAAGCGGCGCGCATGCTGCAGGAGGCGATCGAGGACGTAACGGGCGCGCCAACCACGAGCATCGGCGCCGAGGTCCTCGTCCATGTGGATCAGCCCGAGTCGCCCCAGTGGCCTGAGCGAGAGTCGTATCATCTGAAGGTGAGCGAGTCAGGAGTCGCGATCACCGCCCCTGCCGAGCAGGGCGCGGTGTGGGCGATGATGACGCTGATCGACCTGGTGCGCCCTGAGCCTGATGGCGGCACGCGCGTCCTCGCGGTCGATGTGCGCGATGAGCCTGCGCTGCCGTGGCGGGCCGTCAGCGCCGTCCGCGGGCAGACGCCCACAAACTTTGCCCGCGCGGCCGCCCGGCTGAAGTTCAATGTCGCGGAGATAGACCCCTCGCAGCCGGAAGCGTCGGCGATGGCCCGCGAGCTTACGTCGCTGGGCATTGAGCCGCTCGTGCGGCTCGGGGCGGAGACCGGCGAGGATATCAAGTCCGCCATGAGGAAGGCGGTCGATCGGCTCGGGGCGCGCTACCTGCTGATTCTGCCGCCGAAGACTGATGGCGAGACTGAGGGCGCGATGCGGCCACACCGCTGGGATCAGCCCCCACTGTCGGACGTGGCGCAGTTCGCGCGCGAGCACCCCGATTCGGTGACCGTGATCGTCCCCGCGAGTCGGCGGGTGCTCGAGGAGAAGCAACTCGGGTCTTTGCGCCACGAGGCGGCGACGAGCGTACAGGTCACCCCGGTGGACTGGCCCGCGGAGGTGGTCGCGCTGTTGCCTCGCATCTCGCGGGGAGAGGGCGATTTCGACCACCAGCGGTGGTTCGACGCCGGCATCCCCAGCGTGCTCAGGGCTGCGTCCGATGACGAGCCGCTGAGCGTGCATCGGGCGCTGCAGGCGCGGGCGAACGGACATCAGTGCCTCGGTGTATGGATGTCGCACCGGATCTGTGGCGGCTCGGTGTGGGAGCGGGAGTTCACGCGGCGGGCCGCAGACCTGGCGTGGCGGGGGCTGACGGACCGCCATGAGTAAGACATGCGCCATACGGGAACCTGTCGCTGAGAATCGACGTCCCTTGAGATGACCTCAGATCACTGCAGTCCGAGGAGCCATCAGGTGCACATTCGGATCAGACACAGCTTCTTCGCAGTGAGCCTCGCACTCGCGCTCATCGCGATAACCTCTCTCTCTCCATCATCGGCTCAAGCGGCCAGCATCGGCTACCGCGTACAGTTCGTCAACGGCTTCGGCTGCCACGTGGTGCAGGTGAACATGGGCAGCCCCTCGGTGAAGGTCACCCCGCTTCTGTCATTGCGCTTCCCCGGCGGTGCCGAGTCGATGAGCACCATCTACGACCGCGAGCAGCCGGTGGCCGCCATGACCGGCACGTTCTTTTCCAAGACCACCCTTATGCCCGTCGGTGACATCATGATCGACGGCCGCCTCGTGCACTTCGGCGGCATGGGTTCGGCCATCGCCATCACTCCGGGCAACCGCGTGAGCTTCCGGCGCATCCCCTGGGGGCGCAGGCAGGACTGGGGGCCGTTCGAGACCGTGCTGGCCGGTGGGCCGATGTTGCTGGAGGGCGGGGAGATCGCACTCGCTCCGGCTCACGAGGGCTTTCATGACCCGCACGTGCTGGGCCGGGCCAGCCGCACGGCGGTGGGCATCACCGCAAACAATAAGCTGCTGATGGTCGCCACGCGCGAGCAGGCGAGCCTGTGGGAGCTTGCGAAGATCATGCGCGGTCTTGGCTGTACCGACGCGATCAACCTCGACGGCGGCGCCTCGACGGGGATGGTCTACCGCGGCTCCACCATCATCGAGCCGAGTCGGCCCCTGGTGAACCTGCTGGGCGTGTACGCCAACGCCGATCCGGAGACGCGCACCTGCCAGTGTCAGCGCATCGAAAAGCGGATCCAGGTGGCCGGATACCGCATCGCAAAGGCGCACGAAGCCTACATGAAGGCGCAGGTGCCGCTCGCCACCGGGCGGCTGGACGAGGCGGTGCGGCACCTCGATCGTGCCGCGGAGCTTGCACCGCACAACGCCTCCTACCAGGTGCGCCTCGCCGAGACGCTCGCGCGTCAGGGCAACGATGGTGCCGCGGCCGCCGCATGGACCCGCGCGGGCCAGATTCTGCTGAAGAAGCAGCGCTGTGAGGAAGCGATGGCGCATTTGGAGCGGGCGCTGACGCATGATCCCGACTACATGGCCGCCCTGTTCGCGCTTCCCGCGGCCTATCGCAGAGTGGGCAGATACGCGGAAGCGCGCGCCGCCGAGCGCAAACTGGCGCTGCGCGACCTGCGCCGGGGACTGGTCGCCACTCATGCGGACCTGATGAGCCAGGTGGTCTCGACCGCGTTCAGTCTGGCCGATCTCGAGATGCCCCAGCAGTTGCCCGGCCCACCGCTGTCCGGGACGGTCTCGAATCGAAACTACGTGGACATTGCCCTGGGAGTGCGTCTGCAGGTGCCCGGTTGCTGGGAGATAAGCCCGACATCCGACCCGTCCGAGCTTGAAATGAGCCACCAGTTCGAGCCATACGTTGCACACCTGCGGACCGCCTGGGCCCCGGAGAATCTCATGTTGCAGGAACTCGTGGACCTGTACTGGGAGGGCAGTTTCCAGCAGCCGGTCCAGCAGACCCCGATTGAACTGAAGACACCTTTCCGCGGCATCTGGCGCACGGAGACGATCACCTCGTATGCAGGCGTCCACTGCCAGACGGTCTTCTTCAAGCGCGATAATGTGCTGTGGGTGCTCAGCCTTGCTGCCGACGCGGATATGCTGGACGAGGCAGCCGGCGATTTCGCGCAAATTGTAGACAGCTTCACGCTGTTCTGACGTGCCCGGGCGACCGGGAGGTGCGATGCGTCCAGTGATCTTCGCTTCGATAGATGTCGCCTTTGCGCCAATGGGGGCGACCGAATTTTGTAGGTAACGGCAACGACAACCTCCCCCGCCCTCATACTGACCATGCGCTTGGCGCAGGTCTTGCATTCGGGCACCCCCTCCC
>CAZRPD010000129.1:0-16034 GCA_964601775.1 uncultured Caulobacter sp. | reverse complement strand
AGATCCGCATCCAGATCGAAGAAGCCACCAGCGACTACGACCGCGAGAAGCTGCAGGAGCGCCTGGCCAAGCTGGCCGGCGGCGTGGCCGTGGTGCGTGTCGGCGGCGCCACCGAGGTCGAGGTCAAGGAGAAGAAGGACCGGGTCGACGACGCCCTGCACGCCACGCGGGCCGCGGTCGAGGAAGGCATCCTGCCCGGCGGCGGCGTGGCCCTTCTGCGCGCCCTGAAGGCGCTCGATGGAGTGACGCCGGCCAATGACGACCAGAAGGCCGGGGTGGACATCGTGCGCCGCGCCCTGCAGGCCCCTGCCCGGCAGATCGTCGCCAATGCCGGCGACGACGCCTCCTATGTGGTCGGCAAGGTCCTCGAAAAGACCGACTACAACTGGGGCTTCAACGCCGCGACCGGCGAGTATCAGGACCTGGTGCAGGCGGGCGTGCTCGACCCGGTCAAGGTGGTGCGCACCGCCCTCCAGGACGCGGCTTCGGTCGCCTCGCTGCTCATCACCACCGAGGCGCTGATCGCCGAGGCCCCGAAGGAGGAGAAGGCGCCGGTCCCGGCAATGGACTACTGACGTCTATCCAGGTCCGTCGAATTGACCGGCGAGAGGGGCCTCATGCGCCCCTCTCTCTTTTTGTGAGGTCGAACCGGAGTGCTCCACTCACGTTCGACAGCCTACTGGCCGCCGGCCGTTTCAGCGAAGCCGCGACCCGACAGTGAACGGAAGGATAACCGTGCTGCGACGTCGAGGCGCTGTGTTCGCCGCCGTAGTCCGACGTGATGACGAGATCGCGCCCCGTGAAGGGGTTGGGGATGGGCGCGCCAGAGGTGTCGTTGCATCGGCCCCGTCCAAGGCATGCCTTTGCGAAGCGCGATCTTGGACTTTGAGAGAAGCCGCCAATGATCCGGATGGGGCTTAGGCCACAGCATCGGCGCCCCAACGGACCGATCGCGGATCACGGCTTCGGCTTTCCGCCGAACATCATGAAGAATGAGCGTTGGGTCTTCAGGCGAAGGGTGTCGCCCGGGACGATCTGCCGGCCGCGGCGGCGCACGCCGCCGGCCGGCGTGACGACCTCGAGATCCTCGCCGCCAAGCATGGCGCTGTGGATGTCGTCCTTGTGCGCCGGCGTGGCGCTATAGGCCGCAGCGTAGAAGTCGCCGACCAGCATGGCGTCGCCGGCGCCGGACACGAAACGCGGGATGTCATAAATCAGCTTCTCGCGCGCCTTGGCCCTGTGCTCCTCCTCGAAGAGGTAGAGAGCCCCCTCCTTGGCCGGGTCGTATTCGAGCATGTCGAGGCCTGGCAGGCCGAAGTGCGCCTGGCTGCCGTTCTCATGCAGGACGTCGTTGTAGACTTGGCGGGCTCGATAGTTGTTGGCGAAATGGATCAGCCAGTAGCGCCATCCCTGCGGGTTTGTGATCGAGAACGGGCTGACATAGCCCGCGCAATTGTGGAACGACTCGAACACGATGCGCTCTGCCGCGCCCAGCCACGCCTCGTTGCTGACGATGCCGTCGATGGCGCGCAGGTCGCCGGGATTGACACCAAGGTGGCGAACCTGGCGCTTCATCAGGTCGGGGTTGGTTCGGCTTAAGAAGGTCAGAAGAGTGTCGATCGCGAAGGTGTAGAACACCTCCACCGACTTGGTGGACCGCATGATCTCGCTGAGCGTGGCGAAGTCGACCTGCACGTGGCCGCATTGGTCGAGGTTCCACAGCACGCTTTGGAACCGGCCGGCAAGCAGGTCGCGGATAACCGGATAGGCCTCCTCGAACGGCTTGCTGAGGTAGGCCACGTTCAGGTGCAGCTTGGGACAGGTTTCCTTCACCGCGGCCAGCAAGGGCTCGCAATAGCCCTTCAACATTTCGGTGACGTTTGGCAGGGCGTCGTTGAAAATCAGCAGGCACTCGATCTCGACCGTGCCGAGGCCTTGCCCGACGCGTCGCGTGTTGACCGCGTCGAGCGCGCGCTGCAGTTCTTCGATGAAGATGATGGGCGAGCCGGCGGCGCCGCAGGCGTATCGTCCGCCGCCCGAGAAGCCATCGACGACCGCGAGTCGGAACTTGCTCTGTTGCGGGTTGCCGCACCTGACGGAGATATATTGGAAGAAGTACTCCCGTAGGATCTTGTGCTTGCGGCGGCTGTGCTCGTCGAGCACCGCCCCATCGTCCCACGCGTATGCCTTCTTGACCAAATCCCGCTCCCCGGCCGGCGACTCCCTGGCTAGAGTTCCAAGGTCGCGGGCATCCCGTTCCAGATCTGGCCGCGATATTCGCGACCGTTGGCTTTCTTGGAACGCTTTTTGTTATCCTTGCCCCAAGTGCCCCACTGCTTAAAGAAGAAAGCTGTGCCGTAGGTATCGCACTGCGCGTATATCTCGTCGATCCAGTCTTCTCGGATCGGCCGGGCGTTCAGGCCGCTTTCACCGCCGACGATCGCCCAGTGGACGTTGGTCAGATCAACGGGGCCTACGGCGCCGATCAGGGGTTCGAACGAGATGAACCGTATGGCCGCGCGCACGGCGCGCAGATGGTCGATGCGGCTAACGACGTCGGCGTTCTCGACACTGGTGCCGAGCCAGACATTGGGCAGAACATCAGGAATGGCGCGCGCCACGACCTCGGCCATGCGCTCGGGACGCTTGGTCAGGATCTGGTAGTTGTGATGCGGCGTCTCGCGCATAACCCGCCAGACGTCGACGATAAAGGCCTCGCTGACGTCGTCGTGGAAGAGATCGCTCATCGAGTTGACGAAGATCTTCCTCGGCTTGCGCCAACCATAGGGAATGTCGAGGGCGGTGCGATCCTCGCGAACCACGCCGTTCCAGATGGCCCGTTTGCCGCTCTTGCGGGTCAGCCCTTCGTACTTGGGAACACCCATCGCTTCGAGTCGGCGCGCCATCTGCATGGCGTAGCAGTTGGTGCAGCCGGCGGTGACGATCGAGCAGCCGGCGACGGGATTCCAGGTGGCGTCCGTCCACTCTATCTGGGTCTCGGCCATGGGCTCCACTCTTCCTGCACCCTGAAGGCGCTTCGTCGGGCTGACAGTCAACTCCAAGAAGCGAAGATCGCGTTAACCATGACCGCTTCGGTCAAGCTTTCTAGCGACAAGATTGGGACCTTGATATGTCAGGTGCGGTCGCACCCGTGCTCGACTTCAGCGGGAATTTCTCGACGGTCCGGTCGAGCTTTGCAATGGTGACGGCCAGACCGCGCGTTGGCGGCCTTCCCCGTCGAGACCGTTGTGATCGGTGAACTGAAGCACTACCAGGGCCGCGAGCAGGCCTATGTGAAGCACTTTCTCCTGAGCGAGTACCTCGAGAGCTGGGCCCACAAAGTCGCCAGCACATGGGAGGAAGTCGCCTATGTCGACGGCTTTTCCGGCCCCTGGCAGCACACGGGCGAGGCGTTCGAGGACACCTCGTTCGGCATCGCCCTGCGCGCCCTAACCAAGGCGAAGGCCAGCTGGCAGGGCCACGGCAAAACGGTCAAGATGTCGGCTTTCCTGGTCGAGAAGAATCCCGTCGCCTACGCCAACCTCCAGGCGGCCAAGGCACTTTTTCCGCAGGTGGAGATCAAGACCTACCCTGGCTCCTTCATCGACCAGGCGCCGAACATCCTTCGGGACATCCCCTCGCGCGCATTCGCCTTCTTCTTCATCGATCCCAAGGGCTGGGGCATCGACATGAAACGGATCGCGCCGCTGCTGCGACGCCCGCACAGCGAGGTGGTCTTCAACTTCATGTTCGACTTCATCAACCGGGCCGCCTCGATCCAGAGCTCCGGGGTCGCTGCCAGTCTGGACGAGCTGATCCTCGACCCGACCTGGCGCGCGCGCTTGGAGGCCAAGCCGCCCCATGTGACCGAAGCCGATCACCGCAAGACCGTTCTGGTCGATGCGTTCTCGCACACCTTAGCGCAGCTGGGCCAATACACCCACGTGGCCGAGACGACTGTGCTTCGCCCCCTGAAGGATCGCCCGCTCTACAGCCTAGTCTACGGCACGCGCAATTCGAAGGGCATCGAGGTCTTTCGCAGCAGTCAGATCAAGGCTCTAGGGCAACAAGACCGGATCCGCGGACTCACCAAGTTGAGCGCAACGGCGGCCGCCACCGACCAGGTGGAAATGTTCGGATCGTTGAGCGAGATGGCGCCTGACCCGTCCGTCGCCTTTCTGGCCGAAGAGGAGCGCCGAGCTGGGCAACTGCTTCAGGCTCTGGTCCCTGCGGCGCCGGGGAGCGTTCGATGGCCCGACCTTTGGCCGCGGATCATGGAACGTCATGTGGTCACCAAGACCCAGGTCAAGAAGATCGCCAACGACCTGCGCCGGGGCGGCGCCCTGACCGTGCTGGATTGGGGACCCAAGCAACGGACAGTGGACGACCACAACAGGATCCAGCGCAGCTACCCGCCAACTTCATTGTCGTAAGCCATGGCGATCAGGTTGTAAGGCTGCGACCAGCAGTCAGTTCGTTTGCCAATCACCAAACAACGGTCTCGCCCGGTGTCGTCGAAAGCCTGAGCAATCTGGTGTTCCGCGGTCAGTTCGACGGCGCGATCTTGCCCGGGCTCGTAGACACCGAAGAGGATCAGACCCTCGCGAAACGGCGGCGGCGACACCAGCGCAAAACCCTGGCGACCTTCGGCGGACTTCGCAGATGCCTCAGCCGCCAACTCTCTTAAGGTGTCGGACACCACCTCCTGGTCCTCCAGGCTCATCGCGCCCAACAGGTCCAGCGCCATCATAGTCCAGCCGCTGGGTCGGCGCGCTTCGAGGGCCTCGACGATCCCAGCGACCAAGGGCGAGACCTTCGGTGTGGGGCGGGGGATCGGATGCCCAGCATCCCGACTGGTGTAGTAACGATCGACCGGCAGGGACATGCCCGACATTAGAACCCGCTGGCGCTTTTCGTAGACGTCCCAGCGATTGAAACCGCACTCCAGGTAGAAACCGAGGAAGTCTAGTTCATCCGCCAGAATATCGCTGACGCGCTGCAGCGGCCCTCGCTCGGCCAGATAGTGCAGGAAGCGCGCCGGGGTCGACAGAAGCTCGGCGACTACCTGGAAATCGGCCAAGCCCAAGGTGGGCGCCAGCTCGAGGGCGGCGGGCTTTAGACCGGCCAGTTGCAGCGTGGGCTCGGCGGAGGCGAGGATCGAGAAATCGTCGAGCGTCACCGAGACGCGGACGATCTTGCGGATAGTCGTAGGGTCGAGACCGAGGCCGGAGGCGACCGCCAGGGCCGTGGCGTCACCGGACTTGGCCAAAGCGATGATCGAAGCCAACCGGGCAGACTGTTCGGAAGGGTCTACAATGAGCTCGTTCACATGCCGCTTCAGACGATCAACCGAGCCCCGCAACCCCAAGGGCGAGACGACACCGGATTTGGCCTCCGCGATCAGCAAGATCCGATCGAGACTAACAAGGGCGTCGGTTTCGTAGCCTCGCCCTTCCCAGGTCCATTTGGCGCCGGCGGTGATCTTGGCGCCGGGGAGCGCCGCCCGAAGCGTGGCTTCCACCGACGCCTCTAGAAACTTTGCCCGCCGCTTTTCCAGCTTCTTGGCCAATCCCGCGACCTCGGCGAGGCGCGAGAGGATGGGGTGGATGTAGCAAAAGATCGTCTGCGGCAGGACGAAGAAGAACTGGTCGCCATCCTTGAGGCCTGGCGCGGTCCAGATCGGGTTGGCCATGAAGATATGCTCGACCGGCGTGGAGGTGTCGCCGTCAGCCGTTAGCGAAATGGCGTTCAGGATGGCCTCGATCGCTGTCTTCTCGAGACCGGTCGAGGCCTCGATCTGGTCTATTTCGACGACGCCGAAGCGCGTCGCCCAACCGTCCGAATGGCTCAGAAGCCGGCCCTTGACCCACTTCAGACTCGCCTTTGGGTGCAGGCTTGCCAGGTAGTCCTTCGGGTCGCCGGCGACGCCGGGATAGAGCTCGAAATAGCGATGGACTAGCGCCGATACCGTTTTTTCGCGGAACACGGTCTTCAGGATCGAAAACCGCGAATTGACCCTGGACTGGTACCCTTCGATCACCGCCAGGCTGACCGCGATCAGATCCGATGCGCTAAAGCCATGATGCCTTCGAAGATCCGCATCCAGCGGCGCATAGAGATCGCGGGCGATCTGAACAACGTTGGCGAAATAGCCCCAATTGCGCACAATTTGAGTATGGGCCCGTAGGCGTTCCTGCAGGGCAAGGAGGGCTCGTGCCGTCATCGTTCGCGCCCCATCCAGAGCGACCATACGCTGCTGTTGAAACATCCGCGCCGCGTCGTTGAGCGCCTCGACCAGCGCCTGCATCTCCGAAGGTTGCGCCGGCTCGCGCCCCCAGTCGGCCTCGGCGACCCGCAGGCAGAGGGCCTGGAGCAGCTCGACATGATGCTGCTCCACCTGGCTATTCATCGTCTGCGGACTGACGCCGTCGGGCCCCACCGTGGCGTGGAGACCCCAGGCCGACAGTGAGGCGAGCATGTGGGGCGGATAGAAGCGCCGCAGCAACGCGTCAATATCGGCCAACCGCACGGGAAGCATCGCTGCGGCCTTCTCGGCGTCCGCGCGCTGCGCTTTGGCTATCCGCTCGACGGACTTGGCGTCCAGCCGCGACACGTTCATCTCCCCTTGCCCGGTGGACGACTTGGCCTTCTTAGGTTTCCTGGAGCGAGGCGGTTTCTTAGGCATCGTCTTACACCGCCCAGATCATGGCGGCCTCCTATGAAGGATTCGGGCAGCGCTCGGGCGCCCCGCCTCACCGGGCTCGGAAACCCTGCGGCGCCGCTGGTGTTTTCTTGCAAGGAAGTTGAGCCTATATTCGGTCCAGGAGTCGACATGGCCGTACTGACCAGCACCAAGGACCAGATCCGCGTCGCCGCCGCCGCCCGCAAGGTGGGGGGCTATGAGGAGCTCGACCGTCTTGCCCGCGAGAAGCTCGCGGCGGGGCCGAACGCCGTCCTGACCCGTGAAGACGGGCGACTGACCTACGTAAAAGCCAAGCCCGAAGCGGCGTGAACTTCACGCTCGCCCTTCTTGGCGGCCTGACACTCATCCTACCGGGCCTGGTGGCCCTGATGGCCGTCCACCTGCAGTCGGGCCGGTATGGGGCGCGCCGGATCGACCTGCCGGTCACCTCGACCCTGGGCCTTGTGGTGGTGTTGGGCGTTTCGATGCTCGCCCACCTCTTGGGCTGGGCGCTGTTCGACCTGGGCGTTAACGTCGCCCGCGAGTTTCAAGGCCGCTGGCCGGGACTGACCAAGCTCTGGGGCCTGGCGACCAACCCCTATGAGGCGGCCGTGCGGCTCGCCGAGGGCGGCAAGGCGAGCCTGGGGGAGATCGTCGGGTTTCTCGCCACGGTCGGCGCCGAAGCCGGATTGGCGGTGGCCATCGTCATGAGCCGGGGCTTCGTCCTGGTGGTGGGCGGTGTCGACTTGGGTAACCAGGGCTGGCTGTTCCAGAAGATCATCTTGCCGATCCGCCACGGGCTCCAGCCGGTCGCCTACGTCCTCACCGTTCCACAAAGCGACGGAACGGGCCTGGGCTATCGCGGGGTCATCGTCGAGGCGCGCCAGAACGTAGATGGCGAGCTCAAGGGACTGACCCTGAACGGGGTCGAGACCTACACCTATCGCGTGCCCGTCCATAGACCGTCGTCTGACCCGGTCTCCGGCGACGAAATCGAGGAAGATTTGGCCGACCTGCGCCTTTCGACCTCGCGGCGCCGTCCTCTGGGGGGGGTCTTGGTGGTGGAGGCCAGCCAGATCCGCACCGTGCTGATCGTGACGATTCCCGACGACGTCGTCAGCGAAATCCTTCGCCTGCCGGACGAGGAAACGCCCTCGCTGGGCGCGCCCGACCAGACAAGGGAGCGCGCCGATGTTTGACCTGCTGGTCGTTCTGTTTTGCGTTTTCCTGGTCTTCGGCGGGTTGGCCTACGTGCGACTCTGGCTGACCGAGGTCGGGGACCTGATGTGGATGGCGGGCCTGCGGCCGCTGATCGTCCTTGGATCGCTCGTCCTGACCGGGCTGGTCGTCAACCTGATGTCGCTGTGGATCCTGCCCGCCAACGGCATGACCGCCACGCGGTTCGCCCTGGCCCTGCTGGTGGCCCCGATTCCGGGACGCTGGCTCGCCGATTTCGTCGTGTGGACGCGAGCGCCGAAGGATGGGCGCGAGACGTTCAAAGGCGGCGCGGTTTTCGACCAAGCCTCGGCCCAGCAGCAGACGGAGTTCATCCGCTCCCTGGCCGAGGCGGAGGGCGCGACACAGCGCGAGATTTGAGCCTCGCCGGACGCCAGTGGGCCGCCAGGCGGATCAAACGCGGTCTCAAGGGCGTCGCTGATGATCGCGTTGACGTGGCGGGTGACGCCAGGCGTGCGCGGTCGTCTTCAGCGTGCGCCTGGATCGATAGGGTCGAGCGCCGGGCCGATGGTCCCCTTCCCCGCGTTCTTGAGCGAAAAAACCGCCCTATTTGACGGGCCGAGCAATGCACTGCGCCGGCCAACAAGCCTTTCTGTGTGGCTAGCGCCGTCGCCGCAGCCGCCACGCCGCGCGGGCGATTTCACTAGAGCCGGCGGTTTCATCAGGCGGTGAAACGCCGCGCTCCACTGAACACGGACAGCTGGGGCCGCGGCGTGCACCGCCCACGAGAAGGCGGCGATCGGGGCCATAGCCGGACATTCGAGGTATTAAACCTAGTGAGGTTTGACTGCCTATTCGCCGAGCCGACGGAAAATGTCGGGACACGCGCTTTCCGCGACCCTTGACCCTCTGTGCAGCCTAGGGTCAAAAGGACCTATGGTTGTAGGGTTTCAGCTTATCCGCGGCGGAAAATCGCATGATTGAGCGCCTCACGGAACGCGAGCGTCAAATCCTCGACCTGGCCGCGCAGCACCTGACCTCAAAGCAGATCGGGCCGCTGCTCGGCATACGGCCGGCGTCGGTCGACACCTTCATGCAGGCGATCATCCGCAAGCTGGGCGTGGCCAGCCGCAAGGAAGCGGTGATCGCCTACATCGCCGCCGCCAGGGGGGATCGGGATGATCTCGACTTTGGATCATCGCCAATGGTTGGCGCCGGCGATTGGCGACCAACTGCCGCTGTCACCCGGGACGGTGATCACGATCCCCTCCCCTTCTCGCTCGAGGCCTCACACGGCCACGAGGCCGGGACGGGGGGAGTTCAATCCGAGCGGCTCCGGTCCAAAGCCGACCGCCTGGTGCGACGGGGTCTGCGGTCCCCGGCCCGGAGACTGGTCGCCATTGCGATCGCCACGATGATCTTGGGACTCGTCACCCTCGGCGCCGCCGCCTTGGGCTACGTCCTAAATCGTTCGATCGATCGGATGCTGAGCGACCACGGCAACCACCCGACAGGCCGGTCAGGCCCCAACCAGAGTACGCTCAATGCAGAATTTGACCGCGGCTCGCGTCGCCAAGCAGCTGTTTTCGGCTGAGGACGCGCTCGATCGCACGCTTGGCGAGACGGCCAAGCTCATTTCCTCCCTGTGCGAGGCGCGCATCGCCAATCGACTGCCGGCCATCGCCGGCCAACGCGTGATCGGCGGCGCCACCGAGGCCCTGGCCGCGCTGGAGCGCGCGCGCCGCAGCGTGCTTGACACGCATGAGGGCCTGGCCGACCTGCGCGAGGAGTACGGCTTCGAGACCGTCGCCGCCGGCGTCCTGCACAAACCCGAGGGCGCCGCGCCGCAGGGCGCGCTCGAGGCGGCGGCCTGAGCCCGACCGCCACGTGTTCGCCTGGTCTCCCCTCGTCTTCGCCATCGCCATGGTGCTGGTCTGCGTGGCCGCGCTTATTCGGGGGCGCTGGGAGGAGAAGGTCCTGGGGGCGGCCTATCTGGCCGCCTGCATGGCGTCGCTGGCGGTCGAGAAGCGGCCCTGGACCGGACCTCAAGGCGCGGTGATCGCCATCGACGCCGTCGTGCTGGGCGTGTCGGTCGCCGTCGTCCTCGGGTCCGAAAAGCTCTGGCCCATCCTCGCCGCGGCGTTCCAGGTCCTGACCGTCGGCGCGCATCTGGCCTTCATCGCCGCGGAGGGGCGGCTTGGCGCGGCGGGTTATCTTACGGTCCTGGCGCTCTGGAGCTATGGCACCATCGCTTGCATCGCCTGGGGCGCAGGATCGCAAGGCCCGCCGCCCATCGGCCTGAACTTTCACAAACTCAAGAAAGGATTTGGATCCGCCGATTCCGCCATGGCCTCGATCGGGTCAATGACGCAGGAGCCCGTCGCGCGCCGATGCGACGAGAGTTCGCTTTTATGACGTGTTGTTTGCCGGCGTTCGCGAAGAATCCGGCATGCGGAGTGTTCGCCGCTTGAGAACGGCCTGTGCTTTGAGTGCTGTCGACGAAACACGACGCCGGCTGGTTCCGTGCCAGCTAGGAGTAGAGTTCGTGAGCAATGTGTTGTCACCGCGCCTGCGCCAGTGCCTGATTTTGGCGAGCAAGGGTCATACCGCCGTGGAAATCGGGTTCATCCTGGGCCTGTCGTACCGAACGGTGAACCAGTACCTGTCGGACGCCTATAAACGCCTGGGCGCGCGCAATCGGATGCAGGCGGTCGCCATCGCCATCCAGCGTGGAGAGATTCCGCCGATCGCGCCGGAGGACGCTCCGCCCGCGCCGTCGCCCACGCCCTTCGTTGAACCGGGCCCGGTCGGCCAACCCGTCCCGCCCTGCGTCTAGCGCCGAAGCGCCTGCCGCGACCCATCCATCGGCAACGACCCTTCTCGGCGCTCCGCGCGTCCGAGACGGGGCCTAAGCGCGCGCGTCTGAACGCGCTACCCGCCTTAAGCTTCAGCACTGAGACTTTGCGGGTGGAGGGCTGCACCGGCAGGTCTCCACCCGGCATTTCCTCGGAATTGTCGTCCCCATAACGGGTTTGCAACGGTCATCTCGACTCAACCCGAGGCGCCCATGATCCCCGCCCATCTCCGCCACCGCCACCGCCGCCTACGCATCGCGGCCAACCTCGCGATCGGCCTGGTCCTGGCCCTGCTCGCCTCCGAGCCGGCCTGGGCCGGCGGAACCGGGGGCGGCATGCCCTGGGACAATTGGCTGACCCAGATCGCCGACTCCATCACCGGGCCCGTAGCCAAGGCCATCGGCGTGATCGCCATCGCCGTCACCGGTCTTGGGGTGGCCATCTCCGAGGGCGGCTCATGGGTGCGAAAGGGCATGCAGGTGATGTTCGCCCTGTGCATCGCGTTTTCCGCCTCGACCTTCTTCTTGGGGTTCCTGGGCTTCACCGGCGGGGCGGCGATCTGATGGGCGCCCCGGACGGCTTTGAGATCGACTTCCACGGCTCGCTTTCGGAGCCTGTGACCTTGGCGGGCGTCCCGCGCATGACCGCGGTGCTGATCGGGACTCTGACGGCGGTGTTGGCGCTGGGCCTGCAGGCGCCGTGGATCGGCCTGCCGCTGGGCGCGGCGCTTTATGGCGCGGCGCTCTGGATGGCCAAGCGCGACCCCTACGTCTTCGACATCCTGCGCCGGCACCTGCGCCAGCCGACCCATTACGACGGCTAGGCGTCCATGCTGTTCCTCAACGAGTACCGCACGCGTTCGAGCCGGCTTTGCGACCACCTTCCCTGGGCGATGCTGATCGCGCCGGGGATCGTGCTGAACAAGGACGGGTCGTTCCAGACGAGCCTGGAGTTTCGAGGACCGGATCTGGCCTCGGCCACGCCCGCGGGGCTGATGGCCGTTCGCGCCCAGCTCAACAACGCCCTTCGGCGCTTTGGATCGCGCTGGTGCCTGCACCTGGAGGCGGTGCGATCGCCCTCCCAATCCTATCCCACCAGCGCCTTTCCCGATCCGGTCAGCCATCTGATCGACGAGGAGCGGCGCGTGGCCTTCGAGGCCGAGTCCGCCCATTTCGAGTCGCGCTATTTCGCGACCTTCACCTACCTGCCCGCCCCTGACGCCATCGGTCGGGCCGAGAGCCTTCTGGTGGAGAACCTGCCCCAGGGCCGGGGCGCGGACGCGCTCTATCGTCTGGCCCTGGAGGAGTTCAGGGCCACTGTCGGGGCCGTGCGCGACATCCTGGCCGGGGTCTTCCCCTTGGTCGCCCCGCTCGATGACGAGGCCACCCTCACCTATCTGCACGCCTGCGTCTCGACCAAGCGCCAGTCCGTGGCCCGGCCGCAGATCCCGATCTATCTGGACGCGGTCCTCACCGACGACGACTTCCAGGGCGGGCTCTATCCGCGCCTGGGCGATCACTATCTGCGCACCCTTTCCGTGCGGGCCTATCCGGCCGCCTCCTGGCCAGGCTTGCTCGACCAGCTCAATGCCTTGGGTCTGTCCTACCGATGGGTCTGCCGCTTCCTGCCCCTGGACAAGGAAGACGCGCGCCGAGCGGTGACCACGCTGCGCAAACGCTGGTTCTCCAAGCGCAAGGGCGTCCTGGCCCTGCTCAAGGAAGCGATCACCCACGAGCCGTCGCTGCTGGAGGATCCCGACGCCCTGCAAAAGACTCAGGATGCGGACGCGGCCCTGGCGATCCTGGGCAGCGACGCGGCCTCGATGGGCTACGTCACCCCGACCGTGACCCTGACCGATCCGGACCCGGACCGTCTGGCCGCCAAGGTCCGGGCCGTGGACGCGGTGATCAACCGCGCCGGTTTCGTCACCAAGGTCGAGGACCTCAACGCCGTCGAAGCCTGGCTCGGCGGCCTGCCCGGCCAGGCCTATGCCGACGTGCGCCGGCCCATGGTCAGCACGCTCAATCTCTGCGACCTCCTCCCCGTCTCGGCCATCTGGCCGGGCCCATTGCTCAACGCTCACCTGACCGAGGAGCTGGGAAAGCAGGGCCGTCCGGGCGTCCAGCCGCCCCTGATGCACACCCGAACCAACGCCACCACCCCCTTTCGGCTGGACCTGCACCAGGGCGATGTCGGCCACACCTTCGTGGTCGGACCCACCGGGGCGGGCAAGTCGGTGCTGCTCAACACCCTGGCCCTGCAGTGGCGGCGCTATCCGGGCGCGCGGGTGGTGATGTTCGACAAGGGGCGCTCCTGCCGCGCCGCCAGCCTGCTGGTCGGGGGCGGCTTCTACGACCTGGGCCCGTGGGGCGAGGCGCCGGCTTTCCAGCCGCTGGCCAGGATCGACCGCGCCGAAGAACGCATCTGGGCCCAGGATTGGATCCTGGATCTCCTGGAGGCCAGTGGGGTGAACGCCACCCCCGCCCTGAAGAGCGAGCTGTGGACGGCGCTGGCCAACCTCGCCTCGGGACCGGCCGAGCAACGCACCCTGACGGTCTTGGCCGCCACGGTCCAGGACCACGCGGTCAAGGCCGCGCTCAAGCCCTTTACCCTGGAGGGCCCCCATGGCCGTCTGCTGGACGCGGCCGAGGAGCGCCTGACGGCCCGCGACTGGCAAGCTTTCGAGCTGGGCGCCCTGATGGAGACGCCCGCGGCCCTGGGGCCGGTTCTGACCTATCTCTTCCATGTTCTGGAGCGGGGGTTCGACGGTCGGCCGACCCTGATCGTCCTGGACGAGGCCTGGCGGTTCCTGGAGTCGACCGCCTTCGCCCGGAAGATCCGCGAATGGCTGTGGACCGTGCGCAAGCTCAATGTCTGCGTGGTCTTCAGCACCCTTTCGCTGTCGAGCATCACCGACAGCCCGATCGCCCCGGCCCTGATGGAGGGCTGCCCCACCCGCATCTTCCTGCCCAACCCCGAGGCCCGCACGCCCCTGGTGGCCAAGGCCTACGCCGGGTTCGGGCTCAACGACCAGCAAATCGAGATCATCGCCGGCGCCGCGCCCAAGCGCGAATACTACTACCAGAGCGCGGCGGGCGACCGGCTCTTCGAATTGGGCCTAGGCCCCGTTGCCTTGGCCGCGGTCGGCTCGGCCAGCCCCGGCGATCAGTCGCTGATCGACAAGGTGCTTCGCCAGGCGGGGCCGGACGGGTTCGCCGCCGGCTTCTACCGCGCCAAGGGCCTGCCCGAGGTCGGCGACTTTCTGGACGAGGCCCGCGATGCGGCCTGAGCTCGACCCCGATCCCGCCGCCTTGGTTGAACGCCCGGCCGCCGCGACGCGGGTTCGACGCCTCACCCGCTTGGCCTTCGTCCTGTCGCTCGCGCCCGGAATGGTCCTGACCATGGTCCTGGCCCCGGCCCTGCGCGACCCGCCCCTGCTGCTGGCCGGCCTGGTCCTGACCGGCGGGGCGATCCTGGCCCGCGATCGCCTGGCCGACCTCTTCCTGGACTGGACCGGCGCGCGGTCGGACCGGCCGCCCCCGATCTCGAGCTCGGAGCCCCGCCCATGACCCCCTCCCGTCGCGACCTGATGCGTTCAGGCCTGAGCCTTGGCCTGTCATTGGCGGTCGGACTCGGGGCCGCCGCCGGCGCCGGCGAGGCGTGCGCGCAGGTCACGGTCTACGACCCCGCCGCCGTGGCCCAGGCGATCAAGACGGTCTCCAACGGCCTGTCGCAGATCCAGGCGCTGCAGAGCCAGCTGACCAATCAGGCGCGAATGCTTCAGACCCTGGGCGTGGACGTCACCGGACCCTTGCGCGACATCGCCGGCCAGGCCACCGCGCTTCTGCAGCAGGCCCGGGGGCTGGGCTACCAGGCCGCCAACATCAGCCAGTCCTTCGCCGACCTCTATTCGGACGAGCTGAGCGGCCCGTCGGCCCGCGACCTGGCCGCGCGGCTGGCCAGTTGGGGGCAAAACAGCCGCCACACGCTGCAGGACGCCATGGCCGTCCAGAACCAGATTGTCCAGGCCCAGGGCGCGACGGGTCAGGCGGTGGCCTCGGCGGTCGGGGCCTCGCAATCGGCCGCCGGCCAGACCGCGGCCATCCAGGCCACCAACCAGCTTCTGGCCGCCCTCTCGACCCAGCTGACCCAGCTTCAGACCCTGATGATCACCCAGGCCCGCCAGGCGGAAACTTGGGAGGCCGAACGGCGCGCCGTCGTCACTAAGAGCGAGGCCGACCGTCAGCGCAATTCGGTGGTGACCCGGGGCGCGCCTCGCTTCTCCGGAGACGTCCTGCAATGACCAAAGTCCAGACCCCCCTCTGGCTCGTCCTGTCGCTTTGCCTGGCCCTGGCCGCCTGCGGGCGGACATCGGGCGAAGCCCGACCCCATGACGCGGCCAGGCCGCCGGCCGCCAAGCCCAAGCGCTGTCCCGACCCGGACATTCGCGACGCCAACGACCCCTGCTCGGTGGCCTACGTCCGGCGCAAGCCCGGCCGCATGACCGAACGCGACCTCCACTAGCCGCCGATGCAGACAGCCTCTCCCTCCGCCCTCGACGATTACCTCGCGCGCTTCACCAGCCAGGTCGGAGCGGGGTTTGGCCTGATCAACGGCGACGTGCGAACCACCTTCGCGGCCCTGATCGTGATCAGCCTCGGGCTGTCGGCGCTGCTCTGGGCGATCGACGAGAACGACAACGTGCCGGCGGCCCTGATCCGCAAGTTGTTACTGTTTGGCTTCTTCGCCTGGCTGATCAGCAACTGGCATCCCCTGACCCTGACGGTGATTAAGGGCTTCACCGCCCTGGGGCTCAAGGCCGGCGGCGGTCGGATGAGCCTGACCGACTTTCTGAACGCGCCTTCCAAGATCGTCTGGGACGGCCTGGACGTGGCGTTTGAGCTTTTGAAGTACATCGGGCGCCTGGCCAGCGAAGGCATGGGCGTGGGCTTCTTCACCCACATCGACACCATCCTGGTCACCGCCATCGTCATCATCGGCGTGATCCTGGCCTTCGTGATCCTGGGCGTCGAAGTCGTCGTCACGGTGGTCGAGTTCTATGTGGTCACCCTGATCTCGTTCGTGATGGTGCCGTTCGGCATCCTCACCCAGACCTCGTTCCTGGCCGAGCGGGCGATCGCCTATGTTCCGGCGGTCGGCGTGAAGATGATGGCCCTGGCCATGGTGGTGTCGATCGGCGAGCAGATCTTCACCACCTACGTCGTCTCGGCCGACCCGACCTGGCAGGAAAGCTGCGGCCTGCTGGTGGCGGGCATCGTTTTCCTCATGCTTGCCCCGAAGATTCCGGCGCTCGCCCCCCC
>CAZRPD010000128.1:0-16086 GCA_964601775.1 uncultured Caulobacter sp. | reverse complement strand
CCTTGGGGGGGAAGAGCGCGAAGCGCGGAGGGGGCTTAGGACCCCAGCTCCTTCGTCCTGTTCACGCACGCCGCCAGCGCCTTGGGCAGCAGGTCGCCGAACCCGCCCTCGCCCATCAGCACGCTCAGCGCCGCGGCGGTCGTGCCGCCCGGCGAGGTCACCTGCTTGCGCAGTTCGGCCGGTTCCTCGCCGCCCTTCTCCATCAGCGCGGCCGCGCCGATGATCGTGGCGCGGGCCAGCTTGGCGCTGTCGGCGGCGTTGAGGCCCTGGGCGGCGCCGGCGGCCTCCAGGCCTTCGACGAAGGCATAGAGATAGGCCGGGGCCGAGCCGGAGACGGCGGTGGCCGCGTGCATCAGATCCTCGGTCGGCAGGTCGACGACCGTGGCGACCGGCGCGAACAGGGCGCGGGCGGCGGCGCGGGCCGCTTCCGTATCGGCGTAGATCGAGGCCGTGCCCCGGCCGACGGCCACGGCGGTCGTCGGCATGACGCGAGCGACGGCGCGGCCGCCGAAGGCCTCAGAAATATCGGCGGCGCGGACGCCGGCGGCGATCGAGACGATGATGGCGTCAGGCGCCAGGTGCGGGACGACGTCGGCGATGGCCTCGCGCCAGATCTGCGGCTTCACGGCCAGCAGCACGGTCTTGGCGGCGGCGAGCGCCTCGAGCGACGGATTGACCAGAGCGCCGGCAAAAGCAGTCGGGTCGACATGAGGATCGCGGATGATCAGGTCGGCGGCCGAGAACGCGCCGGCGTCGCGCCAGCCTTCGGCAAGAGCCCCGCCCATGCGTCCGGCGCCGAGAAGGAGAATGGGGGTCATGGGACAGCTCCGACGATTGCGATCGTCGTCGCCTTAAGCCCCCAAAGAACCTTGGCCAAGGGCCAAGGCGACAATCAGGCCTGACCCACGGTCTCGAACATGCAGGCGGCCATCGCCTCGTCCGGGGTCTTGGCGCCCTGAATCAGGAATTCGAAGGCCGGGAAGAAGCGGTCGGCCGCCTCCACCGCCGCGTCGATCATCGAGGCGGCCTGGGCCATGGTCGGCCGCTCGCCGGCCGGCAGGGCCAGGGCGTGACGGAACACCACCTCGCCGTCCTCGGTCCAGACCTCGAAGTGGCCCAGCCAGACGCGCTGATTGATCAGGGCCAGCAGCTCATAGGCCGAGACGCGCTTGGACTTGGGGGCGCGCAGGTCCAGCGACAGGCACAGCTGCAGGCAGTCGGCCTCGGGCCGCCAGGCGAACCACAGCTCGTAGTCCTTCCAGTCGCCCTTCAGGGCGAAGGCGAGGTCACCGTCCTCGGTGCGATCGAAGGTGAGATTTTCGGCCGACAGCACATGCTCGACGACCTCGAGGGGATCGAGGGCGAGCAGGACGTCGTCGTCTTCCGGTTGGGTGTCCATGAAAACCTACGTCCCCGCCGGCGAAGGCGGGGGTTAGCCCCGCCATGAATCGCTCACGTACCGGGGACACTAATCTGCTTCGCGGCGTTCGTCTCAACCCGCTTCACGCTGGGAGCGAGCGACGATTCGCCTATTCGGAGGCCGGAGGGGCCTTCTTGGCCGGAGCCTTTTTGGCGCCCTTCAGGGCGGCGACCTCTTCGCGCAGGGCGGCGACCTCGGCCTTCAGGGCCTCGAAATCGTCGCGACGGATCAGGTCGAACTCGGCCGCCAGACGGTCGGCCTGGCTCCGCATCGCAGTCTTCGCCTCCTCGCCGGCCGTCTGGGCGATGCCCATGGCCGCCTGGGTCAGTTTGGCGAATTCGTCGAGGAAGGGGTTCTGGCTGTGCATCGCGGTTCCGAAGCGGCCCGAGGATGGGCCCAGTCTCAAGAAAGGAGGAGGCTCTTATATGGGAAACAAGGGGTGAAAGCGAACCCCGAACCCTATAGACCTGCGACGATCTGTCCCGAGCGGAGCTGTCCGGCGTGATCTTCCCCGATATCGACCCGATCGTTCACATCGGTCCCTGGGCTCTGCAATGGGGACCGCTGGCCCTGCGCTGGTACGCCCTGGCCTATGTCGCCGGCATCCTGCTGGGCTGGCGCTTCGCCATCCGCATGACCCGCACCGAAAGCCTGTGGGGCGGCCGCAAGCCGACCGCCACGGCGCTGCAGATCGACGACCTGGTGCTGTGGATCACGCTGGGCATCATCGTCGGCGGACGGCTGGGCTACATCCTTTTCTACATGCTGATGAACGACGATCAGCGCGCCTGGCTCTTCAGCCACCCCCTGGACGTCTTCAAGATCTGGGAGGGCGGCATGTCCTTCCACGGCGGCTTCCTGGGCGTGTGTGCGGCCATCGTGTTCTTCGCCCGCAAGAACGCCATCGACATGCTGAAGCTGGGCGACCTGGTCGCGCCGGTCGCGCCGATCGGCATCTTCTTCGGCCGCCTCGCCAACTTCATCAACGCCGAGCTGTGGGGTCGCCAGACCGACCACCCGTGGGGCGTGATCTTCTGCAACGAGACGATCAAGGCCGCCCACCCGCAGCACATCTGCCCCGCCGGTCCGTTCCCGCGCCATCCCAGCCAGCTGTACGAAGCCGGCCTGGAAGGTCTCCTGCTGTTCGCGATCCTGGCCTTCGCCGTCTATCGCCTGAAGTGGCTGCAACGCCGTGGCGCGATCGTGGCGACCTTCCTGCTGGCCTACGGCGTGTTCCGCCTGTCGCTGGAAAACGTCCGCAACCCCGACCACGGCATGCCCGACTTCCCGTTCGGCCTGACCATGGGGATGCTGCTGTCGGTCCCGATGATCCTGGTCGGCGGCTGGCTGCTGTGGAAGTCGCTGCGCGAGAACCCCCAGAGCGTTGATGAGCCTGCTTGATCGCCTGAAGGCGCAGATCGCCCAGGACGGGCCGATCGGCGTCCCGGAGTTCTTCACCCGCTGCCTGCATGACCCGCGCGACGGCTACTACGCCATGCGTCCTGATCTGGGGGCCGGCGGCGACTTCATCACCGCGCCGCTGGTCAGCCAGATGTTCGGCGAGCTGATCGGCCTGTGGGCGATCGAGACCTGGACCCGAATGGGCCGTCCCGCGCCGTTCCGCCTGGTCGAGATGGGGCCCGGCGACGGCACGCTGATGAGCGACCTGCTGCGGGCGGGAAGGCTGGATCCCGACTTCCTGGCCGCTGCCGAGGTCTGGCTGGTCGAGGTCTCGCCGCCCCTGCGCGCCAAGCAGGCCGCGCGGCTGGGCGAGGGTCCGCGCTGGGTCGGCCGGCTGGACGAGATCCCCGGCGGCGCGCCGATGATCCTGGTCGCCAACGAATTGCTGGACTGCCTGCCCGCCCGCCAGTTCGTGCGGACGGCGGACGGCTGGGCCGAGCGCGTGATCGGCCTGGGCGAGGACGGAGACCTGGCGTTCGGGCTGCGCAGCCTCGGCCAGCCGCCGATCGACGCCGAGGCGCAAGCCGGGAGCCTCTGGGAGTCCTCCCCCGCCCAGGCCGCCCTCGCCTCCGACATCGCTCACCGCCTTGTCGCCGACGGCGGCGCGGCGCTGCTGATCGACTATGGCCGCGCCGAGCCCGAGGCCGGCGACACGCTGCAGGCCCTTCAGGCGCACAAAAAGGTCGATCCGCTGAAGACCGCGGGCCTCGCCGACCTGACCGTCTGGGCCGACTTCCCGGCCGTGATCGCCGCCGCCCGCGAGACCGGGGCCAAGGCCGGGCCAATCCTCACCCAAGCCGAGTTCCTGCAAGCGCTGGGGATCGAGCAGCGCGCCCAGGCCCTGGCGGCCGCACGGCCCGATCGCGCCGAACAAGTGGCAAGACAGCTTGATCGCCTGATCAACGCGGCGCAGATGGGAGACCTGTTCAAGGTCGCCTGCCTTTGTGCGCCCGACCTTTCGCCCCCCCTCTTCGAGGACGCGACCTTATGACCAAGACTCCAATGACCAAGACTCCAGGCCTGCCCACCGTCCAGTCGCCGCTGCTGGCCAGCCTGCCCGGCGTGCGCCACGCCTTCTTCACCCGCCAGGGCGGGGTGTCGCGCGGCATCTATGACAGCCTCAATGTCGGGCGCGGCAGCAAGGACGAGCCGGCCGACGTGGTCGAGAACCGCGCCCGCGCCGCGGCCTGGTTCGGCGGCGCGCCGGAAGACCTCAACACCTCCTTCCAGATCCACTCGACCATCGCCATCACCGCCGACGGCTCGTGGGGAGACGTCCGGCCCGAGGGCGACGCGGTCGTGACCAAGACCCCCGGCGTGATCTGCGGCGCCCTGGCGGCCGACTGCGCCCCGGTGCTGCTGGTCGATCCCGAGGCCCGCATCGCCGCCGCCGCACATGCCGGCTGGCGCGGCGCGCTGGACGGCGTCGTCCAGGCCGCCGTCGACCGCATGGTCGAGCTGGGCGCTCGCCCCGAAAACATCACCGGCGTCGTCGGCCCCTGCATCGGGCCCAAGTCCTACGAAGTGGGCCTGGAGTTCCTGCACCGGTTCGAAGCCGACAGCCCCGGATCCGGCCGGTTCTTCAAGCCGGGCCTGACCGACGACAAGCGCTTCTTCGATCTGCCGGCCTTCGTGCTGGACCGCCTGGAAACCGCCGGCGTCGAGCGCCGCGAATGGGTCGGCCGCGACACGCGGGCGGAAGAGGAATGGTTCTTCTCCAACCGCCGCGCCTTCCTCAAGGGCGAAGGCGACTACGGCCGCCTGCTGTCGGCGATCTGCCTGGAAGCGTGAGGCGCCGAAACCACGCGGGCGTTCCTCCGCGTACGGAAGCGAAAAAGTGTGGCCGTTAACACTTGTGCCTGGGGCGATCACTGCTAGAAGGCCCCGCATCGGCCGACCCCCACACCCGAGATCATCATGAAGCTGCTGTCCGGCAACTCGAACCGTCCGCTGTCGCAAGCGATCGCGGAATATCTCGACATGCCGCTGACCCGCGCCCAGGTGCGCCGGTTCGCCGACCTCGAGGTGTTCGTCACCATCGACGAGAACGTGCGGGGCGAGGATGTCTTCGTCATCCAGTCGACCAGCTATCCGGCCAATGACAACCTGATGGAGCTGCTGATCTGCATCGACGCCTTGAAGCGCGCGTCGGGCAAGCGGATCACCGCGGTGCTGCCCTACTTCGGCTACGCCCGCCAGGACCGCAAGACCGGCGGCCGCACGCCGATCTCGGCCAAGTTGGTGGCCAACCTGATCACCCGCTCGGGCGCCGACCGCGTCCTGACGATGGATCTGCACGCCGGCCAGATCCAGGGCTTCTTCGACATCCCGACCGACAACCTGCTGCCCTCGCGCCTGCTGGCCGACGACATCATCCGCAACTACCAGATGGGTCCCGACCTGATGGTCGTGTCGCCCGACGTCGGCGGCGTGGTGCGCGCCCGCGCCCTGGCCAAGCGCCTGGACGACGCCGACCTCGCCATCGTCGACAAGCGCCGCTCGGGCCCCGGCCAGTCGGAAGTAATGAACATCATCGGCGACGTCGAAGGCCGCCGCTGCATCCTGTTCGACGACATCGCCGACTCGGCCGGCACGCTGTGCAACGCCGCCCAGGCCCTGATGAACCACGGCGCCGTTTCGGTCAGCGCCTATGTCACCCACGGCGTCCTGTCGGGCGCGGCGGCCGATCGCGTGGCCAATTCGGTGCTGACCGAACTGGTGGTCACCGACTCGATCGAAGCCTCGGACCAGGCCAAGGCCTGCCCGAAGATCCGCTACGTGTCGTGCGCCCCGCTGATCGGCGAGGCCATCCGCCGCATCGCCAACGAGGAGTCGGTGTCGAAGCTGTTCGACTGACCGACGTTAAACATATCTCCGATCGCCGAAGACCCGCATCGGGCTTGAGGCCAAGCCGTCTTCCGACGGCTTGGTGGCTGCGATCCTGTTGATTTTTCTGAATTAAGCGCGCTTTCTACCGCGTCGAGACACTCGGCTGGCGGGGGTATTGTCATATCCCCACTCGCCTCTCGCACGGCCCCGCTTGTAAAAGCTTGGTTAACGAGACGACAGTCACAATCTCGCCGACCCGGGCTGCTATCGGCGCCGCCAGACTTGATGGGGAAGTTCCTACAATGCGCTCTTTTTCGCGTACGCGCGCCGTACTGACGACGACCGCCGTCGCCCTGGCCGCGCTCGTCGCCGCCTGTAGCGCGCCGGCTCCCCCGCCTGCGCCGGTCGTGCAGGCCCCGCCGCCGCCGCCGCCGATCACCCTGTCGGCCAGCGTGATCGAGCGCGCCAGCGCCTTCCGCGGCTACATGGCCCGCGCCGGCGCCGTCTCGCCCGCCTTCCAGAACGGCGAGCAGATCCAGGCTTCGCTGAAGGTCGGCGCGTCGTATGAATCCAAGTCGTTCATGAACGGCGCGGTCGCCTACGCCGCCGTGCTGGCGCTCCAGGACCCCACCTTCGTCGCCTCGGTGCGCGAAGTGGCCGCCAACCCGACCTCGCGCCAGGAGATGATCAACAACATCTTCTCCAACCCGTCCTACGCGGCCGTGTTCAAGGGCAGCGACAGCGCCGCGGGCCTGATCATCGACCAGATCGGCGGCGACGGCCTGAAGGTCTACATGGCCGGCAAAGCCGTGAAGCAGGCGGCCTACGACGTCCAGAAGGCCTCGTGGTCCAAGAGCGCCGTGGTCGATCGCGACGGTCGCCTGGCCTCGGCCAAGACCCTGTCGGCCACCCCGGCCCTGGCCGAGAGCGCCGACGTGGCCGTGCTGCAGAACGCCTCGACCGGCGGCCAGTCGCTGGGCTTCACGCCGCGCGTGGCGACGGCCCCTTACCAACCTGTCGTGATCCGCGGCCTGGCCGTAGCCGCCCTCGCCGCCCTGGGCGCGGCGGGCGACAACAACCTGACCTCGATCGACGCTCTCAGCGTCGATCCGGCGACCAACAGCTGCCTGAACATGGCCAAGCTGAACCTCTACCAGTGCCTGGCCGTGGCCAAGCCGCACTACGAGGACATCTTCTGCCTGGGCCAGCACATCCTGATCGACACCGGTGCCTGCATCGCCAAGGCCTCGGGCGCGGCCCTGCCGCCCGAACCGCCCCCGCCGCCGAAGATCACCCCCGCCTCGACCAAGAAGGCCGTGGCCAAGAAGGCTCCCGCCAAGAAGCCGGTCGCCAAGAAGAGCTGATCTTTCTTCGAAATCCGAGCGAAAGGGCCGGGCGTTGCGTCGCCCGGCCCTTTTGTGTATGTAGCGCGACCCTAAAACGACCGGGCGAGCGTGGCGATATGGCCATAGGCGCTGGGTCACAACAGAGAGCATCCGGCTCTCTAGAAAGACACTGACATGGCTGAGATCATCCTGAACGTTGAAGTCCGTGACGGCGCCGGCACCGGCCCCGCGCGCGCCGTGCGCCGCGAAGGCAAGATCCCCGGCACCCTGTACGGCGGCGGCAAGGCCCCGGTGAACATCGCCGTGAAGGTCAACGAATTCCGCAAGTCGCTGTACACCGGCAAGCTGCTGGGCCACCTGGTCACGCTGCAACACGGCGACGAAAAGCAATCGGTCATCGCCAAGTCGATCCAGTTCCACCCGGTCACCGACGAGCCGATCCACTTCGACCTGTACCGCGTGTCGGAACACCAGCTGATCAAGATCGAAGTTCCGGTTCACTTCAAGAACCAGGAAACCTCGGTCGGCATGAAGAAGGGCGGCTCGCTGGAAGTGATCCGTCACACCGTCGAACTGGCCTGCCCGGCCGACAAGATCCCCGAAGAGCTGGTCATCGACCTGGCCAACCACGACATCGGCGACACCATCCGCATCTCGGAAGTGAAGCTGCCGGAAGGCGTGAAGCCCGCCGTGGAACGCGACTTCGTGATCGCGACCCTGAAGGCCTCGTCGGCCGCTCAGTCGGACGCCGGCGACACCACGACCGAAGCCTAATCGCCCCTCGGCCTTCGGGTCGAACCGATTTAAGAGACGGGCGGGCCTTCGGGTCCGCCCGTTTTTCTTTGCCTCCTTGAGATCCAAGCGATGCTGATCCTCGCCGGCCTGGGCAATCCCGAGCCCAAGTACGAGAAGAACCGCCACAACGTCGGCTTCATGGCCGTCGATGCGCTGGCGCGGAAGTGGGGCACGGCGCCGTGGCGCGCGCGCTTCCAGGGCCTGGCCTGCGAGGGGCAGGTGTCGACGCCCGACGGCCCGGTCAAGCTGCTGCTGCTCAAGCCCAAGACCTATTACAACGAGAGCGGCCGCGCCGTGGGCGAGGCGATGAAGTTCTTCAAGCTGACGCCGGCCGACGTCCTGGTCTTCCACGACGAGATCGACATGGCCCCGGGCCGCTTTCGCATGAAGGCCGGCGGCGGCGCGGCTGGCAACAACGGCATCCGCTCGGTGACCAGCCAGGTCGGCGACGCCTTCCGCCGCGGCCGCATCGGCGTGGGCCATCCCGGCCACAAGGACGCGGTCATGCACTATGTGCTGGGCGACTTCCACAAGGTCGAGCACCAGTGGCTGGACCCGATGCTGGACGCCCTGGCCGACGCCCTGCCCTTCGCCGCCGTCGGCGACGACGAGCGCTACCAGGCCGAGGTTATGCGCCTGGCCCCTGCGCCGAAGGCTGACCCCAGGAAACCCGCCTAGAGCTGCAACGCCAAATTCGCTAGAGGTTCAGGCATGTCAGCCCTGTTCTCGCTTCCCCTGCCCCTGCTCGCCCTGTCCCTGCTGTTCGCGATCGCGCTGTGCGTCCACGTGGTGCGCACGGGACGCGAGATGTTCTGGCTGTGGATCATCCTGATCTTCCAGCCTCTGGGCGGGATCGTCTATCTGGTCGCGGTCCTCGTGCCCGAGCTGATGGGCGGCAAAACCGCGCGCAATGTCGGCCAGGCCGCCCGCAAGGCGCTGGACCCGCAGCGCGAATATCGCGAGGCCGCCCGCGCCGTCGACGACGCCCCCACGGTGGCCAATCGGGTGCGCATGGCCGTGGCCGCCACCGAACTGGGCAAGCACGCCGAGGCCGAACGCCTCTATGCCGACAGCCTGACGGGCATGTACGCCGACGACGCCCAGCTGCTGCTGGGCCGCGCCAACGCCCTGATCGAGCTGAACCGCCCGAGCGACGCCCTGCCGCTACTGGAAAAGCTGGGCGAGCAGCCCACCGCCGGCCGCACGCCCCACACCATGCTGGCCCTGGGCCGCGTCTATCACGCCCTGGGCCGCGACGAGCAGGCCGACACCGCGCTCAGCTGGGCCGCCGACCACTATCCGGGCTTCGAGGGCATCGCCCGCTACACCGTGTTCCTGGCGCGCCAGGGCCGCAAGGACGAGGCCCGCGCCAAGCTGGCCGAGATCGACAAGCGCCTGTCCAAGACCCACAGCCACTTCCGCAAGGAAGCCAAGAGCTGGCGGGATTTCGCGGCGTCGGCGATCACCGGCTAGTCGAAGGGGCCGTCGCCTCGACGCCAGGCGCGAAGCGCCAAGCCGAGGCCCCATAGCGCCGCCAGGATCGCCGAGACGACCAGCGCGGCGTTGAAGCCGCGCTGGATCATCAGACGCGAGTCCACCGCCTTGATGGCGGGCAGGACAGGGCAGCCTCCGTCCTTGGCCCTCGCCGGCGTCGGACGCCGAAGCGCCTCGCGGTAGGCTAGGCGCTCACTGGTGGCGGTGATCTCCACGCAGCGCGCCCAGTCGCCGGCCGGGGTGATGACATAGGGCTTCAGCGGCGGATCGCGCAGGAGACCGACCACCGAGAAGCCGATGGCGCCCACATACGCCGCCGCGCACAGCGCGATGAGACGGTGGTTCCGGCTGATCACTCTAGGCCACGAGCACGGGGGCCAGCTCGACCGCCGTCGCGCGCTCGTTGGCGACCGCCTGAGCCCGCAGGTGGGCTTCCAGGATGTCGAGGATCTCCGCATCGACCTCGGCGTCGAACTTGCGCGCGAAGAGATGCGGGCTCGACGTCAGCGCGTCCGCGTCGGCTGCCGTGTACGTGCGGGGACGCAGCTTGATGTCGCCGTCGGGCACCCAGTCGATCATCCGCTTGTCGTCGTTGACGACCTCCCCGTGCGCGGCGGTGTTCATCATCACGGTCTGGAAGAAGCCCTCATCGGCGATGAAGGTGTTGCGGTAGAAAGCCTTGTAGCGATCGACCGACGGGTCGTGGCAGACGAAGTCGCAGAACCGGCGGCTGACGATTTTCCACTGGTTGCCGATATAGGGCGTGGCGTCCTTCAGGAAGAGCCGCGTGACCAGGCTGTCGACAATGCGACCGCCCTGTTCGACCACGTGCTGCAGGACCCGGCCCATGGTCTCGGGCCGGATGCTGGCCTGGTCGAGGACCCGGATGAACTCCCGGCCTCGGTTGGCGTCCAAGAAGTCCCGGATTTGTCCCTGCGTCGTCAGGGGGAAGTCCTGGCCGCTGAGGTTGATGAAGTAGTCCCAGCGGGCGTCCATCTCGAGCAGCCTGGCCATGCCGCGTAGCTCGGCGTCGACCAGGCTGTAGCCGCCCCACAGGGCGCGCTTGCTCTCCAGGACGGCGGCGTTGGGATAGGCGGCGAGGAACCCGCGAAGGTCGCTCTCCAGGTCCGGGCCGGCGTTCTTGTCGACGTGGACGAGATAGTGGTTGGCCGGGTCGTGGATCGCCTTGAACAGCCGCTTGAACTGTTCGGGATAGCGATGGACCAGGATCAGATAGGCGATGGTCGGCGGAGTCTGGCTCAAGACTTGGTGCCTCGCAGGGCGTTCGGGTCGATCGGCCGGGGCCGGGTGGGCTGGCTGCCCATCGAACGGGGATCGTTCAGGCCCTTGGGGCCTGAAGGGCGGGTTCCGGGATAGGTCTTGATGGCGTGGCCTTTCGTCGAGCGCGCCGATCCGCGGCGCTCGGTCTGCTTGCAGCCGGTCGCTACGTCTTGCGCGGCGTCAGGGTCTGCGACAGCACCGACGGTGCGGCGGCGATCACCTTGGGCTTTGCCGCCTTGGGCTTTCGGACTTCGCGATTGCCTTTGGACACGGGACGTTCCTTTCAGGGGAAGACGCGGACGGCGACCATGGGCGTGCTCGGGCCAAGCCCGACCGCGGCGGTCGACCATGATGTTGAGGATGTCTCTAGAGACGTCTCTGGGCGCCCCGGCTTCGGGACCTTGGGACCGTCCGCTAGGGGGACCGGTCCAGATGGCGTGACTGCGCGCCTCGAGAAGACCCTAGCACGCGCACCCGCGCGGCGGGGAAATGATTACGTCGTGGGGAGCCATCCCCTTCGGATCGCGCTATCATGTCAGCGCCACGGATTACCTCGCGCCATGCGAAGCTCGTTGGCCTGAAAGGACGTCATGTCCGCCCCCTCGAACACCCCTGCCCCTGCGGCGCTTCGATGAGCCCGTGGAGCGCCCTGCTGGCCGGCTTCAGCGCGCGCCAGGTTTCGGCTCGGGAGGTGCAGGCCGAAGCCTTCTTCCTGGGCAACCGCCACAAGGGCGAGATCCGGGAAGGCGCGGAAAGGGAACTGCTGGCGCCTGGCCTCAGTCCCGATCGCGCGGCCCTGCTGCGCGCGGTCATCCGCATGACGCCTCGGACGACCAGCCGAGGCGCGCGCTCATGACCGACGAAGACGCCCAGGCGATGCGCCGCGAGAACGCCTACCTCAAGAGCCGGAACGCTCAGCTGCAGGGTGACGTCACCAGCCTCAGCGGCCAGGTCGTGCGCATGCAGCAGGAGCTGGAACGCCTGAGCGGCCGCCCTTTGAGCCGCTCACCCGATCCCTCTTGACCGGCCAGTCATAAAGCCGGTCAGAACCGCCCGCTCTGGAAGTCCTCGAACGCCTGGACGATCTCCTCGCGGGAATTCATCACGAACGGGCCGTGCCAGAACACCGGCTCCTCGATCGGACGGCCCGCCAGCAGCAGCACCCGCGCGTCGGTGATCGCCTCGACCTCGACGGCGTCGCCCTTGCCGAGGAAGACGCCCGACAGAGCGTCGATGCTCTTGCCGGCTATGCGCGCCTGGCCTTCGTAGACCGCCAGCATGGCGTTGCGGTCATCGCCCACGGGCTCGGAGAACCGCGCCCCCGCCGGCAGCACGACGTCGAAATAGAGCGCGTCGACGGCCCCGCCGCCGATCGGCCCCGCGGTGCCGGCCTCCGTCACGCCGGAGATCACCTTCACGGTGACGCCGCCATCGCGGGCCTCGACCGGGATCGCGTCGGCCTCGAACTCCGAATAGCCGGGCGCGGTCATCTTCAGCTTGGCCGGCAGATTGACCCACAGCTGGAAGCCGCGCATGCGCCCTTCGTTCTGCTCGGGCATCTCGGAGTGGACGATGCCCTTGCCGGCTCGCATCCACTGGATGCCGCCCGGCCCGATCACACCCTCGCGGCCAGTGTTGTCGCGGTGCCGCATCCGGCCTTCCAGCATGTAGGTCACGGTCTCGAAGCCGCGATGCGGATGGTCGGGGAAGCCGCCCATGTAGTCGGACGCCTGGTCGTTGTCGAAACAGTCCAGCATCAGGAACGGATCGAACATCTGGGCTTCCGGCGTGCCCAGCATGCGGGTCAGCCGCACGCCGTCTCCATCCGAGGCGGGCATGCCCTTGACGATCTTCAGGGCGGGTCGAACGCTCATGGGGAGGCTCCTTTCGCGCATTGATATCAGGTCTGGTTGCAGTTCATGCAAGAGGGGCCCCTCCCCGCGTCGGTTCGCCTTTCCCGGTCATCCGTGGTAATCGCCCGCCCAACGAAATCCACGAGAGTTCCATGGCCCTTAAAGTCGCCATCGTCGGTCTGCCCAACGTCGGCAAGTCCACCCTGTTCAACGCCCTGACCCAGACGGCGTCGGCCCAGGCCGCCAACTATCCGTTCTGCACCATCGAGCCGAACACCGGCGAAGTGGCCGTGCCCGAGCCGCGCCTGGACGCCCTGGCCAAGATCGCCGGCTCCAAGGAAATCATCCCGGCCCGCATCACCTTCGTCGACATCGCCGGCCTGGTGCGCGGCGCCAGCAAGGGCGAAGGCCTGGGCAACCAGTTCCTGGCCAATATCCGCGACTGCGACGCCGTGGCCTTCGTGGCCCGCTGCTTCGAGGACGGCGACATCGTTCACGTCGAGGGCCGCATCGACCCCATCAGCGATCTCGAGATCATCGAGATGGAGCTGATGCTGGCCGACCTGGAAAGCCTGGAAAAGCGCGTCCCCGCCCTTGAGAAGCGCGCCAAGGTCGGCGCCGACAAGGAAAGCGCCAACACCCTGCGCCTGGCCAACATCGCCCTGGCTCTGCTGCGCGAAGGCCGCCCGGCCCGCGCCGCCAAGATCGACGCCGACGACGAGAAGGCCTGGCACATGCTGCAGCTGCTGACCTCGCTGCCGGCGCTGTACGTCTGCAACGTCGATGAAGGCTCGGCCGACAAGGGCAACAAGTACAGCGATCTGGTCGCCGAACGCGCCGCCAAGGACAACGCCAAGAGCGTGGTCATTTCGGCCCAGATCGAGAGCGAGATCGCCCTGCTGGACAGCGAGGAGCGCGCCGAGTTCCTCGAGACCCTGGGTCTGGAAGAGCCGGGCCTGAACCGCCTGATCCGCGAGGCCTACACCCTGCTGGACCTGCAGACCTATTTCACGGTCGGCCCCAAGGAAGCTCGCGCCTGGACCATCCACGTCGGCGACACCGGCCCGCAGGCGGCCGGCGTCATCCACACCGACTTCGAGAAGGGCTACATCCGCGCCGAGACCATCGCCTTCGAGGACTTCATCAAGCTGGGCGGCGAGAACGGCGCCAAGGAAGCCGGCAAGATGCGAGCCGAAGGCAAGGAATATGTCGTCAAGGACGGCGACGTGATGCACTTCCGCTTCAACGTCTGAGGCGCCACAGTTCGAACGGCCGGAGCGGAGACGCCCCGGCCGTTTCGCTTTGAGGACGAGCCATGGCCGAGACCATCACCCTGACCGCCGCGCATGACGGCTTTGGGTTCACCGCCCTGCACGCCCAGCCGCTGGGTGCGCGAAAGGGCGGGGTAATCGTCATCCAGGAAATCTTCGGCCTGGACCGCTATGTCCAGGAGGACGTCGCCCGCTGGGCGGCGCGGGGTTTCGAGGTGATCGCGCCGTCGATGTTCGATCGCGGCGAGAAGGGCTTCACCGCCCTGCACGACGAGGCCGGCTTCGCGCGCGGCAAGGACTTGGCGGTGGCCAACGGGCCCGACAACGCCATGGGCGACATCCAGGCCTGCATCGACGCCCTGAAGGACCGCGGGCCGGTGTTCGTGGTCGGCTACTGCTATGGCGGGACCATGGCCTGGCTGGCGGCGGCGCGGCTGGACGGCCTGTCGGCGGCGGCCAGCTACTACGGCGGCCAGGTCGCCGGCATGGCCAAGTTCGACTTGAAGGCGCCGGTCATCGTTCATCTCGGCGCCCAGGACCCTCATATCCCCGCCGAGGAGGTGAAGGCCGCCATCTGGACCGCCCATCCCGAGGTTCCGGTCCACGTCTACGAGAACAGCGGCCACGGCTTCAACAACGATGGCCGCCCCGATTCCGACCTCGCCGACGCCGAACTGGCGCGCGAACGAACGGTCGCATTCTTCCTGGCCGATGCCTGAAACCCCCATGAGGCGGACGCCTCGACAGGGGCGCCGGAGGTTGTAAGCTCTCTCCCAGGGAAAAGGGGAGCTACCATGAAAACCATGATTTCGACGCTTGTAATGGTCGGCGCGCTGGCGGTGGCCGGCGGGGCCTGGGCGCAAAAGGCCCCAGGCGCGCCGCTCAGCGAAACGCCCGACATGATCGACCCCAACTTCGGCCAGCGCATCCTCAACGCCGAGTCCTCCGGCATGGGCTTTCGCGAGTCCGGCAATCCGCTGACCGTGAGCAAGGCGGGCCAACTGCTGGCACAGGCCGGCGTGACCTGCGACGTCAAGGACGCCGCGCTGGTTTCCGACACCAGAAAGAAGGGCGCGACCTACGAGGTCGCCTGTCGCGACGATTTCGGCTGGATGGTCAACAGTACGCCGGACGGACTGACCGCCTATGACTGCATTGCCATCCAGGCCTCGGCCAATGGCGCGCCCAAGGGTCTGGGCAAGGGCACCATGGCCACTTGCCGCCTGCGCGCCAATGTCGGCAACATGGCCGGCCCCCAGGCGTTGGTGAAGAAGGTCGGCGCAAAATGCACCGTCGCCCAGGCCACCTATCTGGGCGGTGGCGGCAATCCGCCGATCAGTCGCTATGAGGTGGCCTGCAAGGAAGGCGGCGGCTATGTCATCGACAAGCCGCAGCCCAAGTCGCAGGCGCGCCTCCTGGCGGCAGCCTGCTCGAACGACGCCAACAGCCGCCTGCCGTGTACGCTGCACGAGAAGAAGTCGTAGGAGAAGACGTGACCGCCGACGCCGGCCTATCCAGCCAACGCATCGCCCTGGCCTGCCGCGAGGATGGTGCTCCGTTCTCCGCCTGGCACGCCCCGGCGCGGGAGGCCCGGCGCGGCGGGATCGTCATGCTGCACGCCATCTGGGGCGTCACCCCGCACCTTCGCCAGCTGTCCGACAGCCTGGCCGACCAGGGCTATGAGGTGATGGTCCCCAGCTTGCTGGATGCGGCCGACGCCGACTTTCCGGTCGAGGACACGACGCCGGCCATCCTCGACGCCCGCATGGCCCTGGGCAAGGCGACCGGCTGGGGCGTTTCGACCCTGCCCCGCGTCCAGGCCTGCATCGAGGCGATGGAAGGCCCGGTCTTCGTCATGGGCTTCTGCTTCGGCGGCACGACGGCCTGGCTGGCGGCCAGCCGTTGCACGGGCGTCCAGGCCGTGTCGGCCTTCTATGGCGGCGACATCGTCGCCTACAAGGACGAGGCGCCCAAGGTCCCGACCATCCTGCACTTCGGCAAGACCGATCCGATGATCCCGCTGGCGGACGTCGAGGCGATCGGCGAGGCGCATCCGGACCTGCCGATCCACCTCTATGACGCTGGCCATGCGTTCGTCGCGCCCAGCGGCCACCATGCCGACAGTGCGCGGTTGTCGATGCTGCGGACCTTGCAGCTCTTCCAGCGCTCGAGCGGTCGCAAGGGCGAGGCCTGAAGCCTATTTCGCCGGCACCGCGCCCGCCGCCGGCCAGTCGCTGTCGGCCAGGCGCTTGTCCGTCATCTCGAATAATTTCACCGCCGCTTAGCCGGCGAAGTCGCGAGGGCCCACCTCGCGCAGGACGCCGGCCTTGGTGGTG